>CAYQJL010000288.1:0-72879 GCA_964417675.1 uncultured bacterium | reverse complement strand
CCCACGATGATCACCAGGTTGCCGATCATCTGCTGAAAGCCCACCCCGACCAGGGGCAGCATCGTGCCCTTGGCCTGCGGCAGGATCTCGCCGTGAATCCGCTGGATCAGGTTCACCCCGATGTAATAGCCGATGTAGACGGCCAGCGACCAGTTCGAGATCCAGGCCAGCTTGGGCACGTAGCGCAGGTAAAGCATCAACCCCAGCGCGAACGGAATCATCAGGGACCAGTGATTGCTGAAGTCGCCGAACAACGGCCGGAACAGGTTCGGTTCCAGCGTATTGAGCTTGGCCAGCCCCACGTAGTAACCGAAGGAGACACCGGCGAAGATGCTCTCGGCCAGCCGGTAGAGCGTGTTGTCCCGATAGAGGAAACTGAACACGAAGAGGGTCAAGAAGGCCGCGATCCACGTTCCGATTCCGGGAAGCTGCAGTTCCATTAGTTGGCCCCCTTCTTGGTACGGCCCACGAGGACATACATCAGGTTGCCGAAGAGAATGAAGAAGATGATCACCAGGTGGACGATCGATTGGACGTCCATCCCCACGGTGGCCGTGCGCGACAGGCCCGCCAGATCCGGATAGGCCCGTTCGACCAGCTCCTCATACTCCGAGGCGCCCTTCATCCCCCCGAGAACACCGATCGCCTGGCCGGCCTCCATGAAGGCGTAATACTTCGGCGCCGAGACCGCCGTGGTTCCCACGGCCACATCGACGCCGAACTGGGCGTTGACCAGATTGATGTACCATTCACCGATGATGCTGGTGGCCAGCGAGATCACCAGCTCGATGTCCTGGTAGTCGCGGATCTTGTCCATCAGGGGAAGCTCCGAGGTCGGAACACCGCTGGCATCGGTCGGAAAGAGGATCTTGATGTTGTCCCCCATCAGCTTCATGGCGGCCTGGCCGCCATCCTTGTAGCCCAGGTTCACATAGTCGATGCCCTCATGCGCCTCCAGGTCGGCATCCAGCTGGCGCATGCAGGCGATGGCCATCTCCACGCCGCCGAGCGGGAAGAGCGATACACCGATCACCTTGACGCCCTTGCGGATGCAATGGCGCATGATGGCGTAGGCCATCGGATCGAGCTCGGGGCCGTCGGACGGGCCGTAGTCGAAGGAAAGGATGATCGAGTCCCCCGCCTTCATCTCCTCGACCCGATCGAAGACCGATTTGACCGGCGGCGACACGGTTACCAAGAGGCCGATCGGCTTGATGATCGGGATGATGGCCCCCAGAAAGACCAGCATGAAGATGATCCGCCGGTCCACAAACAGAAGCTTCTGTGCCCACTGCATGACGCGCTGATCCTCCTCTTCCCTAGCTCTTGCCCAGGTACGGCCGTTCGATGCCTACCATCACGCGAATCGACATCGACGCCGCCCCCAGGGCGGCTCCGATGATGATGCCGCGCTGGGCGGCCGTGTTCGGGAACTTCATCAGCCATTCCGCCACGTCGGGCGCGGCGGGAATGACCGCCTGCCCCAGCGGGATCCGGCCCACCATGATGATCAGGGCGCCTATCAAGAGCAGCGTGGCTTCCACGTTGCGCACCCGGAAGGCGCGGTAGGAGGCCGAGGCCACGTAGAAGGCGAGCAGAGAGAACATGGTGGCCTGCATCGGCGAATACATGTTCTGGAAGACCCAGGTGAACGGATAGAGGCTGCCGTCCTCGCGTTCACCCTGCCGGCCGAAGACCCCGAAGGAGGCCATGATGGCGAAGGCCAGCAGAATGATCACGCTGAACATCCAGCCCTTCTGCCGCCGGCGCACCTTGGCCACGTTGACCTGGATCATGCTGATGATCCCCAGCAACAGCGCGAAGCTGGCGATGATCACCATCCACTCATCGAGCCGGGTGTTGAACCAGTCGTTGATCGTCCGATCCGGCAGGAAGAAGGCGATCACCGGAAGCAGACTGGCCACGATGGCCAACATGATCGGAACCTGTCGTTTCATCGTCCTTCCCTTCTGCTAAGGCACACCGTGAGGGCGCAGCGTGCCCGCGCGGTGCCTAGGTGCCTAGAGGGCGGCAAACCAGTTGACGAAGTCATCCACCCCGAAGGTGGCCATGACGACACCGATAACGATCATCGCGAGGATCGCCGCCTTCATCATGTCCTGCCCCTTGATCGACCCCAGGATGAGCGGGTCGCGGGACAGGTAGGCGCTGGCGGCGAAGAGTTCCTCGCCCAGCATCGTGTAATCGCAGGCTGCGACGAAGAACGGAAGCTGGGTGACCTGCGCCGTACCCGCGATCTGAATCGCCTGGATGCTCTGGCCGGTCTCCGAAAGAAGCAGCGATTCGGCCGCGAACCAGCCGAGCAGGAATACCGCCGCCGGACGGTCGCGCACCATGATACCGCTCACCGCCCCGGCGTAGGCGAACTGATCCTGGGTGATGTAGTTGACCATGGTCTCCTGGAAGCCCTCGGGAGCGCCCTCTTCGAGGTAGGACTGCTTCACGATCTCCCGCGCCGCGGCCATCGTCAGCGGATCGGCGTTGGGCACCTCGAGCCCGGTACCGTAGCGGGCCGTAAGCTTGGCGACGTAGCCCAGAATGCCCAGGGCGGCCAAGGTCTGCGGCTCGTTGATGCTGATGATCCCCGGCACGAAGAGGATCTTGCGGCCCATCTCGGTCGCGCGGCCGACGGCCTCATCGATGGCGTCCAGGCCGGCGATGCGCCGGATGTAGAGGTCGGCGCCGCGGCGGGCCGCCATGATGTAGGCCACGACCAGCGCACCCATGAGCATCATGGCCACCAGCGCATTCAGGCGGAAGAGCCGGAAGAAGTTGGCGGCCGGTGCAACCGGCGCGCTGATCTCGCTGTAGAGCACCTGGCCGGGCGCCGCCTCGAGAGCCAGGCGGTACTGGTAGGAGACGTCCTTGACCAGGCCCCGCTCGCGGAAGGCCCCATCGAGCAGGGGAACGATCGCCACCTCGACGAACTCCGGTTCCTCCTCGCTGCGGCGCTCGAGCCGCAGCCACAGATCCTGCGCCGATGCGATCCCTTCCAGCGGGGGCTGAATCGGCAGGGGCGCGGGCGACCAGGTCACATCCAGCGAGTTGCCGCCGTCGGACGGCGCGTCACTGACCGAGAGGCCGATGATGAAGTCACCGGCCTGCGCCTGGGCGGCAGAACCCCACAAGGGCGCCGTCAGAACGAGCAGGACCGCGAGCAGGACCGCACGACGGACCGCATGATGGACCGCATGACGGGCCGCACGACGGACCGCATGACGGACCGCATGACGAGCGGTTCGAGAGGACATCTGTTTGGCATTCATTCCCCGACGCTCCTCATCTAGGAACTGATTCAGATCGACCGACACAGATCGACGTCTACACGCGGCGCCGCCGGGCGGCGCCGCGAACTTCGGCGAATCGACTCGTACTACTTGAGTTTGTCCGGATTCAGGCCCTTGAGCGCGGCCGGAACAAACGTGCCGTTCTTGCGGATCAGCGTGCCATCGAACCAGATCTCGCCCCCGCCCTTCTTGGGCGTCTGGATGCAGACCAGGTCCCAGTGCAGGGAGGACTTGTTCCCGTTGGGCGTCTCGTCATAGGCATTGCCCAGGGCCATGTGGAACGATCCGGCGATCTTCTCGTCAAAGAGGATGTCGAGCATGGGGTTGGTGATGAACGGATTGAAGCCCAGGGCGAACTCACCGACGTAGCGGGCGCCCTTGTCACGATCGAGGATCTCGTTGAGGGCCTTACTGTTCGCACCGGCCTCCGCCTCGACGACCTTGCCCCGGGCGAAGGTGAGGCTGATGTCGCCGAACACGATCCCGTTCTGCAATGAGCCGGCATTGAAGCGCACGCTGCCCTCGACGCTGTCGCGCACCGGAGCCGTGAAGCATTCCCCATCGGGAATGTTCATCCGTCCGTCGCACTTGACGCTGCCGATGCCCTTGATCGAGAAGCGCAGATCCGTCCCGGGGCCCTTGATATGCACCTGATCGGTCTTGTTCATGAGCTTGACGAGCGGATCGGTGGCTTTCGACATCTTCTGGTAGTTCATCGTGCAAACGTCATAGTAGAAGTTGCTGAAGGGCTCGAGCGGCATGTTGGCGCTCTGAGCCATCGAGTTGTTCGGATAGCGCAGCACGACCCAGCGCGTCTTGGGAACCCGCACGCCCAGATGAACCGGTTTGCCGTAGTGGGTCGCATACCAGCCGCTCTTCTGCGAGGGAACATCCGACATCTCGGCGATGTTCTCCCCCCCGCGGACGCCGATGTAGCAGTCCATGTCCTTCATCCGGTAGAGCGCGTACTTCTTCTGGGCCTTGATCTGATCTTCATTGGCGTTCAGGAGCAGGGAACGGGTGAGGCGGTCGTGACGCAGGTCGTAGTAGACGTAGGCGCCCTTCTTGGTGGCCACCTCGATAATCCGCTCGACCAGTTCCAGGGGCGCGAAGCCATTGGTCTCGACCAGGAGTTTCTCACCCTTCTTGACGGCGCACGAGTAATTGACCAGGACATCCGCCAACGCGGCGTTGCGTGGATCCACCTCTTCCTCCTTGCGTTCGATCTGTACCCGCGGGGAGAAGCCGGCATCGGCGGCCGGCGAATCATACTCGAAAGAGGGATTCTACGCGCTTTGGCAGCACAGGTGCAACAACGCAGCCGCACAGGTGCAACAACGCAGCCGCACCGGCGAGGCGGGGCAGGGCAGGGCGCCCGGATCCGATCCGGGCGGTTCGGCGAAGATCGCCTTGCCAACGTGCGCGAGTTCGCTGTAACGTAGGTTCGATAGGGAATTTGCCAGCACGGCGCCGCGCGCGGACCCACACGCGCCGGCCGCGCCGGCCGCGCCGGATCGGCTGCGGCAAGGAGGAACCATGGCGAAGACGAAAGTCCTGATGGTAGACGACGATCCTGTCTTCATCGACGCGGTGAGCGCGGTGCTCGAAACGCATTTCGACGTGCGCACGGCCGAGAACGGCAATGCGGCCCTCGCGGCGGTGGCGGCCGATGCGCCCGACGTCATCCTGCTCGACGTCATGATGGATCACATCTCGGAAGGCTACGACGTGGCCCGCACGATCAAGGCGGATCCCAAGACGGCGCACATCAAGATCATCATGCTGACCGGGGTGGATGAGCTCTACAAGTACCGTCTCGTGGTCGAGGACAGCGAGGCGGCGCCGCATGATCATTATCTCGAGAAGCCGGTCGATCCCGACACGCTCATCGAAGTCATCCGGGAGTACGCGCCCGGGGAGTAGGCATGACGCAGGTCTCCTTTGCCTTCGTCCTTTCTCACGAGCTCTACGAGCGATTGCGCATGTTCGTGCGATTGCGCTGGATCGCCGTCACGGGGTTGGCCCTGGCGGCGATTCTGGGCCCACGGGTCGGCCTTGCGCAGTTGTGGCCCTCGCTCTTCCTGGTGGCTCTCTTCGTCGGCGCCTACAATACCTACTATCATGTCCGCCTCCGCGATCGTCGGTTGGCCGGCCGCTCCTTGACGTATCTGCAGGGCCGCGCTCTGATGCAGATCTCGCTGGATCTGCTGGCCCTCATGTTCGCCGTCGAGTTCACCGGAGGCCTGGCCAGCCCGATCCTGCCCTTCTTCGTCTTTCACATGGCCCTGGGCACCACGCTGCTGCCCAACCGGACCATGTATCTGGTGGCCTCGGCCGTCTGCGTCGCACTGCTGCTGGCACCGTCGCTCGCCAGGATCGGCCTGTTCGAAGCCTCATCCTCCCTGGAGGCGGTGACCGTTCCCGGCGGAGTGGACGGGCTCTTCTTCATGGCCATCGCGGTCACGATCTACGGCACCGTGTTTCTCACCGGCCGGGTGACGGTCCGGCTCAAGGAAGGCAGCATCCGCCTGCTCGAGGCGACCATGAAGCTCGGCGAGAAGACCTATCAACTCGAGAAGGCCCTCGCGGACATCAAGGATGTCGAACGACGCAAGTCGCACTACATGCGCCTGTCGGCCCATCAGCTGCGCTCGCCGCTCGGGACGGTCAAGACCAGCCTGGATGTGCTCGTGCGGGGCATCGTGGACCCTTCCTCCGAACGCGGCCAGCGCCTGCTGGCCGGCTGCGTCGCGCGTACCGATGGGTTGCTGATGATCGTCAACGATCTGCTTGGCCTGGCCAAGATCCGCGAGGGCCAGCAGAGCACGCCCTGGCTGGCGGAGTTGCGGCTCGACGAACTGATCGAGAAGGTGCGCGAATCACTGAGCACCTTCGCCAGAAGACGGGGCGTCACGCTGGACGCCCACCTCGCCTCCCCGGTGATCCTGGCCTGGGGTTCGCCCGAGGATCTACAGCACGCGTTCGAGAACCTGCTTCAGAATGCGCTCAAGTACACCGAGCCGCCGGGCCGCGTGCGCCTGAGCCTGACGGCCGATGACCAGGCGGCCACGGTCGAGATCGCGGATGAGGGCATCGGCATTCCGGCGGCGATGATCGAGGACATCCTGCTGGAGTTCGTCCGGGCGCCGAACGCCAAGCATTACACGTCGGAAGGCACCGGCCTGGGGCTCTCGATCGCCAGGGAGGCCGTCGAGTTGCACGGGGGCAAGCTCGAGATCGACAGCCGGGAGGGCGAAGGCACGACCGTCACCGTGCGGCTCCCGCGCGTGCATGAACCGCCCGCCGGGGTTCAGCGCGGCGAGCAGTCCGGCGCCGGGAAGGAGGCCGACGCGCGGGCCGACGCGCGGGCCGACTCGGGAGCCGGCTCGGGATCCAACTCGGGAGCCGATTCACGAGCCGGCTCGCAAGCCGATTCGCGAGCGGAGTCGCGAGCCGAGTCGCGAGCCGGCTCAGCCTGATAGTGCCGCGGTCCTATTTCACAACCACGATCTCGCGCCGGCTGCTGCAAAGACTTTCACAGCCATCCGCACCGATCACATAGGTATTCTCGAGTCCCACCGGACCGATGCCGGCCAGGAAGGCCTTCGGCTCGACCGCCACGACCATGCCGGCCGCCAGATCGAGATCGACCCGGTCGGCCAGGATCGGGAACTCGTCGAGCTCGAGCCCCACACCGTGGCCGAAGAACTTGACGCGATTGTCGCCGAACCCCATGAACCCCTCCGGTTCACCCTGCTGCTCCACCCAGGCCTGGGTCTCGCGGAAGAGCTCGGCGCAGTTGGTGCCGGGGCGCAGGCGCGCTTCCAGGTAGGCCAGCGTATCCAGGCACATTTGATGGGCCGCGCGGGCACGCTCGGGCAGCGCAGCGCCCACGAAGAAGGTGCGCGCGTTGTCAGTGTGGTAGCCGTTGTAGGCAAACACCATGTCCAGCATGACCGTCTCGCCCGCCACGATCCTCTTCCAACCCGATCCGGGCGAGGAGAAGGGATAGAGCCCCTCGGCGCCGACCGGGCCGTCGAAATTGGTCGGATAGAGGCCCCCGTCGCCCGAGACCGCATAGAGCATCGAGAGATCGGCGCCCGGGCGGCGGATGCGAATCGTGCCGCCATGGCCCAGCAGGCGTAGGCGCCGCTCGACCGAGGCGCTGAGCTCGAGTTCGGTGATGCCCGCGCGCAGGTGTTGATCGATCTCGTCGAAGAGGATCGTGGCCTTCTCCGAAGCCGTCCGGATCTGCTGGCGCTCCCAGTCGCTCTTGACCGCCTTCTGAAGCTTCAGCGGCAGGGTGATGTCGGCCAGTTCGATCCCGGGAAGTTGCGTCTGAAGCCACAGGTAGGTGCCGGCGGAGGTCACATCGAAGCACAGGCCCAGGCGCCCCCCCGCGGGCAGCAGTTCGGTCGCGGCCGCGGCCAGGCCCCGCCGGCCGGGAAACGGGCGCACCGGCAGGGGTGATTCCTGCTCGGCCCGCGCCCGGCTACGCCGCACGTAGAAGCCAGGCTCGCCGGTGGCCGGCAGGAGGAGGGTTCCGTCCTGGATCGAACCGGTGAAGTAGAACCGGTCGGCCGGGTGGTCGATCCAGGCCGCATCCACCTTCGCCGTTTGAAGATGCGCCTGGAAGGCCGCCAACCGCTTCTGCAGTTCTTCCTTGCCGGTCAGGTATGGCCGATGCCTCTCGAGCGGGAACATTCTCAACCTCCTTGACATCTAGGTGAGGAGTGATCTTCTTTCGAACTGGGCTTCCTGGGCCGAGAACCACGCCATCCCAGGTGGGCGACTACGGTACCATTGCCCCCGTCGGGAATCGAAGCGAAAAGCTGTGGAGGTGAACCATGTCGCGCGGTATCAAGGCTGTGCTCTGGACGGCGGCGGTTTTCGCCGGTTTGCTCCTGCTCGTGCTGATCGTGGCGCCCCTGTTGCTCCCCCGGGAGCAGATCCGAACCCGCATCGTCACCACCCTCGAGGAAGCGCTCGACCGGCCGGTCGCCGTCGAGGGCTTCTCGATCCGCCTGCTGCCCTCGGCGCGCCTGCATCTGCGCGGCCTCCATCTGGGAAGCCCGCCCGATGGCCCGCGGCAGGAGATCTCTCTGAAGAGCTGCAATCTGCAGGTCAGCCTGTGGCCGCTCCTGCGCCGGCAGGTGCAGGTCCGGCAGGTAGAGATCGTCGCGCCGCGCATCGCGATCGAGCTTCCCCCGGCCGGATCGGGCGCGGCTCGATCCGGCCCGGCCGACCCAGGCGCGGCACAGGACGCCGGATCACCAACCGGCGAACGGCCCGCCGGCGACGGCGACCGGGAATCCGGAGGCGCCGGCAAGACACCCGCCGGTGCGGACTCACTGCCGCACCCCGCATCCGGCGACGCGGATGCCGCGCAGCCGGGATCGGCCTCGGCAGGCAACGCCCCCCCGCTCGAGATCCGGGTCGAGCGACTCACGATCCGTGACGGCGCCATCACCGTCTACCCGGCCGGCGCGGCCGAAGGCGATCGGCCGCTGCTGGAGATCGGCGGCCTGACCGAGGATCTCTCGGCCACCGCCCTGCCCAACGGCGACTGGTCCCTGGCCGGGGACACCGAGATCGGCGCACTGGCGGTGCATCTGCCCGCCGGTGAGTTTGGGAAGGGGCTCACCCTGAGGCTTCGCAAGGAGCTGCGCTATGTGGCCGCCGATGACCTACTCACGATCCGCACGGCGACCCTGCACCTGGGCGAGCTGCCGGTGGCCGCGACCGGCGAGATCGCCGGCTTGACATCGGATGCGATCAACGCCCGGCTCGAGCTGCACGGCGGCCCGGCTGATGTGGCCGGCATCCTGGCCTACCTGCCCGCCGATCTGTTTCCCGAGACCCGAGACCTACGTTCCGCGGGCACGCTCGAGCTCCATGCCTCGCTGCAGGGTCCGCTGGGCGGTGCCGCGCCACCGGATTTCACGGCCACGTTGACTCTCGATCAGGGCCGGATCGAACATCCCGAGTGGGCCCAGCCCATCACGGACCTGGCCGTGACCGTACACGTTTCCCCGGATGAGCTGGTCCTCTCCCGGGCCGCCGCTGCCCTCGGGGACGGCCGTGTGACGGCCGGCGCCACACTGAGCGGGCTGCTCTTGCCACCCGACCGGCAACGAATCGAGGCCTCCTTCGCGGCCGACCTCGATCTGAAGGATCTGAAGCCCTGGATGCCGCCCGAGACGGCCATCGATCTCCAGGGCCGTGTCACGGCCGACCTGGCCGTGCGCGGCTCCCTGGCCGACCCGGCCAATCTCCGGCCCGAGGGATCGCTGGCCTGGCAGGCGGTCGCCGTGCGCGCTGAAGCGTTGCCGGCGCCGGTCTCGAACGCGCGCGGCAGGCTGACGATCAGCCCCGCGACACTCACCCTCGATTCGGTCGCCGGGCAGATCGGCGGCAGCGACCTGCAGCTCGCCGGCACGCTCGAGAACTGGACCACCCTGATGGACACGCCCGGCGCTGCCGGAGCGGCCGGAGCGGCCGGCGTGGTCGGGGCCAACGCGGTCGGGGCCGGCGTGGTGCGGGTCGACTTGCTTCTGACCAGCGCCACGCTCGACCTGGACGAACTCGCCCCGCCCAGGGATGCGGCTGATCCCACCGACACGCCCCCCGGGTCGCCGGGCGACGAAGCAGAGGCGGGCGAGACATCGAGCGACGAAGCGCCCCCATCAGTGGGCGTGGAGGCGCTTGCGCCCCTGGCGCGGCTGTCCGGAGAGGTACGGATCGAGATCGGTCAGCTCACCTTCGCTCGCACGCGGGCGCGGGAGGTGCGCGGCCTGGTCCGGCTCGACCGCGGCCGCATCACCATTGAGCGCGCGGACCTGCTGGCCTTCGGGGGCCAGGTTCATCTCGATGGCAGTATCGATGGAAGCGGCCTGGGCGCGCCGAGCGCGGCGCCCGATGGCCGGATTCCGTTCGACATGAATGTGAAGGTCGATCAGGTCCAGGCTGCCGAGTTGTACAGCTACGCGGCCGGCCTGAACCGCTTTGCGCGCCTGGGCGACTTTCTCTCGGGCCGCATCAGCACAGAGGCCCGTCTCAGCGGCGATCTGCGCGAGGATTTCAGCTTGGATCCGGCCAGCCTCTCCTCCCTGGGCACTCTCGAAACCCACGGCGCACAGCTCGTGAACCATCCCCTGCAGAACAGCCTGGCCGCCTACCTGGACGCCCCGCAGCTCAGCAGCCTGGCCATCTCCGATTGGCTGCAGCCGTTTGAGATCCAGGACGGACGGCTCTCGTTCGAGAAGCTGTCCTTCAAGGCGGATCAGATGGAATTGAAGGGCTCCGGCTGGCAGGCGCTGGACGGGAGCCTCGGGATGGAGCTGGATCTGATCTTGCCGAAGAGCATGTCGAACCAGGCGCTCAAGGAACTGCCCGCCGAGCTGCGCCCCGTGCTGCTGGGCGACTCGGGCGAGCAGATTCAGCTACCCATGCGGGTCTCGGGCCAGTTCCGCTCCCCCCGCGTGGCGCTGGACACCCGGATTCTCTCCGCGCGGGCCGAGTCGCTTCTGCGGCAGAAGCTCACGCAGGAACAGCAGCGCCTCGCCGATCAGCTGGGCGATCAGCTCGGCCGGGAAGCCGGCCAGCTGCTCGAAGGACTGCTCGGTACGGAGGCGGCAGATTCCTCGCGCACCGGCGCGAAGCCGGAGGAGAAGCTCAAGAAGGGTGTACAAGGACTGCTGAAGGACCTGTTCAAGAAGTAGCGCGGATTGACCCGGAAAGGATGCCACCGCCGGGCGGGCGCGGCCCAACCCCCGGATCGAGCGGCCCGAGCGCCGGATCAAGCGGCCCGAGCGCCGGATCGAGCCGCCCAATCGCCCGCGCGCGATCCTCCGGCCGGCGGTCGCCCGCGCGCGGCGGACCCGAGCCTGCCTGGACCCGGCCGCGCCGGCTCAGGACTCCTTCGCGAACGCCTCCAGGGCCTCGCTCTCTTCGTAGTAGGAGTCGAAGACCTCGAGCAGCTTCGTGATCATCATCACGCGCGAGACCTTCTTGTTGACGTTGCTGATCTTCATCTTTCCGCCGGCGTTGGTGATGCTCGTGAAGAGTGTGACCACGATGCCGATCCCGGTGGAATTGCAGAAGCCGATGTCATCCATGTTCAAGAGGAACTTGCGCTCGCCGGCGTCGAGGTGCTTGGCCAGCTCATCCTTGATCTGAACAAATTCAGGGCCGCCCTCGAGGTCGCCCTTGAGGTCGAAAACCCGCACGTCACCCGCCTGGCGTGTGCTGAAACGCATCCCTATCTCCTCCCTTGAGAGTCCTCCTCCCCCGCCGAGCGTCCCACGCCGGCCTCCGCCTGCACCCGGGACGCCCCTCATGCTATCCGAATCCCACGGTCGCGTCTCCGGAAAACCGGGCCGCTTCCCCGATCGCCGGCGGTCAGAACTCCAGATCGACCAGCACGCGTACGATCGACGAGCTGTAGTCGCGCCGGACGGCCCTGCCCTGGCCGCCGGTCCGAATCCCCTCGCGCCATTGGCCGTCGAGCCAGGTGGCCTCCACCATGATGGCGCAGTCGGCGGCCAGCTCCTGCGTGAAGCTCATGATGAAGACGTCGGATTGGGCCGGCCCGAGATGTTCCTCGACCGCCCCCGCCTCATACAGGTTCCGGTCATCCTGTACGGCACCCAGCATCAGCACGCCCCCGCGCCAGATCTCGGCATCCACCCAAACGCTGGCGGTGCTCTTGGTTCCATCCTCCTCGGGCGCATAGGACGGCCCGCGCAGATCCCTCAATGCCGCCATGCGCTTGTAGAAGACCCCGCACCCGAGCGGGCCCCAGTCCACGCGCGCCGAACCGCGCAAGCCGCGCAGGTTCGACTCGTAGGACAGCGCGTTGTAGGGTGAGTAGAAGCCGCTCTCGATCTCCTGATAGGCCGCCTCCACCCGGGCGCGCAGACTCGCCGTCGACAGGCCCAGGAAGTGACCCTCCTCGGAGGCGCGCAGCTCCTGGGCGACCACGATTCGCAAGGCGTTCCCATCGGTGTGGCACCCCTGGCCGCAGGGCTCATCCTTGTCCGGCCGCCAGTGGCTTGCGGCCCCCTCGGCTTCCACGGTCAGCCCTCCCGGACCCGGAACCCGCAGCTGCACGGACAGGACCCGATCGCGGAAGGGCGGGGACTGCATGAGGGTGCCGTCGCACAGCGGCTGGTCCTCATCCTCGTCGATCAGCAGCGCGACGGTCTCGATCTCCAGCGGCGCGACGGTCCAGGGCACCTTGAACTGCGTGCCGAGGCGGCCGCCGTAGATCTGCTGCAGGTAGTAGGTCTCGTCCCGGTCGAAGGAAGCACACTCGAGCGGGTTGGCCGTGTGCGGCGTCTGGGGTCGGGCATAGAAGGTGAGCAGGTCGAATCGGTCGCGCAGGGTGAGCGCCCAGCGCGCCCCCTCGAAGGACAGATCGGGGCCCAGCTCCTCCAGGCTCTCGGAGCGGATGAACCCGGCCATCCCGGCATCCCCGCCGCAGACCCCGCACCCCTGGGCGCGCTGGCCCCCGCTGATCGGTGTATCGGCTTGATCCCAGCGCATCAGGGTCAGTGGCGTCAGCGCGATGCGATAGTACCCCCCGGTGAGGGTCGAGCGCGTCAAGCCCAGCAGCGGCAGTCGGCCGCGGGCGGTGTGCTTGAAGAAGAAGCTGCCGCTCTCATGGGAGAGATAGTCGGGCCCGCTGCGCAGAACGGCGGATCCCTCATTGCTGACGCGCAGCAGGGCGCCGGCCGACAGCGCCGGCGAGATCTGATAGGCCAGTTCCAGCTCGGCCCGCTGGCGCAGGGAGGCGCCCGGTTCGAGCGGCTCCCCGTTGGCGCCGACCGCGCCGGTTCCGGTCGTGTCGACATGCATCCAGCGCATACGCCCGCGGCCGGAGAACTGGATCTTGGAGGAAGCCGTCTTGCTCCACTCATCGAACAGGAATCGTGCGCCGGTGGTATGCTCAGGCTCGCTCGATTCCTGAGCCGGCCGAGCGGGCTGGGCCGGGTCCTCTTCGGCGCCGACACGGGCCGCCAGGCTGCCTTTCAGATCGGCGATCTGCCCCGGCGTGGGCTCGTAATAGGCAACCTCCAGACGGCCGGACGGATCGACCAGGTAGAGGCTGAAACTGTGGGCGCCGGCACCGAAGCTGGCGGCCACCCGCCCCCCGGAGTCATGGAGGTGGAGGAGCCGCGGCGCGGCACTCTCGGCCTGGTGGAGGGCGCGGGTGCTGACCTCAGCGTCCCAGTTGATCGAGATGAAGCCCACTCCTTCCGGGCCGCCCCAGGCCGCCAGATCATTGCAGCGCTCGAGGCGGCGGGTGCACTCGGCGCAGTGGGTAGTCCAGAAGGCAATCAAGGTCACCGCATTGGCGTCGTAAAGGGTGTCGGAGGCCGCCTCGCCCGCACCGGCCAGCTTGGGCAGGATGAAGAAGGGCGCGGCCCGCCCCGCCACGCTCCTGTCGGCCTCGAGCGCCGCCCCCCAGGCCGGGGCCGCAGCCAGCCCCATCAGCACAGTGATCAGGGCGGCCACCGCCCATCCGATTCTGGCAACCTGACAGCAACCGCTGGCCCGCATGCGTTCCTCCCTCATTCGTTCGGCGGTACGGAAGGAGGGGAACCGACCAGCCCCCTGGGCCCACCACGATGAGCCGAGCGGAACCCACCCCTGCGCGGAGCCTACCCCTTCGCGGAACCTACCCCTTCCCGGGCAGTATAGCCAGAGAGTTGCTTTGGAGAAACCACGCTTGCAGACGACCGCCGGGAAGGGCAAACTACTCCCCTCTCACGGAGAAGGAGGATGAGGACATGATCGAAATCACCGACAGCAATCTGAAGAGCGAGATCCTGGATGCTGACAAGCTGGCCGTTCTCGACTTCTCGGCGACCTGGTGTCAGCCTTGCAAGAAACTCACGCCGATTCTCGAAGAGCTGTC
Source organism: uncultured bacterium (assembly GCA_964417675.1). Classification (GTDB taxonomy): domain Bacteria; phylum Eisenbacteria; class RBG-16-71-46; order CAIMUX01; family WJJG01; genus CAYQJL01. The sequence goes on along the minus strand of CAYQJL010000288.1, from coordinate 58,650 downwards.
CGTCCAGTACGACGGGAAGGTCATCATCGGCCACTGCGATGTGCAGCAGGCGCCCGAGACCGCCAAGCTCTTCGGCATCATGGCCGTTCCCACGGTCATCCTCTTCAAGGGCGGCCAGGAAGTGGATCGCTTCGTCGGACTGCAGAGCAAGGATCAGATCGCCAAGAAACTGGATGATAACGCGTAGGGTCTGCCAGCCCTGAGACCGTCGTCACGCGGCGGCTCGGTACACCCGCATGGAATGCCGGCCGCCAGGCGGGCTGCGGATCAGCGGCGCCGCGTCTTCGATTTGTCCTCGTTCACGAACGCCTTCTCGACGCGCGGCACCCCGAGCAGGATTTCCTTGTAGGCCGCCTCGGACCAATCTTCATCCAGGAAGAGTACGTACTGGCGCAGCTGCGTCCCGCGGTAGACGATGTCACGCAGATAGCGTGGATCCCAATGGATGCTGTCATCCTCCGCGTAGCGCGGCATCACCTTGCGCAGGCGATGGATGCCCATCGCCCGCAGGGTTCTCAGCAGCTCGGGATCCCCACTCAGCTCATCGACATAGCGCTCCCGCACCGGATCCGATGCCCCCAGGCCATGAAGCAGGTACTCCACGGCACCCCGCTCGAACTGAACCCGCACCAGATCCGGCTGCCGGTTCTCCGGCTCGACTTCCAGGCTCGGGGTCACGGTGAGCTCGAACTCCACCGCCGGATGCTCCGCGCCGCGTGTGTACAACCGCAACGCCGCCGCGGCGCCCAATGGCACCGGCGGATAGGTGAAATCCAGCAACAGCGAACGCGGCGTCGGGCGCCGCATGGCCGCGGCCGCGAAGACCCGATCGGCCAGAACCAACTCGCCTCGGGTGATCGAGAAGGCATCGCTTCCCTCGAGGAAGAACGTCCACTGGCCTTCCCGGGCGTGAAGGATGGATGGACGACAGGAGAGATCCAGCTCGGCCGCGCGCAGGATCCGAGCACTGCCGGCGAGCTGCGACTCGCCCGTGTCCGCGGGAGGATCGGCGCATTGTCCGGCCGCAGGCATCGGACCCATCCCCATGGCTGCGACGGTGCCCAAGAGCGCCGTCACCACCAAGCAACCGAATCCCATGGAGCGCGGACGTCTCATTCGGTCCTCCTTGTCGATGGGGGAAGCGGCGCGACGGCGCCATCGCCGCCGCAATGATCCGGCCGCCGGCCGCCCCCGAATCGGTCCGCCGGCGAAAGGCTACCCCTTCGCCGCCGCCAGGATCGCCCTGGCCATCTCGGTCGTCGTGTTTGCGCCGTCGAGGTCATAGGTCCGAACCTTCCCCTCCGCGATCACCTTGGCGATGCCCGCGTGGATCTTGTCGGCCATTTCCTGCTCGCCCAGCCAGCGCAGCATGAGCACCGCGGTCGAGACCATCGCACATGGATTCATCTTGTTCATCCCCGCATATTTCGGCGCGCTGCCGTGCGAGGGCTCGAACACACCGATCTCGTCGCCGATGTTGCCGCTCGCGGCGAAGCCAAGGCCGCCCACGAGCTGCGCGGCCAGGTCACTGATGATGTCGCCGAACATGTTCGAGCTGACCAGGACGCCGTAGTTCTGCGGGTTCTTCACCAACCACATACACATCGCATCGATGTTGGTCTCCCACAATTCGATGCCGGGGTAGTTCTTGGCCACCTCGCGCGCCGTGCGAACCATCAGGCCGCTCGTTTCGCGGATGACGTTGGGCTTCTCGACGATCGTGACGGTCTTGTAGCCGTGTTGCTTCGCATACTCGAAGGCGGCGGTCACGATGCGGCGCGAGGCCTTGCGCGTGATGATGCGGCAGGAGATCGCCATGTCCTCGCCGGCGGTCGCCTTGAACTTGTTCATCTTGGGATTGGCCGCCGCCAGGGCGCTACGGACCTCATCGGGCACCGGATGGAACTCGACGCCGGCGTAGAGGCACTCGGTGTTCTCCCGGAAGACCACGAGATTGACATCGTCGCGGTAGTTGAGCGGATTGCCCGGGAACGCAATGCAGGGACGCAGATTGGTGTGCAGATCGAAGTGCTGCCGCAAGCCCACGATCGGACTCGAGTAGACCAGGCCCTTGCCCTGCAGCCCCGGATCGAGCTCCTTCTGCGCCTCTTCCTTCGGCTTGCTGGTGATCGCGCCGAAGAGAGCGCATTTCGTATCCATGATCAGCTCTTTCGTGCGATCGGGAAGCGGATTGCCCTCGCTCTTCCAGAACTCCCAGCCGATGTCGCCGTGAATGTACTCGGCGTCGAAGCCCATTGCGTCCAACACCAAACGGGTGGCATCCATGACCTCGCTGCCCACGCCGTCGCCCGGTAGCCAGGCAATCCGATACTTCGCCATTGTCGACCTCCGCGCATGTCTGCGTCTTCACTCAGGTTTCATCCAAGATTGCGGCCAATACCCGTTCCACGCACTCGCGAAACGGTCGGCAAGTATACCAGCCGGGGACAGATGGGAACAGATAGGAACGGACGGGAAGCCGGGAACAGCCCGATTCACCGCTCAGACCCATCAGCGGCGCAACAGACCTGCATTCAGCGCCCTCCCCGCCAGCATGGCAAACCGAAGACGGCCGGGCTCCTGCATGGCAGGTACGATGGATCACTGCTCGAAGAGCGACTTGATGCCTCCCCAGGTGCTGTTCTTGGTCTGGACGAAACCGGACCCTGTGTACCCGATCCCTAGAGAACTGAACGGCCCCCAGACGACCGCTGGATCGACCCAGCCGGTTCCGTATCCGGATCCGGGGGCGAGACAGGTCCAGGAGTTGCCGGCGATGAAGCCGTCGCAGTCGGCGGCGACATACCAGCCTATGCCCTGCCCCGGCCAGTTTCCCCAGTAGCCGACCGTACACTCCCCGACGCCGTGCTGCGCGAAACCAAGATACAGGTAGTGCTCGCTCACATTCGGCCAGAACGCAGGAGAGCCGGGGTCGAAGTCGGGAACCATCAAGAGCACCGCGGCGGGCGGGCAGGTAACACCCCCTTCCCAGATGTAGACATCGCAGGTGTGGCCGGAATACTGCCCAAGGTGGGAGAACCAGAAGACGGCGCACTCGATACCCTCGGGAGAGACATTCTGCGGCATTCCCTGGACGCCGAAGCGTTCGAAGTCCCACTGTGGTGCGAAGCCTTCACCAAACGCTCCATAATAGGGAGGCTCGACCCCGCCATAATGCCAGGCGAATCCATTCTCGAACGTCATGTCGTGATGATGCATCAGGGGAGCGAAGCAATCATCCGACGGACTGGTTTCGATGAGGCCCGGTTCGGAGGTGAAGCCGACTTCGGTGAAGTCAGCGGGGTGCGCGACGGAAACGAAACCGATCGACATGACCAGGACCAGAGTGAATCGGCAGGACGATCTCATGGCAACCTCCCTTCGGCAGCACGGTATGCGTACGCGAGAAAGGGCTCCTCGAAGAGTGTACTCGTCGATGTAGGCCGATAGGAAGCGCGATTCTTGTCGCCCTCAGCGCACGATCAAAATGGGTGCGCTCTGCCGCCAGGCCTGCTCATCAGCGCCGGCATGCCCTTCGAGCTGGATCCAGTACCTGCCCGTGGCCAGCGGGACACCGAAGGAGTCCTGCAGGCGGCCGGCGAAGAAGCCCGGGCCCGAACGGCGCAACCCGCTGCGCAGCGGGGCGTCGGGACCGTGCCCCTCGCGCACCACCCGTCCGCTGCTGTCCAGGATGCGCATGCGCGCCACCTCGGCGTTGGGGGGAAAGATCTGCAGATTCAGCCGTTCCGTTACCGGAGCCGGCCAGATCACCACATGCGGACCAACGGCCGGTCGGCCGGCCTCCTCGGAGATGTCGCCCCCCTCGCCGGTGACGACATCCGACACCCACAGGCCCGTGCGAAACGGGGAAGACGGGGGCGTGCTCACCGTGATATTGCCCCCGCGATCAAGCGCCCGCACGCGCCACCAGTAGTCCGTGTTGGGGGACAACCACTGGGCGGCGATCTGCTGCGGAGGCGCCTCACAACGGATCCCGAGGATCAGCGGCAGCAGGTCCGGGTTGTCGGCCACCTCCAGAATGTACTCGATGCGGTCGCCCGGTTCGATGTCACCGTTCATTTCCCAATCGAACTCGATCACCTCATCGAGCACGATCTCCTCGTTCTCTTCGGGTGAGATGAGCGCGAACGGCTCGGGCGCCACCTGAAACGCGGTGCGCAACAGGTGGCGGGTCGCCTGAAGGGCGGCCATCACCTCCTGCCGTTGCGTCCCGGACCAGTTGCCGCGCAGATCGACGAAGATCTGGAGCGAGTCGACCCAGTCCATGAAGTATCCAGCATCCACGGTCGATGACACCTCGGAGTCGGGCACCGTGAGATAGACCGGAGCGGTGTGCGCGTAGAGATCAGGGGTGACCGGCCCCCATGCATCGGTCTGCCCGGTAACGGAAAGCGCCAGCCAGCCGCTCTCCGCGATCGGGACCGTGAGGGTGGTATCGAGCACCCCGGCCGGGTTGCCGCATGGATCGGGGATCGAGAGCAAGGGAGCACCGTTGAAAATGAGATCAGCGGCATCCAGCCCGAAGATCGACTCGATGCGGAAGGCCACCTCCACTTCGCCGGCCTGATCGAGCAGCAGATCCTCGCCGGGCATGACACCATCCACCTCGAAAAGGGGGATCAGCGGGAAGTTGGTCACAAAGCTCCGGCCGGCCTTCAGCGCTTCGGTCCAGCGGCCCGAGTCGTGGGATTGGTCGAGTCCCTCATAGACATACACCCGGTGCCCGCCCGGCGGCGGTGCATGGTAGTTACACAGAACCGCGTCGGTGCCGGCGGCCGGACTCACCCGCAGGCCGCAGTTGAGCAGTCCGTACCAGTCATCCAGGAAAAGGTCGGGGTTGTTCGAGTAGGATGCCAGCTCGAGCGCATCGAGCGTCCCGAGCGCGGCCATCACGGGCAACTCGCGCCCCAAGCCGACGCCGGGCCAGGTCTCATCATTGAAGAAGTCGCCGCCGGTGTGGGGGTGTGCCAGGCACATCGCCTGCCCATAGCCGGGCATCCACTCGTCATGGATGAAGGTGAGCATGGGATAGGCCGGCAGGTTGGGCGGTCCGCAGCACCAGTCGCCGAAGTGCGTGACCAGGCCGAGCAGGGCCGCATGGCCGTAAGCCTGATTGCGGTACTCGACGGTGTAGTAGATGATGTTCTCCCAGGTGCTGACCTGGTGGTCACCTCCGGTGAACTCATGCCCGCTGTCGAGCACCCAGATCATCTTGAGGTCCTCGGCCTCCGCGATGCGCAGCACGGCGTGCGGGCTGACCTCGAAGTCCACCGGCGCGTGAATCGTGTGGGTGTGAATGTCGCCCCCGTACCACCCGAGCCCGCGCAGGTTGAAACGCCGGGGCAAGGTGATCACGAGGGTGGTATCACCCTGGATCGTGACGACCCCCTCGAACGGGTCATGTTCGAATCCATGCAGCGCGCCGATCCTGGTCGGGCCGGTCGGAAGATCCATCAGCATCGTACCGGCGGTATAGAAATAGCCCCCCAGGCGATCGTGGCTGAGGTAGGTGCTATCCGGGTAGCCGGGAAAGATCCCGCCCAGCGCATCGACCACATGCAGGCGGGCCGGAAGCGGATCGCCCGCCTCATCCTGCGTGATGAGCGTGACCTGCGCGGCCTGGACCGCCGGGAGCAAGGCCAGAACGGCTGCGATGACGAGAATGGCGCGCATGCTGTATCTCCCCCTTGGCGCCCCCGGACGGATCGGCCCGCGGACGGATCGCCCCACGGTCAAAAAAGGGCATCTGCATAGGTAGGATGATTCTACCACAACTGCGGGGAAAGTCGGGTTTCCCCGCAGCCTGCCAGGTGGTTGAATTCGCGCCTTCGGTGCCATTCGCGCCTTGGGTGCCACTCGCGCCTTGGGTGCTCAGCGCGACGGCGTCTGCGGAAGCCGCGGAGCGTCTATTGCGCCATAACTATTTGTCACATAATACGTTCCGGAATAAGGGCCGCCGTCCGGCAGGCAACCACGCTCGGGCGTCGGCAATCGATGACCGCCGCCTTCGGCCGCCATCCCGGTGCCGCTAGTATACCTCCAGCGCTCCGATCTGCCTCTCGACCTCCGCCAGGATCTCGCGGCTCCTGACCAGCGCCATCATCTTGTTGTGATCGCTGTAGAGGGGCCGGTCCTCGTCGAGGAAGTCGACGTGCTTGCGGATGACGCCCTTGGCCACCTGGGTGCCCTTGCCGGGGCTGTAGGTGCGGAAGTCGAGCCCCTGGGCGGCGGCCATGAACTCGATGCCCAGCACGCCGTCGGCCACGTCGAGGATCTGGCGGGTCTTCATCGCCGAGTTCATGCCCATCGAGACGAAGTCCTCCTGATCGGCCGCCGCCGGAATCGACTGCGTGAAGGCCGGCGCGGAGAGGATTCGCTGCTCGACGATCTGCATGTCGGCGGTGTACTGGCTGAGCATCATCCCGCTCATCATGCCGGCGCCCTTGGTCAGAAACGGCGGCAGGCCCACGCTGAGGGCCGGGTTCGTCAGGCGGTTGAGGCGCCGTTCGGAGAGCACGCAGATCATCGTCACCGCCCCGCCCAGCGTATCGAGCGGCATGCTGATCGGGGTGCCCTGGAAGTTGGCCCCGGTCAGGACGACCTTGTCCTCGGCCAGGAAGATCGGATTGTCGCCCACGCCGTTGGCCTCGATCTCGAGCTGGCTGCGCGTCCAGCGCAGTTGATCACGGGCCGCGCCGATCACCTGCGGGGTCGAGCGCATCGAATAGGCGTCCTGAACCTTGACCTTCTCCTTGCCGGTCATCAGGTCGGAGCCGTCCATCACCTTGCGGAGATTCTTCGCGCAGGTCACCGCGCCGGGGAAGCCGCGCAGCTCGTGCAGGCGGGTATCATACGGCTTCATGTTGGCCTTGAGCGCCTCGAGCGTCATGGCCGCCGCGATCTCGGCCTGCAGGAGCCAGCGTTCGGCGTCATGCACACACAGGCAGCCGATGGCATTGGTCACATTCGATCCGTTGATCGAGGCCAGCCCGTCGCGGGCTTGCAGTCCCGGCACGGGCACGCCGGCCTTCTCCATGGCCCGCTTGCTGGGCATCCGCTCGCCCTGGTAGAACGCCTCCCCCTCGCCCATCATCAGGAGCGCGATCTGGCTCATCGGCGCGAGGTCGCCGCAGGCGCCCACCGATCCCTTCTCGCAGACCACCGGCGTGACGCCCTTGTTGAGCAGATCGAGGAAGGTGTCGAAGATCTCGATCCGGCAACCCGAATAACCGTTGGCCAGCACGTTGGCCCGCAACAGCATCGCGGCCCGCGCCTGCTCCACGGGAATCGGATCGCCGATGCCGGCCGCATGGTTGTAGATCAGGTAGCGCTGGAACTGCTCGACCTGCTCATCGTCGAGCACGACCTCGGAGAACTCGCCGATCCCCGTGTTGACGCCGTACATGATCTCGCGAGCCACGATGCGCTCCTCGAGAAAGTCCCGGCAGCGCCGCACGCGCGCGACGGCGTCCGGATGCGCTTCCACGGATTCGTTGTTGCGGGCGACGGCGACGATGTCATCGACGGTGAGGCTCTTGCCGGTGAGGACGACGGTCATGACGGACCCTCCTTCGATCGCTTCCTGCGGGCCGGGCTGAACAACGCGAGCGACGGCCCGAACATGTCTCGGGTTGATCGCTCCCACCCACCCCGCTGCAATCGAATGGCTTCGATCCGCGTGCAGGTAGTATGGGGACAGACGCGCCGCGAATGCAAGCGCTGTCGAACGGGGCCGGCCGCGCGACGCTGCCGCCCGCATCCTCGGCCAACCTGTTCCGCTTGGGCAGCCCCAGACCGCCCACCCTGGGCATTCGCTTCCGGATCAGAGCCGACAGTGTCTGAACCGCACCACCCCGCCGGTGGGGGATTGACAACCGTCACGCGGTCTCCATATCTTTGCGCTTCTCATTGAAAGGAGATACGCCATGAATCGCATTCCGATCCCGCCCGAACAGCTCACCGCGCGTGTGCATCACCTGTGGCTGAAGCAATGGCTGCTGCTCACGGCCGGCGACTTCACGCAGGGTGATTTCAACGCGATGACGGTTGGCTGGGGCAGCCTGGGAACGATGTGGAACAAGCCATTCGCCCAGGTCGTCGTGCGTCCCACGCGGCACACCTACCAGTTCATGGAGCGCTTCGACAACTTCTCGCTCTGTGCGTTCGGGGATCAACAGCACGCCGACCTTCAGCTGCTCGGCACCAAGTCGGGCCGCGATGGCGACAAGATCGCCGAGACGCGCCTGACCCCCATCGCGGCGCGGCGGATTTCCTCACCGGTCTTCGTGGAGGCCAGCTTGATCCTCGAGTGCCGCAAGATCTACGCGGATGACTTCCGTCCGGAAATGTTCTTGGCATCCGAGATCGAGAACGCCTACCCTGAGCGCGATTATCACCGCGTGTATTTTGGTGAAATCGTCGCCGCTGAGGGGGATGCATCCTTCTGTTGGGAACGGCCCGTGTGACAACGGCCGGGGCGAGAGCGGCCCAAGTGGGAACGTCCAAGTAGGATGGGATGTTCGCGCGGTGGAGGTGTGGTCCCGATGTCGCTGTACTCCGCGTTGGCCGGATTCTATGACAAGGTCTTCCCCTTCCAGGAAGGCACCTACCGCTTCCTGTCCAGCTATCTGAAACCCGACCCGCAGAGTGTCTTGGACATCGGCTGCGGACCGGGCCACTATGTGGGCCGCTTCGCTCATGAGGGGTTCACCTCCGTCGGCATGGATCCCAATCCCGAGATGATCGATCTGGCACGCCTGGTGCACCCGCACGCCACCTTCTACCGGCGGGACATGACCGAGGTGGTGACCATAGAGGAGCGCTTTCATCTCATCTACTGCATCGGAAACACACTTTCACACGTCCCTCGAATGACGCTTGGACGCGCGCTCCAGATGGTCGGCGATCGTCTGGTCGATGGCGGCACATGGATCGTCCAGACCGTCAACTGGGAGCGCATCCTCGACAACGGCGCCCATTCCTTCCCACCCCGTATGCTGACCGCACGCAACCTCTGCTTCCACCGGGAGTACAAACAGATCTCCGAGAAACGCGTCCTGTTCGTGGCAACCCTGGAGCAGGAGGGCAAGGTGCTCTTCTCCGAGGAGCAGTGGCTCTACCCCTGGCGGCCGGACGATCTGCTCGATCTTCACGAGGATCTGGGCTTTGCCGTGGAGGCGCACTTCGGCGACTACCAGCGGACCCCCTTCGATCCCGTGGAGAGCGATGCCAGCATCATGGTCCTGAGACGCCGGGACTGACTCCGGCGAGCTGAGGAGGGCTACATTGAGGGCTATATTGCGGGCTACATCATCCGGATCAGGGGACTCTTGCTGCGTGCTTTGATCCCCCCGAACCAGCGGCACAGCGGATACATCACGATCAGCAACCCGACCCACGCCAGCAGGGCGGCCCCCACCTCGCCCTCTTTGTGGGGCAGCCACCCGAGCCGCCGGGTCAGGATGGCCATCAGGGGAATGTGAATCACATAGAAGAAGAATGGGGTCCGCCCATAGATCTCGAGGGGATGGAAGAGGGGGCGCAACCGCCCGCCGATGATCATGAAGATCCCGGCCAGGAGCATGATCAAGCCGGGGAACAGGAAGCTGTGGGCCAGGCTCGGCGGATACTTCTGGATGAAGAAGAAGGAGATCGAGCCCCACTGATCATAGGGGAAGATGTTCCCGTACCCGCCCGCTCCCCGGACGACCAAGAAACCGCCGAAGCCGATCAGCGCGGCGATCATCGTGTTGCGTAGTCGGGTCCGATCGTCCTTCCAGTGAACGAACCAGGCCTCGCCGGCGACCGACCCAAGGACCGCCATCGCAAACCAGGGCAGAACCGGATACAGATTCCAACTGCCCGAATCGACAAAAAGTTGCATCAATCGGGTCGTCAGCGTGACCGTTTCCTTATCATAGGGGATGTGCAGCAGCAGGGGATGCACCAGGAGAATCAGCACGGCCGCAGCCAGACGCAGCCGCCAGCCAAGATGGATGATCAGCGCCAGCAGAATGATCGCGCTGCCGATTGTGGCGATGATCCCGAAATGGTCGAGGCGCAGCCGCGAGAAGCCTCCCCAACTGGCGTTGACCCACACCAGCTGCACGAGGATCAGGAAGGCGCCGCGGCTCATCAGGGACAGACGCGCCGCGCCCATGTCGTACCCGGCCTCCCGGCGCTTGTGGAAGGATAGCCACAGCATGGCTCCGGCCAGCATAAGAAACCCGGGCGCACACAAATAGCTCAGATAGCGAATGGTGAACTGGCCCAGGCTGTCGAACAGGTAGTTGTCATAGGTGACCCGCTTCCACACGGCATTGAAGTAGTCCGATGCGTGGTCCAGGCCCATGAGCGCGATGATCATGCCGCGCAGTTGATCGACAAACAGATACCGGCTCGTCTGCCCCACCCCATGCCTCCTGATCCCGGCGACCCGCCCCGGAAAACATACCGTGACAACGTACGGACTGCGAGCCCGCTCTGTCAATCACGGCGAGCGCGGCGGCACGCGCCCCGCGAAACCCGGCAGGCCTGGCGGCACGCGCCCAAGCGGTGCCCGGCGAGCGCCCGACGAGAGCGGTGGCGAACGCGACGGCGAGCCCCCGGCGAGTCCCCGGCGAGCCCCCGGCGAGCCCCCGGCGGCGGATGAGCACGGAAATCTGCCGATCCCGAAACCCCCTATCGACGCCGGGAAGCCGATGGTATACTCTTCGGCGTTTGAGGTTCGGTCGCTCACTTGATGCGGTATCTTGCTGCGTCAGCATAAGTGTGACATATGTACGCACGATGGAGCGGCCAGCATCCAGAAGTCGCGGCTGGCCACCACGTATTGGGCCGTCCGCACACCGCGGAGGTCGATAGACGTCCATGATGCTTTTTCCAGCCCTCAAGTCTCTCGCTACGCTGCTCATCGTATTGTTGGCCGGCGTGCTGGTCTTCCTGATCATTGAAATGGTAAGACACCGTGCGGCTTTGCGGCGCATCCCCATCCGAATTCATGTAAACGGGACGCGGGGCAAGTCGTCGGTGACCCGATTGATCGCCGCGGGCCTGCGGGCCGGCGGCATTCGCACCTTCGCCAAGACGACCGGGTCGGCCGCCAAGTTCATCCACACCGACGGCACCGAGGAACCGGTGGTGCGGCGCAGCTCGCCCAACATTCGGGAGCAGACCGGCATCGTCCGGCAGGCCGCCGGCGAGAACGCCGAAGCGCTCGTGATCGAGTGCATGGCGATCCGACCCGACCTGCAGCGCATCAGCGAGAAGCGTATCGTGCACAGTACGATCGGTGTCATCACCAACGTCCGCCCGGACCACCTCGAGGTCATGGGGCCCCACCTCGGAGACGTGGCCCGCGCGCTCAGCGGCACGATCCCCCGGGGGGGCACGACGTTCGTGACCGACTCGGGATTCAACGACTTCTTCGAGCGCACCGCCCGGCGACGCGGATCGACGCTGCACGTCACCTCCGGGAAGAGTGAGCCGACCGCCGAGGAGATGCGTGGCTTCCGGCATGTCGAGATCCCCGAGAACGTGGCCCTGGCCCTCGATGTCTGCGCCGAGGTGGGGATCGAGCGGGCGACCGCGCTCGAGGGCATGCACCAGGTCATCCCCGACGTGGGCGCCACGACCCTCTTCAACCTGAGCCGGGCCGGCAAGCAGCTGCTCTTCGCAAACGCCTTTGCGGCCAACGACCCCCACTCGACGGCCTTCCTGTGGCGGCTGCTCGGCATGGATGCGCCGCAGGGCTCACGCTTCGTCGAGGCCGGGCCGGGAGAGGTCGAGGCCGGGATCCTGATCAGCAACCGCGCCGATCGTATGCGGCGGGCCGTGGACCTGGCCGAGATCTTCGAGAAGCAGATCCACGCCAGCTGGTATCTGGTCGCGGGCCAGCAGGCCCCGGCCTTCATCGAGCAGGCGGCGCGAATGAAGGTGCCGCGCCAGAAGCTGATCAACATGGGCAACCGCGCGCCGGGCGAGGTCCTCGACAAGCTCTTCGAGCTCACCAAGAAGCAGACGATGGTTCTGGGCATTGGCAACATCGGCGGCTTCGGGATGGAATTCATCCAGCTGCTGGAGAAGGAAGGGAAACGCTGATGATCCTGATTGAAGCGATCGGTTTGGGGCTGGTCACAAGCCTGCTCTTCTCGGAGTTGCTCGCGCTCACCGCGGGAGGCCTGGTCGTGCCGGGATACGTCGCCGCTCATCTCCATGAGCCGCTGCGCATCGTCGCCACCCTGTTGGCCGGCATCGTGGGCATGGTCATCGTGCGGATCATCGGGCGCTTCGTACTCCTGTACGGCCGCCGTACGATGGTCATCTCGGTGCTGGCCGGATATCTGATCAGCATCCTCGTGCATAGCCTGTTGCGCGTCAACATCCAGGGTATGACGGTCGGCTCGGACCTCCTGCAGCAGGGGCTGGTGGTCGGTTATATCATCAGCGGCCTGATTGCCTACTGGATGGTTCGCCAGGGAGTCGTGGAAACGGTCTGCACGATCTTGATGTCATCGATCATTGTCCGTCTGGTGCTCATCATCATTCATGGTGGTGATCTGGGCAGCGCGGCCGGGATGATGCTGTAGAGCATAGAGGGAGGACTGCAAGCGTGGCGTATCAGATGCAAACCAACCGGAAGATCGTGCTGGCGATCCTGGCGCTCTTGGCGATTGGATGCCAGATCATTCTGGAATCCACGCGCAGCGAGAAACGGGTGCGCGGTTATACCATTAAGAGCACGGCGGTGGAGCTGGCCAACGACTGCTTCGAGGCCCTGCGCGTCGCCCGAGTGCGACAGGTCGGCGACGTAGACCTCAGCCTCGATCCGGCCGGCACCGGCCTGATCGGTCCCCGTCTGAGCTCGATCACCAACTCGCGCGGCCGCCAGGCCGACAAACGCACTGCCCTGAATCCCAACTTCGCCGCGATCCTGGTCGACTACTTCCAGCAGATTGGTCTCAAGGAAGGCGACCCGGTCGCGGTGGCCATGAGCGGTTCCTGGCCGGGCTGGAATGTCAATCTCTACGCGGCGCTGCAGGCGATGGAGCTGCGTCCGGTCATCATCCACTCCGTCGGCACGTCGAACTACGGGGCCTCCGACCCCGAGTTCACCTGGCTCGACATGGAGCGCGTCCTGGCCGAGGAAAATCTGATATCGTTCCGCACGGCCGCGGCCACTCCGGGCGGTTCGGACGACATGGGCAATGGGCTGACCGCCGAGGGCCTTGAGAAGGTCTGGGAGATCATCGAGCGCAATGGCATCCAGCCGCTGCGGACCGAGAACCTCTATGAGAGCATCGAACGGCGCATGGAGATCTACCGCCAGGGAGCGCGGGGCGGCGACACCAAGGCCTATGTCAACATCGGCGGCGGCCTGGCCAGCCTCGGATCACCTCTGACCGAGGTCCCGATCAGTACCGGGCTGCACCTGGACCTCTGGAAACTGAACTTCCCCCGCTCGGGCACGTTGGTTCACATGGCCAAGCTGGGCACGCCTGTGATTCAGCTGGGGAACCCCCGGGATCTGGCCCGTGCCTACGAGCTTCCCATTGCGCCCAGCTACATGCCCGTGGCCGGTGAGGGCCATGCTCTGGGCCGTCCGGCCTATGACACCCGCATCGCAGTGGTGCTTCTTATCGTGTATCTCGGCCTCACCCTGGGATTGACCCTTCCCGCGTTGCGCGACCGATTCATGAAGAAGGCGGCCGCGTAGACCGGACGACAACAACGGTGGCCATCCGGTTCGAGGCAGCCGGGCAGCCAGACAGCCAGACAGCCGGGCAGCCAGGCAGCCGGGCAGCCAGACAGCCAGACAGCCAGGCAGCCAGCCAGCGAGGCAGCGATACACAATGAGAAGCAGATCGGGCGGACACAGCTTCCCGCTCCCGTGGAGCGCAAAGATCGCGGCCGGCCTCCTTCTGGCCGGCGTCCTGCTGGTGGCCCCCTGTGGCGCCCAGGGCGGCTATTCCCTTCTCAAACTCCGCGACGGGAAGCGCGTCTGTCTCGAGATCGCCGGAAAGGAGCGCACCTACTACCGCTTGGATGAGCCGCTCGAGTTCGACCTGTACGGTCCCCGCACGTTGCGGCTCTACACCCGACACCTGCCGCGGGGTGATCACCGCGTCGGCCACCGCAAGTACACCTTGGTCGTGGAGCGCGATCAGAAGGTCGTTCTGCTGCGCGAGATATACGAGGGGCGCAGCACGTCGGTGGTCCTGTGCGAGGATCGCACCCGGGAAGTCGGCGACGGCCAACGGAGCGAGATTCGCGTGCCTGACGAGAAGCATCGTTTCCGGATCTACATCCAGGAACGCGGCAAGGAAATCGTGGTGCGTCCGATGGTCGACGAGCGCGAGGTCAGCATCCAATGGCTCCTCTGGGAGCCTGAGCAGTTCACCGAGGTGCTGACTTTGCCGCGCGAGAGCGGCAATACGTACTTGCACTACGGTTTCACGAAGCAAGAACCGCTGCTCTTCCGTGTACAAGGCCCTGTCGATCTGCGCATCAACACGCGGCTGAGCCTTCCGCCGGCCGCCGGCGAGAACGATCTATTCCCCTATCGCATCGAGCTCCTGTGCAATGGTGAAACTCAGAGGATCTTCCAGTTCGAAACCGACCGGCTGAAGGACGAATACTACAAGGAGACCAGTGGCGTCATTCCGGGCGCCTATCGGAGCTTTGAGCTCTCCGTCCCGGAAGGCGCCTGGCAGTATGGGCTGCGGCTCGAGGCCGGCAGTCTTCATTCAGCAACGGCCAGGATTCTGATCCCGAAGTCGAGCCTCGCCTTGCAGTAGAAGGTCGCGTCACGTCCAGGAGCTCTGATGCAGCGAACCGGCACACGAGACATAGCCAGCTCGGCCAGCCAGCAAGCCGGGCCGGATGGGTTGGCCCGGCAGGCAATCTGGGTGTCGCTTCTGGTCCTGCTCCTCCTGAGCGGGTTTGCCCATGGCGCGCAGGCCGCCAAGCTGGTCCGCCAGACGACGCTGTTGACCCATCCGGAAGCGGAGACGGTCATGCTCGGGGCGCCGGGCAGCCGCAAGACCTACTATCGCGCCGATGAAGGCTGTCCGTTGGTGGTGCGGGGCCCCGGTGTGCTCGATCTGTATGTGCGCGGCCATGTGGCCGGCGCCGCGGCCGATCCGGAGACTCTGGCCATCCGGGTGACCGGGTTCGGCCGCTACGGTGACCAGACCTGGTCGGCCGTCCTCACACCTTCGAAAGTATCCACCTTTGGCGGCTCGCGCTCCGGTCTCCCCACGGACAGCAAGAAGATCTCGCTGGCAGTGCCGGCCGGCCTCCAGCAGCTCATCCTCACCGCAACATCACGGTCGGGGAATCCGACCTATGTCCGCGCCCTGCATGAAGGCCCGGCGCTCAACAGCGGAACATCCCGGCGGGTGCGTCCGCGGCCCTTCGGCGACCTCTCCTACAACAGCAGCCTCAATGTCGGCACGCCCGGGAAGCGCAAGACCTATTACTTCTTCGACCGGGGATTTCCCCTGGTCCTACAGGGACCCGGCTACTTGGAGATGTATGTTCGCGGCCACGTCGACGGGGAGGATAGCGCGCCGGAGAGCATTCGCGTTGTTCTCGAGTCGCGCGATGGAACTTTCCTTCACGAATGGACCGCCGAGCTGGAGATGTCCTCCAGCCTGACCTTCTCGGCGGGCGTTCCGGGATATCCGACGGATGCCAAGAAGCTCACCCTGGCGTTGCCGGCCGGTCGCCAGGAGTACCGCCTGACAGGCATCAGCGCCTCGGGCCGGCCCACCTATCTGCGCGCCTTCTACACCGGCCCCCGCCTGAAGGTCTTGAAGAAGCCGCGCTGGCGCCTCATAACCACCGCCTCGCTCGAAAGCATTTACGACGACAACATCTGCCGGTATTCCTACGAGTCCCTGAAGGCGTTCCGTAACGGCACCGACCCGGACAGGTATGCCATCACGACCGAGGATGACCTCATCGTCAATACGGCACTCTCCTTCGAACTGCGCCGGCCGCTCCTGTTCGGAAAGGACACCCGGCTGCGCGGGCGCTATCAACGCTGGACCTACGCCCGCAACGCAATCAAGGACAACGATGAGATCCAGCTTCGCTTCCGTCAGACATTCCGGAGATATGACTGGTTCGAAGCGTTCTATACCTACGCGCCGGATAGCTACATCAAGGAGCTCCGCGATCGCGAGCCGTACATCTCCCGTGCTGTTCCACTCCAGTTCCTTCCCTTCACAATCACGCGCAACGCCTTCAGCTGGGGGTATCGCGCGCGGATCAACTCCTGGCTTTCGACCAAGCTGTACGTGGATCGCATACTGCGATTCTACAACCGGCCTTTCATGGAGAACGACCTCTGGGAATGGAGCTTCATGACCGAGACCGACATCCGCTACCGCCGGTTCACATTCCGTCTCCGCTATGGGTATGCCGATGTCAAGGCGCGGGGATTCGACCAGGTGGGTGAGACACTCGAGACGTCGGACAATGACGGGGATGGCTCCTATGAGAATGATTCCTACCGCGTGCGGGTAACCTACTCACCCAAGCGCTTTCCCTATTATCCGGCCGATGACACGCCGCCGGGGCTGTGGGCGTTCCTGAAGCTGGCCTCCTATGTGGATCAAGGCCTGATCGCGATCAGGACCAAGACCATCTACTTCCAGTATGACTATCAGCGCCGGTTCAACACGAGCCAGCGCCCGCTGTACCTTGATCCGCTGCATGTGGGCCGCAAGGATGTGCAGTATCAACCGCGCCTGGTGTGGTCCTCGGATGCTGTGTGGCGCGGGGTGTCGTTGAGCGCCGGCATACGCTATACCGATCGGCAGGCCTCGGCGCCCGCCACGGTGATCGGCCAGGACGACCCCTCGGAAGAGAAGGATTTTACCGGCACGCGCTACTGGCTGTCGTTCACCCGCAGCTGGTAGTTCGTCGATGGAGATCATGAGGAGGAATCGCGTGACGACCCGCACGAAGCTACTCGGCGCTGCCCTATTCACCCTGGCGGGTGTGTTGTTCGCATCCGGCTGCGGCGAGCAGGATCTCTACAAGCCGCCCACGAGCGACTTCTCTGTCCGCGGAAGAGCTACGATGCCCTCGGATGCGCTGGATGTCGATGTTCTGGGCTCGACCGCTTTCGTGGCCGCCGGCCAAGGAGGGTTGCGCGCATTCGACATCTCCAATCCCGCCAACCCGATCCCGCTGTGGGCCATCAATACCGGCCGTGAAACGCGCTACCTGAGAGTCGAACGCACCTTCCTGCCCGACGGCAGCTTCATGGACATCGCCTTCGTCACGCAAGGCACCGAGGGCATCCACACATTCGACGCCACGCCCGGCGTGCCCGACTCCCTGCGCATGATCAGCACGGCCGGCACCACCGCCATCAGCGCCAATGACCTGTGTGTCGTCCTTCCCGAGTATCACACCGATCCGTACATCGTGTATCTGGCCGACACCTGGAAGGGCATCCGGGTGCACTTCGCCGATGAGAGCGTCCCGGGTATCATTCGCTACCGGAGTTTCGTGCCCGCCTACGGCGTTACCCGCGCTCTGGATGTGGTCGATGGCATCGCCTTTGTCGCGGATGACCAGATGGGGGTGACGGTCATCAACGTCCGCACGGTGACCGTCGACGGAATGTTCGTGATCGATAACCTGGACACGCCGGGCAACGCCTGGGGCATTGATGTCGCGGACGGCTACGCATTCGTCGCCGACCGAAAGGCGGGGGTTCATGTGATGAGCATCGATGACCAGTACCGTCTCGAGCGGGTCGCCACCGTCCCGGTCAGTGGAGACTGCGTCGACATCCAGGTCGGGAACGGATATGCGTTCGTGGCCGCCAGGGATGCCGGCTTGCATGTCATCGATGTGCGGGATCCCGAACGGCCCCGTTTGGCGGGAACGGTCGTGAGCTCCAGCGCGGAGGGCGTCGCGCTGGGCGAGGGAAACATCGTCTGTGTGGCCGATGCGGTCGAGGGGTTGCTGGTGCTCAGCGGCCCGGACCTGCCGATCGACAACACCCCGCCGCAGAGGATCCAGGATCTGGCGGCCCGTCTCGAGAGCGTCCACGGCCTGGTCCTGTCCTGGACCGCGCCGGGAGATGATGGGTTCGTGGGCCGGGCCGAGGACTATGACATCCGCCAGGCAGAGTGGCCCATCACCGCCGAGAACTGGGAGGCGGCGACGAGGCTGATTCGGCGGCCGCGGCCCAAGGAGGCCGGCACGATCCAGACCCTGTCGGTCGGGAACCTGGAGGCCGACAGCACCTACTACTTCGCCATTCGCAGCCGGGACGAGGCCTACAACCTGAGCGAGATTTCCAATGTCGCCGTGGCGGTCATGACGACACCGGCACTGACCCAGGGCGGCGTGACGCCCGAGATAGGCGATGCGGCCACCGAGTTCACCTACAGCGTGATGTACAGCGATCCGGAGGGCGACGCGCCGGCGCTGGCCACGGTCCGCATCGACGGCCAGCCGTTCGACATGAGCCCCGCCGAGGGGGATGAACCCGACTACACCGCGGGAGTGCTCTTCGAGTACAGGACGACGCTCATGGCCGATGTGCACACGTATCAATTCGCCTTTGATGACGGACACGGACCGGTCGTCACAACCTTGATCCACGACGGGCCGGAGATGCCAATCGACCCCTTCGAGTTCGAGATGATCCCGATCGATGTCGGAGCGGGCGCGGTCTTCTCGATGGGCAGTCCGGCCTCCGAGAGTGGCCGTGACAGTGATGAGCTGTCCCGCGACGTGACGCTCACCCGCAGCTTCGCGATCTCCGCGATCGAGGTCACCCAGTCGCTGTATGTCACGATCATGGAGAGCAATCCGTCATTCTTCCCCGGGTTCTCCCGTCCGGTCGAGTCGGTGACCTGGTTTGACGCGGTCGCCTTCTGCAATGCCTACTCCGAACATGACGGGCTGACACCGGCCTACGAGATCTCGGGCGAGGTGTACAACAGCGAGGGCCATCTGATCGCAGCCAGTGTCAACTGGGACCGCGCGGCCGACGGGTACCGCCTACCCACCGAGGCGGAGTGGGAATACGCCTGTCGCGCCGGATCCGCGGAGGCGCTGGCCAATGGCCCCCTGACCGAGATGCGTTGCGACCTGGACCCGAATCTGGACGCCATGGGCTGGTATTGCGGCAACTCGGAAGCCGCCGGAACGGCACGCAGCCAGGGTGTTGCCACCAAGGCCCCCAACGCCTACGGTCTCTACGATATGCACGGCAATGTGTGGGAGTGGTGCTGGGATCTCTACGATCTCTACGCGGATGGTCCGCAGATCGATCCGGAAGGACCCTCCGATGGGACCGCCGCCGACCCGCGTGTGCGTCGCGGAGGGAGTTGGTTCTACTTCGCCCGCGATTGCCGCTCGGCCTCGCGGGACAGCTACTATCCGGGATCAGCCGACAACACGATCGGAATGCGGATCGTTCGGACACTGGCAGGCAAGTAGTTTCGCGTTACTCATCCAGGAGATGGTACTCGTGGCAATGGCACAGGCGTGTCCTGCCCCGGTCGACATCCCACAGGTGGAATGAATTGCCCTGGCACTGTTCCCATTCGCTGCAGCTCTTGCACCGGCCGGTCCGCATCCAGCTGCGATCGCGGAACGGCTGATAGCCGTGCTCCCATACGTCCGGAAAGGAATCGCGGAAGATATTGCCTTGCCTGAACCGCCGGTCGATGTTCGGACAGGCCAGGATGTCCCCGTTGACCATGATGCCGGCCACATGGATGCCCGCCTGGCAGAAGTAGGGATGGTCACGCACGGCCCGTTCGACCTTGCGGCCCAGGTAGCCTGACTCGGAGTAGTTGACGTTCATCTGGTTCAGCGAGCGCAGCGCCTGGATCTTCTGGATCATCTCCTTGAATTGTGTCTCGGTAAGGAACAGCTCCGGATGAGCACGGGCCCCACCGATCGGCGAGACGGTGTAGAGCCGCCAATCGCGGACACCCAGCGCGCGCAAGAGCAGGTACATCCGGTCCAGCACCGGTAGGTTGCGTTGATTGACGCAGGTGAGCACGTCCATCGCCTTCCAGTATGGATGGCGGCGCAGCAGGGAGATCGTCTCGATCGCTTTCGAGAACGCCCCCTCCTTGCCACGCAGCCAATCATGCTCCTCGCCCAGTCCATCAAGGCCCACGGAGATCGAGTGCAGCCCCGCGCTGTAGGCCTGTCGCAGTTTGTCCGGCGTCCAGGCATAGCCGTTGGTGACCAGTCCCCATGGAAACTCGAGAGCGGCAATCTCACGGCCCAGGTCGAACAGGCCCGGGTAACAGAGCGGCTCGCCGCCCGACAGAGCGACCGTGATCCGGCGGGGATCGTACCGGCGGCGAATCTCCCGCAGAACCTTGAGAATGGCCTCCGGCGGGAGATGCCTCTTGGGCCTGCCGCTCGACCCGACGTTGGAACCGCCGCTCGACCCGCCGTTGGATCCGCCGTTGGATCCGTCGCTCGGCCCGCCGCTGGATCCGCCGCTGGATCCGCCCCGCCGGCAATCACTGCCGCAATGAAGGCAATTGAGATTGCACTGGGTCGTGATCTCTACGAACAGGTAGGTCAGCTCATGCTGGTTGCCCGCTGGAGGGGGAACCACACCCGGCGCCGGCCGAACCTGCTTTGGCGTGCCCATGATCGCTTCAGGTCTCCTCTGGTTGCCCATCGACTCGCCGTCAAGCAACACCCGATCGGTAGCAAACTTCCCAGCTCCCCCGGTTCCCACAATTCCCGGCCGCTGACACGCAGGCAACATCGGTCGCCTCAACTCGGACCGTCAGTGTCATGTATCGCTGCCGTCCAGGCGCGACCCGGGCAACAGCCAGAAAGCACATCGAGAGACGACACTGAGACATGGCATCGAGATGCCGCTTCGCGAGACGACATTGAGAGATGGCATCGAGGGAACGCCTCGCGAGACGGTATCGACACACGGCACCGAGAGACTACATCGAGACCTTCTTCCCCGGCGCTTTCGGATCCGCGTACTTGACCGAGCAGCCGTAGGCATCGGTCTGCGCCGGATGAACGGCCGCACCGTTGACATGTTGCTTCAGCGCTGTCTCAACATGGTTGACACGATTCGCCTTCGATCCACGTGGATCATCATCGATGCCCCCCGCATACACCAATGTGCCGTCGCCACGGATGATGAACATGTGCGGTGTCGTCTTGGCCCCGTACAGTTGTCCCACCCGACCGCTTTCATCGAGCAGCAACGGGTAGGGCATGGCGAATGCCTTGCGCGCCGCCCGATTGCGTTCCTGTCCGTAGCCCTGCTTGCCGGGTGCGCCTGAATTGACGGCCAGCCAAACAACATCTTTGCTCTGATACTCCTTGTATAAGCGGGACATAGTCCCTTCACGCTCATGGTGGCGTATGACAAAGGGACAATCCGGATTGAACCACTCCAACACCACCGTCTTGCCTTCGCCAAGGTAGTCACCAAGCCGATGCTCGCGGCCCTCGGTGTCGATCAGCTTGAAGTCGGGTGCCCGCTCTCCGACCTTGGCCGCGGCGATAGCATCCGCCGTGGTGATCGTGCTCACTGCCCCGCCGGCCTCGGCGGCGGGAGGCGCCGCGGTGGCCACCGCTCCCCCGATGCCGCTAGCGCCGCCAAACAGCATGACGCCGGCGACGAAACCCCGAATGACGAAACCCCGAATGAGAAGAGCCGGCCGGCTCGTGTGCTCCATATTCCTTGTCATGACAATCGTTCCTTTCCTCTCAACCACCCCAGCGGAGCGGTTGCGTGACTGCTTGCCGAAGCAGTTCCCCTCCACCCGCCGGAGATCCCGAGCGGGTCAGACACTTCTCCAAGACGGTCGATCCCCAAGATCAGTTGACTCCCTCGGTCGCTCGATCCCCAAGATCAGTCGATTCTCCAGAACGACACACCGGCGGGCCGCTGAATCTCGAGGACGCCCGCGAGCCGCGCCGTATGCGCTTCACCCTCGGCCCGCCTGATCTCGAGGCGATCCGATGAAGCCACGCATTCCCGCAGCGGATCCGCGAGGGACGCGCCCTCTTGCGCCGGATAGAAGGCCAGCGCCTCGGCGCCGGGAGCCTCGATCGTCCAGCGCATCGAATCACTCGACAGACGAACGCCCGCCACGTCCTCATCGAGCGGGACGGGGACCCGCGCCAGGGAACGGCGGATTCGCTCGGCATGGGCCGATTCCCTCCGCGGCCGGTCGGGCGGTGTCTCCGCGCCCGCGGCGCCCACCGGCAGTGTGATCTCCAACTCACCCTCCCCCAGGATGCAACTCGTGCCGCATTCGAGCCATTCGACGCCACACCGAAGTGTCACCTGCTCACCGATGGGCGCATCCGCTGGAACCTCCACCGGCAGGACGATCGCCACGCCGTCCGAATAGACGTGATCCAGGAGCGCGCCGGCCGAGACGAGTCGCTCAGGCGCCGGCCACAGGGGCGGCCCGAAGACGAACCCCGGGGGAGCCTTGGGAGCGAGCATCAGAGGAAGGCCGGTATCGTTGCGGGCCGGCGCGTAGACGTGCCAATCCGGATCCAGCTCCATGAGAACGGCGATCCGATGGGTCGTTCCCGGCATCAACTCCGGAAACTCGGATACCAGACGCACGCGCAGGTGCTGCCCGGCCGCCGGTGGTCCGGCCGCATCCGGCATCCGGTTGCACCCGGCGGTCGGCCATAGCATGGCGATCAGTCCTAGCATGGCGATCGGCCATAGCATGCCGGGGAGCCACAACACAGTGGCAGGTCGGCGTCGAGTAACCAGCCGGCGCCGGGCGTCCCCCCGGTACCCGGGAGCCAGCCACGAACCCGTTCCTGCCCGGGCGACGGCTCCTCTCGCAAGATCGCGGCCCTGTCTGTGATCGCTCCACCCCATGACGCTCCCTTCCTGGTTGCGGCTGGTACAGGGCATGGGGCGCTCCGGTTCCCCTGCCCAGGCCAGTGGGGCACCGAGGGGATCGGCTCTCTGTGTAGGGAAATCAGTCCACCAGTCGGGAGTCCGGTGCGTCGGTTCTCTTCTCGGGCACGAGGAACTGCTGCGGACGGGCTCGCTGTACCTGCTCGAGCCACGTGTCGGGATATCCCACCTGTTGCGGGGATCCCTCCTCATCCTTGATGTAGCCGTCATTGTATTTCGTGAGGAGATCCTCACCCAGCCGTTTCCAGCGGGCCACCACGGCTTCGGCCTGCGCCACGGAGTAATGGGTCAGGTAGGCCACGGCCTGCTCGGGCGCGCTCTCGCACAGCGCACGGGCCGTCTGCTCCACGGCCGGTTGTAGGAGGAGGGCTGAGGTTTCGAGTTCTTTCTGCACGGCTTGGATATCCACGATCATGTCCGCGTATCGGAGATTGGCGATGTTGGAAACGAAGTTGAACACCCACCATGCCGAATCCCATGAGAATCGCTGAAGAGTGCCGCGCGTGTATGATACCGGAAGATCCTGGATGCAGCAGTAAAGCGGTGTGTAACAGGTGAAGTAGGTATCGTCGACCCCGTACCACAACACGCCTCCCACCGGATCCGGCAACCAACCGCGCGACTGGGACACGAACGAGAATCCGGTCTGCTGTGTGGAGATCGGCCGCTCCCACATGTGCTTGCGCTCATCGACTTCCCAGTAGAGCGGCCGCCAGCGGTAGGGCGTTCCATACGGGCCCGCATCCACCCCCAGGGTCATATCGAACGGGGTGCCCTCGAAGTGATCACGCATGAGATCAAACACATCGCCCAGCGAAAGCTTCTCGTCCGGTTCGATCCACAAAGGATAGCGCTCGGCATCCGGCTCGCCGCGAAAATAGGCCGGCGAGAACTCTCGGCTGGGAGCCGCCCGGCGCAAGAGACTCCAGACCCGCCCGCCTGCATAGCGCTGGCTTTCGGGCGTCTCCGGGCTGTACGCATCGCAGAATCGAAACGGCCGGCCGGCGGCCGGATCGAAGAACCCTTGCTCGATCGCGAAGCCGATCACATCGGGCGAGTACAGGCAGTTCGCGGGATCATCCAGCGGGAACTCCCCGATGCGGGCCTGGTTGGCATGGGCACAGATCATGCCGTCGGGAACCCGCCGGGCGACCCAGTGCGCACCGGCCCCCCCGGGTCCCGGCCCGATCATTTCCAGATACCAGATCTCGTTCGGATCCGCGATCGAGAACGATTCGCCGGTAGACCGGTACCCGTATTCGGACACCAGGGATGTCATTACATCAACCGCCTCGCGCGCGGTGCGCGCCCGCTGGAGAGCCAGGCTGATGAGATCCCAGTAGTGCAGCAGGCCCTCGGAGTTCTGCAGCTCAGCACGGCCATCGAAGGTGGTCTCTCCGATGGCGACCTGATGCTCATTGATCATATCGACCACCGCATAGGTACTTGCCGCCTGGGCGATCTTTCCACGCACCGCACCCGACCAACTGCGCAACTCCAGCGAATCGCCCGGCGCATGCTCGGCCGCATCCATCCGTTCGAGATGGGGATGGAACTCTCCATCGCATGTGTACGTGATCATGACCGATCCATCGGCGGAGGCACCCCGGGTCACCATCAGACTGGTGCAGGCGGCCGCCGGGGAAGAGAAGGCCAGTACACTGAGAAGCACGACAGGCAAGAAGAACGGAAAGAACAACAACAAGAAGAAGAAAGGAGAAGCAGACAGGGAGAAAAGGCCCCGGATACCATCCACTGCCATCAGGACTCTCGCACTCACCACTCCACGGCTCCCCACACCATGTCCCAACGCCACCGCCATTGTCCCGCTCCTCCCATCATGGCCCAGCCCCTCCGTCATGGCCCCGCTCCGCCCATCACGGCCCAGCCCACCATCGCTGGTCAACTCGCTCCATCGCGGCCAGGCCCTTTCATCACTCCCCGGATTCTTTCCGTGCGTCCGGTCCCGTCTCGCGCAACAAGCCCTTGGCCACTGCCACCGCACCCACGGCGTCGGGGGCATAGCCGTCGGCACCGATCTCGCGCGCATATGCCGGCGTCACCACCGCTCCACCGATGATGACCGCCGCCCCGACACCGGCGGCGCGCAGGGCTGCAATGACCTCCGGCATCTGCGTCATCGTGGTCGTCATCAGCGCCGAGAGCATGACCAGATCGGCCGCTTCTCGAACCGCGGTCTCGACGATCGTCCGGCTGCCGACATCCTTGCCCAGGTCGAGAACGGTGAACCCGTGGTTGCGCAGCATGAGACCGACGATGTTCTTGCCGATGTCGTGAGTGTCGCCCTGCACGGTGGCCAATACCACCGTGCCGGCACTCTTGCTCTGTTCGGTTTCGAGCAGGGGCCGCAACCGCTCGAAGGCCCGCTCCATCGTCTCGGCGGCCAGCATCAGCTGGGGCAGGAAATACTCGCGCCGCTGGAACCGCGCACCCACCTCCTGCAGAGCGGGAATGAGCTGGCCCTCGATGATCTCGAGCGCCGCAGCGCCCTGATCCAGGTGGTGATCGAGCGCCGGCACGATCTGATCGCGATCCCCCCCCAGCACGATCTCGTAGAGTGTGGCGGTTGCGGCATCGGTCGCTGTATCGGAGGCGGCATCAGTCGCGGCGTCGGAGGCGACTTCAAACGCGGCATCGGAGGCGGCATCAGTCGCGGCATCGCGGGCCGAATCGGAGGCCGCATTGCGCGTGACGGCGGCGATGAACTCCCGGCAGTGATCGTCTTGCCCCACCAGTGCCCGCCGGGCGCGCTCGGTCGGCGCCGCATGAACGGTCTGGGGATCGACGATCACCATCGTCAGATCCCGCTCGCGCGCCAGAGAGAGAAGGGTGGCATTGATCTCCCGCCGAGCGGGGAGGCCGAAGGAGATGTTCGACAGTCCCAGGATCGCATGGACGCCGAGGGAAGTGCGGGCCCAACGCACCATCGCCAGTGCCTCGCGCGCGGCCCACGGGCTGCTCGAGAGTGCCAGGGTCAGTCCATCGACGACCACATCCGCATCCCGCAAGCCGTAATGGCGGGCCCGGTCGAGAATGCGCTCGACGACGGCCACCCGTTCGGCCGCGGTCTCCGGGACGTGCCCCTCATCCACGGGCAGGATGATCACGGCCGCGCCATAGCGAGAAGCCAGGGACAGGAGTGGATCGAGGCGGCGCGCCTCGGCGGTGACCGAGTTGATCAGCGCCCGGCCGGGATAGACCCGCAAGGCTGCTTCGATCGCTGGCGGCGCGGTGGAATCGAGACAGAGCGGGAGGGCCGTGGTCATCGATAGCAGCTCGACCGCCTTCGGCAGTGTGTGCTCTTCGTCGATGCCCGGCGCCCCGACATTCACATCCAGAACATGTGCGCCGCCGGCATCCTGCTCGGCTGCCAGTCGGCGGATCTCACTGAACTGCCCGGCACGCAACTGCTCCCGCAGGGTGCGCTTGCCGGTCGGATTGATCCGTTCTCCCACGATGGTGAGCTCGCCGGCGCGCACCTCATGTACCGCGCTCGCCGAGGCCAAACGCAGCGCCGGGCCGGCCGGCCGGTGCGCCGGTGACCGGGCGGGGACGATGCCGAGCTCGGCGACCCGCTGCTTCAGTGCCCGAAGATGCTCCGGGGAGGAGCCACAGCATCCACCGATCAGATTGGCGCCCCGCTCGACCAGCGTCTGGGCCTCGCGCGCGAACGCTTCGGCTCCCATCCGGAAGACGGTCGCCCCATCCACGATCGACGGAAGACCCGCGTTGGGTTTGGCAAAGAGCGGCACCTCGCAGACCCGGTGCATCCGCTCCAACAGAGACCGCATCGGTTCGGGGCCGGTGGAGCAATTGCAGCCAACGGCCTGCGCACCCATGGCGGCCAGTGTGACGGCCGCGGCTTCCGGCGAGGTGCCGGTCAGGGTCGCGCCCTCTTCACCGTAGGTCATGCTGACCAGCACGGGGAGGGTCGTCACCTCGCGCGCCGCCAGGAGCGCGGCCCGGGCCTCCTGGAGATCCATCATGGTTTCGATGAAGAGAAGATCGACACCGGCCGACACGAGGCCGCGCACCTGCTCCTGGAAAATCTTCACCGCTTCGCCGAAGGACAGGGGGCCAAAGGGTTCGATGAGGCGGCCGGTGGGTCCCATGTCGCCGGCCACCAGGCATCCGGGCGGGCAGATCTGGCGGGTGATGCGTCCCAGAGTCGCGTTCAGCTCCGTGATGTCGGTGGCATGGTCGCCGTGGGCGTCCAGCTTGGGGCGGGTCGCACCGAACGTGCAGGTCAGAACGATGTCGCAGCCGCAGGCGTAATACTCGGACTGGACCGACCGGAGAGAGTCCGGGTGCGCGGCCACCCACAGTTCCGGGCAGACGCCGCCGGGCATCCCCTGCTTCTGCAGTTCGGTGCCGGTGGCGCCGTCGAGCAGCAGGACGCGTTCGGCAAGGATGGACGTGAGTGCGGCGGCGTCCATGCGGCGGTTCTCCCGGGCCTGAGGGTCGCAATCAGGATCGCCGGGAAGATTGCGCGGGCCGGTGCGCCGGTCGGGCAACCCCCGGTGAGGTACCATTAGCGCCCCGGGCAGGCGCGGTCAAGCACCCATCCGCGCCGCGCGCTGCCGAGCGGATCACAGATCGGGAAACCAGTCATGGAGCACGTTGGGCATCCCACCCTCAGACTCCCAGTTCTCGAAGATTCCCTCGGGCGAGATGTTCACCCAGTCGGGGAAATCCTGCTGCTGGCAGCTGGCCAGCGAGAAGATCGGCTGGAAGGCCGTGAATGTCCGCAGATCGGCCAGGTTCACATCCGGGAGGAACCAGGGCAACTCCAACTTGAGGGCCGGAAAATAGGCGGCCGCCCCCAAACGCGGGCTCGCCGGCGGCCAGGTTTCGTCCTCGATCACGCTGCGCCACAGGATGATGGCGCCGCACTTGTGGGTGCCCTTCTTGCGGATGTAGAACCCATCGAGATCCTCGAGCACGAGGACCATGATCGACTGGCCATCCTCTTTCACGACCTCGGTGCGCACCTTGCCCGAGTAGCGTTGGCAGAAGAGAAAGCGCGCCTTGTCGCCCCCCGCGATCGGCATCTCGATGTCCCAGGCCGGAATGGCGCCGGCCGCCCCGGTGACCTCGGTCGCGGCGAGCTTGACCGTCCGCCCGCCCATGATGCGCTTCCCGCCCCGGGTCCCGTGCACATCGAACTCCATGCAGAAGGCGCCCCCCCCAAGCAAACAGCGGTCCAACCCCCAGATTGGATACATGCCCGGATTGACGTAGCTGCTGAAGAGGGAGGCAATCTCCGCTTCGTTGGTTTCCCAGAGCGTGGCCTCTTGCGTACCCAGGTACCCGATGAAGTCCATCGCGGAGAGCGCGTGAAACTTCAGGTAGCGGCGGGCCTGGGCTTGCGCCTTCGCCGAGCTCGGATCACCGAACTCTCCGGCCTGAAGCTTCGCATCGGTGCGCAGCACGAGATCGAGATTCCAGTCCGACATGGCCGCCGCCGTGGCCGAGGCCATGTTCTCGCCCAACCACTGCAGCTGCATGGCCGGAATGGCGAAATCGCAAACCTCACAGACATGCGATGAACGGGATGCTTCGTGGGTGGGCGCGAACCTGTTGATCACCTGCGCGGGGACATGCCATCCTTGCGGCTGTGCATTCGATGCCGGTAGCATCCAACCCGCAATCGCGGGTACCATGCCGCCTATGAGAACACGGGTGGCCACCCGCGACCATCTTGATTCCATGTTGCGCTCCCCAAGAGTGCGTGCCCGGTCTGGACTGTGCAGTGTGTACGCTCTTTGCCCGTGACGGTTTCGTGAGAATTCAGCAAGAGCCGTGCCTCGGTGAAGTTGAGACCTTCGCAGGATCCAGGCCGCCGGGCGAGGATGGCGGCGGTGGCGCGAATCGCAGAACCGGCGGACCGTTGCGGGCAAGAGGATGAAATCGGCCACCTCCGGAAGCGACCGCGTTGCATTCATGAGTCCGATAAGGAGATCTTGAACTGCGGCAGGCAGCTTGCGTTTTGCCCAATCGACCGGCGCCGGGGCGCAGAAGCCTTCGGGTGAAGCTCGCCCGGGAGGATCGGGCACTCTGAAGACCTGCGAACTGGCGCCCAGGGTGATCGAATACGCGAAGGATGGATCATGACGCTGTCGGCCAGGATTCTGTCGACCGAGCCACCGCCGTTGACGCCCCTGATGGCGGAGGCCTCCCGGCGCCGCGCGCGGGGAGAAGCGCTTCACGTCCTGGCACAGGCGGCCGTCGACTACCCGCCGCCGGCGGCCTTCCTGCGAGCCCTGCAGGAGGCCGCCGCAGAGGGGTTTTCCGATCTGCACGGCTACACCCCCGATCCCGGCCGGCCGGATCTGCGCCGGGCGCTGGCCGGTTATCTCGACCAGAACTTCGGGATCCACGCCGATCCCGAACGCGAGATCCTGGTCACCCCCGGGGCCAACCACGCCGCCTTCACCGCGCTGGCCACGCTGCTCTCCGAGGGTGATGAGGTGCTGTTGATCGCACCCTACTACTTCAACCACGCGATGAGCATCACCGCGCTCGGTGGATGTTGCCGCTGTGTGACGGCCCCGGCGCACGGCGGTTTTCTTCCGAAGATCGCGGATCTCACCCGCGCCTGGACCCCCCGGACGCGCGCTCTGATCCTGGTCACCCCCAACAACCCGACCGGCGTCTGTTATCCGCACGCCTACCTGACCGATCTTGCGGATCGTTTGGCCGCCGATGCGCGCTGGGAGCGGGTCTGGATCCTCTGCGATCAGACCTACCAGGAGATCTACTTCGCCGGCCAGCGGCCCCTCTCGCTGGCGGCCCTGCCCGCCCTGCGGGAGCGGGTCCTGACGATCGGATCGTTCTCGAAGTCGATGGCTCTGGCCGGCTGGCGGTTGGGATTTCTGGCCGGCCCGTCCGGCTTCCTCGAGTCGTCGCTCAAGATCCAGGACAGTTCGGTCATCTGTGCCGCCAACGCCGCGCAGTGGGCTCTGGCCGAGACGTTGCGGGATGCGCCCGCTCGTGAGTCCTACTTCGCGGAGAAGCGGACGATCTTGCGCGCTCGACGCGACGCACTCCTCGGCCCCCTGTGCGACGACACGCGGTTGACCGTGGTCGAACCCGACGGCGCCTGCTTCGCATTCGTGGGCTTGCCGGATGGAAGGGAGGCCACCCCGTTCGCGCGCGATCTCCTCGAGCGGGCGGGGATCGTGGTCGTGCCGGGCCGCCCGTTCGGCGATGCGTTCGGCTCCTACATTCGCTTGAGTTTCGGGTCCGGTTCGGTAGAGGATCTTCGTGCGGCCGGTGAGCGGTTGGCGGACTACCTGAGAACGATCTGAGCTTCACCGGCACGCATCAACCCCAGGCGGCCAACCCAAGGAGGCCAGTGTGGACAGCGGTCAGACCGAGCATGCCCGGCGCACCCGTGCTCTTTCGACTCGATTCGGATCGAGATTCTTCATGCTCGCTCCGCTGCTCGTTGCTGCGCTTCTTGCAATGCAGTGCGCAAAGGACCCGCCGACGGACTCGGCGACCGCGCCCGTTCTGGAACCCGCGGGCCATATCGGTGACGATGCCATTGACGAGAGCAGCGGCATCATCTGCCTCGATGGCGCCTTCTTCACGCACAATGACAGCGGCGACGATCCGGTGCTCTATCGCTCCCTGAAGCCGACCTTTCCCGCCGGGGCCACCGAGCATCTGCCGTTGGAGGGCGCCGAGGCGGTCGATTGGGAAGACATCACCGTGCTGGAGGGCGATCTCATCGTGGGAGACATCGGCGACAACCGGCGCCGGCGGCCCCACCTGACGCTCTACCGTGCCCGCTATGAACCGGGCGGTCCGCAGGATCACCCACCGGCCGATCCGCGCGGCCGTCTCCGGCTGGTGGCGACCTATCCTTTCCGGTATCCGGATGCCCGGCACGATGCCGAGGCGCTCTTCGCGATCGAAGATACGCTCTATATCGTGAGCAAGGCGCGCGAGGAGAAGGTCACGAATGTCTACCGCTTCGACCGGCTTCTGGATGTCAGCGAGTTGGCCCCCGGCGAGATCAACCGGCCGACACTGATCGCGACCCTCGACATCGGAGAGGGCGAGCAGGTCACGGCTGGGACCTATCATCCCGCAACAGAACGCGTCGTGCTTCTTACCTACACACACCTGCTCCAGTACCCGCGGGCGCAGCTCACCGGCGCGCCGGCCAAGCGGACCCTGATCGCGGCGCGCCAGTGCGAGGCGATCTGCTTTCATGAGGAGGTCCTGATCCTGACCAACGAGCAGCGCGACGTCTTCGAGATCCCTGGATTCATCAGCCGCGACCTTGCCGAATTGATGCCCCCGCGGGGCAAGGCGCTCCTGCCCCGCCTGGAGGGTCCGGTGACCGTTTCGGCGCAGGGCCTCACTTGGAGCGGCTCTCTCTTGAGTCTTCCGCTCCACAACGCCTGGGCGGATGAGCGTATCGAGGTGGCCGTCTCTGGTGACCAGTTGCTGCTGCGCGGTGAGCTGTTCTTTCAAGAGAGTTTCAAGAGCACACACCCCAGCCCTTCCACGGAATCCGGCGACGACCGGCCGGGACGCGCAGATTCCTCGACGCCGCGGCTGGGCTCGGTGCTGTTGGTGGCCCTGGCCGGCGAACCGACTCTGATGCTCGATGGAAGCGAGACCATCGTGGCGCTCGGCCGGGACGAGGGCGGCGCCTTCAGGGTCTGGTCGGTCGATATGCGGGCCGACCCATTGCGCGTATCTCCGCTGGAAGGAGCTCACCTGAACGGCTCGCTCTCCAGTGACGGCGGCCGCTTCGCGTTCGAGGGTCTCGTTCCTCTGCCCGAGAATCTCCGTACAAGACTGGAGACCGGCATCCGTTTCGACGTCCGGGGCCTGCAGCTGCACGAGCCGGAGGTGCGCTTTTCGGGCATCGACCTGATGACGATCAGGCGCCCCTACACCTGGGGCCTGGTGCGGGTGGCATCCTAGCAACCGGATGTGGCGATGGGGCACAGGCAGTATACTCGGAAACGCAGGGAGGTTGACAGCCAATGGATCTGTTCGACGCAATTCACACGAGGCGCAGCATTCGCAAGTTCACGGGGGAGCCGGTCGAGGATGCGCTGATCGAGAAGGGTCTGCGTGCCGCGATGATGGCGCCCTCGGCAGGCAATGCCCAGCCATGGGAGTTCGTGGTCATCCGCGATCGCGCCTTGCTCGAGCGCATCCCCGCGATCCATCCGCACGCCGCCATGGCTCCGCAGGCCGCGGCGGCGATCATGGTCTGCGCCGCGACCGACCGGGAGAAGTACCCGGGCAACTTCCCGGCCGATTGCGCAGCGGCCACCCAGAATCTCCTGCTTGCCCTGCACGGATCGGGATTGGGCGCGGTGTGGTGCGGGGTGTATCCGCGCGAGGAGCGCATGCATCCCATGCGGGCGTTGGTCGGCCTGCCGGATGGGGTGGTCCCCTACGCCCTGATCCCCCTGGGGTGGCCGGCGGAGGAGAAGGCCGACACCGAGCGCTTCGAGTCCGAGCGCGTCCATCAGGATCGATGGTAGCCGGCAGCACACAGCGGGCAGCCGCGGCGCGGGCGGCGATGGCGACCGTGACTGCGTCGTGGGCGACGACGGCGGCCGCGGCGCGGGCATGGGCGGCGGCGGCCGCGGCCGCGGCACTGGTCCTGGCGGCGCTATCCGCAGCCGGACCGGTGGCGTCGGCGCTCGAGCCCTCCGGTGTGGTGGTCATCGCCAATGACGAGGTGCCGGAGAGCGTTGCGCTGGCTCACTACTACATGGAACGGCGCGCCATTCCCTCCGGCAACCTGATCAGAGTCGCCACCGGTACGCGGGAGGCTCTCTCGCGGGAGGCGTTCGTCAGCGAGATCCAGCAACCGGTGTTGAACGCGCTGCTGCGGCTTCCCGATCTTACACAGATCCAGTGCCTGCTGCTCATGTATGGCATGCCACTGCGCGTACTGGCTCCGGCCCTCACCGCCCAGGAGCAGTCCGCCGTCGATGAACTCGAGCGCGAGCTGACCGGCCTGAAGGCGCAGATCGAGCGTACGCCGGATGCCGCAGAGAAGGAGCGGCTCGGTGCGCATCGCGATGACCTCTCCGCGGCCCTCAAGACGCTCAAGAAGGCCGACTGCGGCGCTTCGGTCGACTCCGAGCTGATGCTCGTTCTCTGCGGGGAACAACCCCTCTCCGGCTGGCTGCCCAATCCGTACTTCGCCGGCTTCCAGGGCCATGACACGCCGCTCGCCGGCAAGATGGTCATCCCGGTCAGCCGTCTCGATGGACCCGACGAGGCCACCGTGCGCCGCGTGATCCACGACGGCCTGGTCGCCGAGCAGAGCGGCCTCTCCGGAACGGCCTACTTCGATGCCCGCTGGCGGCGTCCTACGAAGGAAGAGGTCAGCGGCTACGCGCTCTATGATCGCGCGATTCACATCGCCGCCGACATCGTGGAGCAGAGCGGCCGGATGCCGGTCGTGCTCGACCATCGCTCCGAGCTCTTCCAGGAGGGTGATTGCCCCCAGGCGGCTCTGTATTGCGGATGGTACAGCCTGGGCCGCTACGTCGCCGCGTTCGAATGGACGACCGGCGCCGTCGGGTTTCACATTGCGAGCAGCGAGTGCGTCACGCTCAAGCGCGAGGGCAGTCAAGTCTGGTGCAAGCGCATGCTCGAGGAAGGGATCGCCGCCACGATCGGTCCGGTCGCGGAACCGTATGTGCAAGGCTTTCCCTTGCCGGATCTCTTCTTCGGCCATCTGCTTCAAGGCCGCCTCTCCCTGGCCGAGTGCTACATGGTCAGCCTGCCGTACCTTTCCTGGCAGATGGTGCTTCTCGGCGACCCGCTCTATCGACCCTTCGCGTCATCCGCCCCGTAGCGCAGAGAATCCAGGGCCCGGAGATTCCCGAGCCGTGGAGAATCGCGGGCCCGGAGATTCGCGGGCCGCGGAGGCTCTCGGCCGCGAAGAATCGCGCGCCGGAGAACCGGGTTGATCCGGCATGCCGGCGCGGGCACACTGCCGCCGGACGCATGGTTCCATCCACTCGCGATCCGGGGAGAACGGAGATGGATCCCTATCGAGAGCTGCTGGCCACCATGGCCGTGATTGCCGCCGGGGCCATGCTCGGACGACTCGCGATTCGCGGCGTGCGCCTGGACATGACCGCCATGCTCCTGGTGGGCGCGCTGTTTGCGCACTTCGGCGTCGCGCTGTCGCCGTCGCTGGGGGTCTTCGGCCTTCTGCTATTCCTCTATACGGTGGGCACCCAAGCCGGTCCTTCGCTGCGCGCCATGCACCGGCAGGATGTCCATGTCGCGGCCGCTTCGGTCGCCGTGCTCTGGATCCTCATGGCGGCGACCTATGCCATCGGCGGCTGGATCGGACTGCCGACCGAGTTGCGGCTGGGAACGATGGCCGGGTTCTTCAGCTCGGGCGCCTCTCTGGCCTTGATCCAAGGGCGCTTCGGCGCCGAGGAGGGCACGGCGGCGGGATTCGCGCTGGCCACGCCGCTCTGCACGCTCATGGTCATGATCCTGGTGCAAGCCTGGCATGCCCGCCTTCAACCGCGGCTGGGCCCCGAACTGGCCCGCTGGAACGAACAGATGCGCCGCGACAGCGAGCCGGCGATGGCGGCGCGCATCCGGGTCACGAATCCGGGCGCCTTCGGTCGCACCCTGGCGGAGTTGAAGTTGCCCTGTACCGTGCTCTGGATCCTGCGCGCGAATGAGCACGTGCCGCCCCGGGGCGAGACAGTGCTGCTCGAGGGAGATCTCCTGCGG
Source organism: uncultured bacterium (assembly GCA_964417675.1). Lineage (GTDB taxonomy): Bacteria > Eisenbacteria > RBG-16-71-46 > CAIMUX01 > WJJG01 > CAYQJL01. Next base: position 23,930 of record CAYQJL010000288.1, on the reverse strand, counting down.
GTGGGCGGCACGGAAGCCGCGCTGCGCGCATCCGGCGCCCGGATCGGCGAGATCCTCCCCGGCGCCGGCCCGCGGGTGGGCGTCGTGCCGGTGGTGCGCAAGTTCTTCGTATCGAATCCGGGCGTGATCCACCAGCGGCTCGACCGCCTGGGCCTGCGTTCCCGCCACGGGGCGACCATCACCCGAATCCGCCGGGGAGGGATCGATCTGCGTCCCCGGGCAGGCTTCCGCTTCCGCTGGGGCGACCGGGTGCAGGTCAGCGCGCCGGCCGATCAGGTGGCCGCGCTGGTTCGCCTCTTTGGCGACGACGCGCACAACATTGAACGGTCGGCCTTTCCGCGGGCGGCGCTGGTGATCTTCGTGGGGGGGCTCTTGGGCACCTTGCCGGTGGGACTGGCCGGCGTGACGGAGATCCGACTGGGGCCCGCGCTGGGGGTCCTGGTGCTCAGCCTGCTCACCAGCATGGTGCACCGAACGGGCCCCATCGTATGGAGCCAGACGATGCGGGCCTCGCGCCTGCTCGCACAGATCGGACTGCCGCTGTTCCTGGCCCAGGTGGGCAACGCATCCTATGGAGGCCTGCTAGAGGCCCTCGTGCGCCACGGCATCCGCCTGCCGCTGCTGTGCCTGGGAGCTGTGTCGGTGCTGCTCGTTCTGGTCGTGGCACTCGGCCGCGTCCTGCGCCGCGGCCCCCTGGCCACCCTGTCGCTGCTGCCCCCGATCGCCCTGAACACGGCCGCCTTCAACCTGCTACAGGAAGCCCATCGCGAGCGTCTGCCCGGGCACACTTACGGGGTCGTCTATCCGGTGGTGAGCATGGTGCTGATCCTGACCTTCCTGGTGATCTCGCTGACCGCGTGACCAGACAAGGATTGATGCCTCCCACGGTTGAGAGGGATTGACATTTCCTGCGGTTGAGGTAGAATTGTGAATTCCTTCACATTGTGAAGTGATTCACAAAGAGGTGCGCAATGATGTCCAGATACAAGGGCCAACCGATTCCGGCAAAGGTGGTTGAGCGACTAAGTCTTTATCACAGAATACTTAGCGACATGAAGTCCCGCGGGACGGGCCGGTTCTTCTCCCATGAGCTGGCCGCCCTGGCCCACGAGACCCCTGCCACGGTGCGGCGGGATCTGATGGCCACGGGGAGCGAGGGCAGTCCGAGCAAGGGCTATTCCGTTTCGTCGACCGACCGCGCCATCGGTCACATTCTCCACGGGTTCCGGACCCACCAGGTGGCACTGGTCGGGATCGGCAAGCTCGGCCGCTCATTGCTCGACCATTTCGAGGGCTGCCGCGCGGCGCTGGAGATCGGATTCGCCTTCGATGTCCAGCCGGCCAAGCTCGGCCTTCTGCCCAACGGCACCCAGGTGCTGTCCATGGACTTGCTCGAGCACACCCTCGAGGCCCACTGCATCCGGGTTGCCATCCTGGCCACGCCCGCGTCGGCCGCCCAGGAGGTGGCCGACCGTCTGGTCAAGGCCGGGGTCCGCGGAATCCTCAATTTCACTCACGGTCTCCTGATCGTTCCCGACCATGTCTTCGTCGAGGAGATCGATCTGGTGGCCGCCCTCGAGAAAGTCGCTCACTTCGGGTTGCGTGAAGAGATCTTCGAAGGAGTCTAGCCATGGGCCTTGCAGACATCGGTGCGATCCGGGTCCGCCGCTCCCGCGGCGATCGTACTGCCACAACCAATGTGGGCGGGGAAGGCACGCTCTCGGATGTCCCGAACGGTCGGCCGCCAGAATCTACATCCACCAAGGAGACACACGATGGCACAACGGCCTCTGCCACCAGCCGCGTGCAATAGCCACGGGGAACAGCCATGTCCCGGATGCGGGACCCACACGGCCGATTGGGTGCGAACCCGTATTCGCCATGATCAGATCACACGCTACCTCGAAGGTGAGCAGGATTTCATTGACGACGCGGCCATCCATCGCGCTCTGGAACGCCACCAGGCGCCCGACCCCGGTCAGGTGCGCGCTGTCCTGGAGAAGGCGAAGGCTATCTGCACCTTGACGCTGGATGAAGCCGCCCTGTTGCTTCATGTGCGCGACGACCGGCTGCAGAGCGAGATGGAGCAGGCCGCCTGGGATGTCAAGCACAAGGTCTACGACAATCGCATCGTCACCTTCGCGCCGCTCTACCTCAGCACGCGATGCGTGAACGATTGCCTCTACTGTGGTTTTCGCTCCGGTAACCCGCAGATGCAGCGCGGCGTCCTCACGCCCGAGGAGATTCGCGCGCAGATCGAGGTGCTGGCCGGCACGATCGGCCACAAGCGCCTGATCGCATCCTACGGCGAGCATCCCTCCTGCGATGCCGCCTACATCGCCGAGAGCCTGCGCACGATCTACAGCGTGCAGGCCGGCCCGCGGCCGGGCCGCGGGCAGATCCGGCGCGTCAATGTGAACGCGGCACCCATGTCGATCGAGGATCTCCGCGACCTGCACGGAATCGGCATCGGCACCTATCAGGTCTTCATGGAGACGTACCACCATGACACCTACGCCCAGGTGCATCCGAGCGGCACGCTCAAGCACGACTACCGCTGGCGTCTGTATGCCACACATCGGGCTATGGAAGCGGGCGTGGACGATGTTGGGCTAGGCGCCCTCTTCGGTCTCTACGACTGGCGCTTCGAGGTTCTCGGCCTCTTGGCCCATGCCCGCGAGCTCGAGAGTCGTTTCGGCATCGGCCCGCACACGATCTCTTTCCCGCGGCTGGAGCCGGCGCAGAACAGCCGCCTCGCCAGCCAGCAGCGCTATCCGGTGAGCGATGAAGAGTTCCGCCGCCTGATCACGGTCCTCCGTCTGGCCGTACCTTATACGGGCATGATCCTCACCGCGCGCGAACCGGCCCCGCTGCGGGATGCCTTGATCCCGCTGGGCATCACACAGATGGATGCCTCGGCGCGCATTGGGTTGAAGGCTTACACCGACCCGGGGCAGACCCAGGCCGCCGATCGCCAGCAGTTCACGCTCAACGACACCCGCTCGCTCGACGAGTGCATCCGCATGCTGGCCGAGCGTGGGATGATCACCTCCTTCTGTACGGCCGGCTACCGCTGCGGGCGAACCGGCCAGTGCATCATGAGTCTTCTGCGCAGCGGCAAGGAGGGCCACTTCTGCAAGATCAACGCCATCCTGACCTACAAGGAGTGGCTCGACGACTTCGGCAGCGCAGCCACCCGCGAGATCGGCGAACGGCTGCTGCAGACTGAGATCGCCCAGGTCGCCCAGAGGCTGCCCGAACTCTATCCGACCCTGAGGCAGGCCTACGATCGCATCTGCGGTGGCGAGCGGGACATCTGGTTCTAGGCCGGGAGAGGATGGCATGAGCGGCAGAATGCAACGGACCAACAAGGGGATGCGGCTTCACATCGGCATCTTCGGTCGGCGCAATGTGGGCAAATCGAGTTTGCTCAACGCCGTCACGCGGCAAAGTGTCTCGATCGTCTCGGATACCGCCGGCACGACGACCGATCCGGTCGAGAAGCCCATGGAACTGCTTCCGCTCGGCCCCGTGCTCTTCATCGACACCGCCGGCATCGATGACGCCGGGGCGCTGGGCAAGCTGCGGGTGGACAAGACCCGCCGCGTCCTGGACCGCACCGATGTCGGCATCATCGTCACCACGGCGGGTCTCTGGGGTTCGTTCGAAGAGGGGCTTCTGGACGAGCTGCGCGCGCGCAAGACCCGCGCCATCATCGTCGTCAACAAGATCGACCGCGAGCCCCCCGACCCGGAGTTCCTGCGGAAACTGCGGCTGCACGACGTGCCCGTCCTGGCCTCCTGTGCGCATGATCCCGCCAGCGTCCTGGCTCTCCGCGAGGCGCTCATCCGGTCGGCACCGGAGGGGTTTCTGGAACAGCCTCCCATCCTGGGTGACCTCCTGGAACCGGGCGACATGGCGCTGCTGGTCATTCCGATCGACAAGGAAGCCCCGCGCGGACGGTTGATTCTCCCGCAGGTGCAGACGATTCGCGATCTGCTCGATCACGACAACACCTGCCTGGTCGTCAAGGAGCACCAGGTCGCCGACGCGCTGGCGCAACTGAGGCAGCCGCCCAAGATCGTGGTTACCGATTCCCAGGCCTTTCGGGAGGTGGCGGCCCAGGTGCCGGCCTCCGTATGGCTGACCGGCTTCTCGGTGCTGTATGCGCGCCTGAAGGGGGATCTGCCCACCCAGGTGCGCGGCGCGCTGGCGATCGATGCGCTGCGCCCCGGCGATCCGGTTCTGATCGCCGAATCCTGCTCGCATCACCCGATCGAGGACGACATCGGCCGCGTCAAGATCCCCCGCTGGCTCAACCAGCGTGCCGGCGGCGAGCTCGAGTTTGCCTGGGTGCAGGGACACGACTTCCCCGCCGACATCGCGCGCTATCGCCTCGTGATCCACTGCGGCGCCTGCATGTTCAACCGCCAGGCGATGCTCACCCGTCTGGCCGCCTGCGAGCGCGCCGGGGTGCCGATCACCAACTACGGTCTTACGATCGCCCACGTGATGGGACTCTTCGAGCGGGCGCTCGAACCGTTCCCGGATGTGCGGGGCCTGCTCCCGTACACGGCGCCGGTGGGCAGCGATGCAGAGGGAACGCCATGTACACCGACGGAATGAGCGGAGGCACACCCCGCGCGCCGATCCCGTCTGGAGTCGCGCCGCACAGCCTGGTCGATTGGATCACGGAGGAGGATCCCTTCGCCCTGGATGAACTGCAGGCCGCGGCCGCCAAGGTTCGGCGCACCGTGGTCGGGGACGCCGTCCACCTGCGGGGTCTGATCGAGATCTCGAACCACTGCCGCTGCAACTGCCGCTACTGCGGTTTGCGCCGCCCCCATCGTGACCTGGTTCGATACCGCATGAGTGCACAGGAGATCCTGCAGGCCACCCAACAGGCGCTGGCGTTGGGATGCGGCACGGTCGTGCTGCAAGCGGGTGAGGATCCCGGTCTGACCCAGACCCTGGTCAGCGATCTCGTGCGCCGCATCAAGGCCGAGACCGGCCTGGCCATCACGCTCAGCTTGGGCGAGCGCACGCCCGAGGAGCTTCAGGCTTGGCGCCGGGCCGGCGCGGACCGGTACTTCATGCGGTTTGAGACCTCCGATCCGGATCTCTTCGCCCATCTGCACCCGGGCTCGTCGCCGGCCGATGCCGGAGCTTCGCCGTCCCATCCTTCCAAGCACCTCGCCACCCGCATCGATCTCCTGCGCGGGCTCAGGAACATGGGCTACGAGGTCGGGAGCGGCTTCATGGTCGGACTCCCCGGCCAGACCGCCGAGAGCCTTGCACAGGACCTGCTTCTTTGCCGGCACCTCGATCTGGACATGATCGGCATCGGACCGTACGTGCCGGATCCGGACGCGCCGATCGGGGCACCGACCGAGAGGATGGACGAGACGTTGACCAAGACACCGGGCGACACGATGGCCGGGACATCGGGCGACACGACGAGCGAGACATCGGACGAGACGACGGGCGAGACAACGGGCGAGACGACGGGCGAGACGACGGGCGAGACACCGTCGGGTGCCCGGCGCGAGACCGCGCCCGGTGGATTGGTGATCCAGGGGACGGAGGCCCAGGTGTGCCGCTTGGTCGCCCTTGCGCGGCTGATCTGCCCCGAGGCGAACATCCCCAGCACGACGGCGCTCGCCACCATCAGCCAGACCGGCCGAGAGGCGGGCCTTCAGTGGGGCGCCAACGTCTGGATGCCCAACCTCACGCCACAGCCCTACCGTGATCTGTATTCGATCTATCCAGGAAAGCCGTCTGCGGATATAGGCACCGTCGAGAATCTCCGCCGGATTCAAGGCACACTGGCATCCATCGATCGCGTACCGGGAACGGGTCCCGGTCCCCGGACGCGATCGCGCGATCATGCCCCATGTGATTGAGGGCCAGGGCGCCGGCACTTGCCGTCAGCAATCCTCCCATGGCAAGCAGTCCGGCCCGGATAACCGCCTGCTGTGACCCCACCGGAAGTTGAAGGCTTTGCACCTTGTCAATAATTGGTAATTTGGCTAATATCGCAACTATGCAATGCTCACCGAGCATGACATGCTCGTCAGAAATTCAGGGGGAGGCATGAATCCTGCACATGCCGTTGTCAGTACGGCGCGCATCCGCAGTTCGATTGTCTTGCCAGCGATCACGGCGGCCTGTGTCTGCGCGGGGTTGTTGTTCTGCTCCCCGGCCGCCCGGCTGGCCGGGGCGGAGGAGCATGCGGTGCAGCCTGACTCCACGCCCAGCAGCGACATCGCGGTGCAGCCTGACTATACACCCAGCAGCGACATCGCGATGCAGAGCGACTCCACGGCGCGCTGCGACTCCACGGAGGTGCTGGTGGCACGCTACTTCCACCGGACCTTTCGCTGTGAAACCTGCATCCTCATGGAGCAGTATGCCGAGGACGTCATCACCGCCGATTTCCCTGAGGCCCATGCGCTCGGGCAGCTTGCGTTCAGGACCTACGACTTTGAGGATCCGGCCAATGTCGAGCTGGTCGAAACCTATGGACTCGGCGACGGCCCGGCACTGATCCTCTCGAAGCTGTGCGACGGAAGAGAGCTGGCGCACAAGGCGCTGCCCTCGATCTGGGATCTGCTCGACGATCCCCTCTGGTTGTCGGACCTGTTGCGCGAGGAGATTGCCGCCGCCCTCGACACCCTGGGGCAGGGTGCCCGGGGAGGTCACGCCGGGAAGCCGCGATAGAAGGTCGAGGAAACAAGTCACGGCGGCACGTCGAGGCAGCCAGTCGCTCCAACACGCCGCGGCAGGAGGTCCGCTCATGAATCAGCCTGATGACGTTCGCAAGACCGTTTCGGATGCCTACACTCGTGCTGTGCAGGATGGTGCATCCACCGGCGGATCCTGCTGCTGCGGGCCCGCCCCGGAGAACCTCCTCGCAACCCTCGCGGGCTACAACCGCGAGGCCCTGGCCGCGTTGCCGTCCGACGCCGTCGCCCACTCCTTCGGCTGCGGCAATCCGGTGGCTCTGGCTGAGATTCGCGAGGGCGACACCGTGCTCGACCTAGGGTCCGGCGCCGGCATCGACTTGCTTCTCACCGGCAAGCTCGTGGGACCCCAGGGCAGGGTCATCGGCGTGGATATGACCGCGGCGATGGTCGAGCGCGCGCGGGCCAATGCCGCGGCGGCCGGATTCTCCAACATCGAGGTGCGCGAAGGCATCATCGAGAATCTACCCGTGGAGCCGAACTCGGTCGATCTGGTGATCTCGAACTGCGTCATCAACCTCTCGCCGGAGAAGAAACGCGTCTTCGCCGAGCTGCACCGCGTGCTCCGTCCCGGAGGGCGCATTTCCATATCGGACATCGTCGCCGAGACGATGCCGCCGTGGGTGCGGGAACTGGGGCTGCTGTACTCGGCCTGCATCTCGGGCGCCATTCCAGAAGACGCCTATCTGGAAGGACTCAGAGAGGCGGGCCTCGTCGATGTCGAGGTTCGCGATCGGTTGATCTACGACCGCTCACAGCTGGCGGGCCTGATCGACTCCTCCACGCCCGGCTCCTGCTGCTGCGGCTCCGATTCCTTGCCGAAGCAGGAGGTTGCGCGGGTGGCCGACGCGCTGGCGGGCGCAGTGGCCAGCATCCGCGTCGTGGGCCGCAAGCCCGGCGGCGGCACCGCGTACGACGAGGGTTCCCGTTCGTAGCCACTCGCTTTGGGGCCGCTTGCCTCGTGGCCGCTCGCGCACTACAGCGTCCAACTGCGGGTGGGTTCGGGTGAATACGACGTGATCGGCCTGCACCGCGTCGTGCGCGAGCGTCGGCCGCATCTGCCGATTCGCACGAAGAAGAGCGTCTTCATGCAGCACGGGTCGAGCAAGGACTTCGTCGGCATGTGGCTGCCCGGCCTCACATCAGAGACGACACCCGACGACTTCGGCATGGGTGTGTATCTGGCACGCCACGATATCGACGTGTGGGGCATCGACCAATCCTGGACGCTGGTGCCTGGATCGGAAACCAATGACGAGTTCATGATGGATTGGGGCCTGGAGCGCCAGATGGGCGATCTGCGCACGGCCGTGGCGGTTGCCCGATGGACACGCATACTGACCGGTTGCAGCGCCGCCAAGATGATCCTCGCGGGATACAGCAATGGTATCCCCACCACCGTAAGCCTGGTGAACGAGGAGACGCAGATCCCGCGCGGCCTGCGAAATGTGGGTGGCTACATCCCCATCGACTGTCCGATCAAGGCCGAGCCGGGGGGGCTCATACAAGAGATCCTGACGGCCTATTCAGAGCAGTACCAGGCACTCCATGCCGGCGGGCTCTACGCGGAACCCGTGCTGTTTGGACCGCTGGCGGAGCTGGTTCGAAACCATCGGGATGACCCTTCTCCGTTCGACTCGACGATGTCGAATCTCGAGTTCGCTCTTTTCATGTGTGCTGCCCCTGTGCTACTTCCGGGTCACCCCTTTCACTATTGGGCCGGAACCTTCGAGGGGGGCATGCCGACGGGCCTGCGATTCGTGACCGAGGACCTGTGGTTGGACTTCTTGGCCTCCGGCACGGCGTATGAACCGATCATCTGGTCGGCCGACTGGTGCGGCTATGTCGCGGGCATTCTGGATACACCTTATGACGATCACCTCGCAGACATCGATGTACCCGTCTTGAACGTGACACCGGGCGGCGGTTTCGCGGAGGAGACGTTGTACGGACTCGACCTTCTGGGCAGTTCGGACATCGAGACCCTCTCGCCATCGAAGGGTCTACCCCCGGAGGAGGATTACGCGCACATCGACATCTTCACTGACCCGGAGTCCGAGACGCTGGTTTGGCAGCCGATGCTCGAGTGGATCGTTTCCCACACGCCCGGCCATTGAGAACACCGGGCATCTTCGCGCGGTACTTGGATGCACGCCCGCCGGGCCTACATCCGATCCGCAAGGCTCTCGATCTCTGAGCGCAGTGCCAGGCGCTCCCGCCAGGTCGCCGGGATCTTCTCTGCGCCGTAGAAGGCCCCGGCGACCTGGCCACACACCGCGGCGGTGGTGTCGGCGTCATCGCCCAGATTGGCAGCCCGCAGAATCGCGGCGGTGAAACTATCGGTGGTGACGAAACACCACAGGGCGGCTTCCAGGCTGGCGACCACATAGCCGCTGCCGCGAATGTCGGCCTCCGTTTTCTTCGCATACGATCCGCGCGCGATCTCGACGATCTTGTCGGCACCGGTGAAGGAGTCGCGGTCACCGTAGAGGACCTCTTCCTTGGGCAAACCCTGGAGCGCACGGCCGATGATCCGGCCGAACAAGCGGCAGGCATCGACACACTCCCGCGCACCGTGGGTGGTGCGCGAACTGTCCGCGGCCCGGCGCTCGATGGAGTCCAGGTCCGGGAAGAAGAACATTGGAATCGGGGCCAGCCTCATGATGCAGCCGTTTCCCGCTGTGAGCGGATCGTCGGAGCCCGCGAAGGGCTGCCCCTGTTCGCGGAATCGTAGCAGCGCGGCGCCCACCGTCCAGCCCAGACCGAAACATGCGCCCGTACTGCTCAGGTAGCCCGTCTCCATCCAGCGGCAGTAGCGTTCCATCTGATCCCGCGCGTCGAAGCCCCCGCACTCGAGGAGACTCGTGGCCAGACAGAGCGCCATGGAGGTGTCATCGGTCCATTGGCCCGGCGCGAGATGGAAGAAACCGCCGCCGGTCATGTCGGTCACCGGGGTGAAGCTGCCGCGCGCCTGGAACTCCACTGTCGTCCCGACGGCGTCCCCGGCCGCCAGCCCGAGCAAGCAGCCGCGCATTCTCTCGCGAACATCCATACATCCACCTTACAACAGATCGCGAGCCCGCGACAGGAACCCTTCGGGCCGAGATGCGCGACGTGCGCCTGCGTGACGCCCATTGCGCGACGTGCGCCTGCGTGACGCCCATTGCACGACGTGCACCTGCGCGGCGTGCATTGCGCAAGCGTCCCGGCGGCCGCGGCGCGCCCCGCGATACAATTGCACTTGCAGCGTGCCGCCTTTCCGTTGTTTACGCCCGCCCGTCTACGAAGCGGTTCTGGCACGGAATCTGTGAGTTGCTTTCGTGACGCTCGAACCGGATTCCCGCATCGTGATCGATCCGCTCGCGATGTCCGCGCTCGAAACGAGCCGGGCACGCCATTCCAGCGGCCGTGACGCCCACCGGTCCTCAGCACTCCTGGCCTCGCCTGATGGAAGCACCGATGGCAGGTCCTCGTGACCCAGGCGGGGCACGATCATCGCAGAACTTGGAAGGAGCAAACTATGCGTTCGAACCTCGGTCTCTTTGCGATCCTCTCGCTCATCACCATAGTCGGTCTCTACGGTTGTTCGGAAGTTGCGACATCACCCGGCCAGGACACTCACCCGGCAGCCACGCCCATGGTGTTGTGGGACGGCGTGCCGTGCGGTGAAGCCCTCACAGTTCCCTTCTATGCCGGGCAGTTCATCGATGTCGGCAGCGTGGTGGTTGCCAATGATGAGAATGAGCTGTGCATTCAGATCGAAACGAGCGGCGGATGGATGATGACCGAAACCCACGTGGCCATCGCACGCACGCCGGAGGAGTTCCCGCAGACCGGCTCCGGCAATCCCAAGGTAGGCCAGTTCGCGCTCTCGGCCGAACACGATCCGGCGGTGACCAGCTTCGACCACTGCATCTTCCTCGAGGACTACGGCTACCTGCCCGGGGAAACACTCTTCGTGGCCGTCCATGCGGCGGTGGTGCTCGAGGGCGAGGGCGGGGAGGTGATGCAGGAGGAGACCGCCTGGGCCGACGGGTACGAGTTCGAGGGCAACAGCTGGGCGACCTACTTCTCCTATGGAGTGCAGGAGTGTGTCATTCAAGAGGAGTGCACCCTCGTGGTCGTCTCTCCGGCCTTGGGAGAAGTGGTCTGCGTTTTCGAGCCGTTCTGGATCCTCTGGGATACGACCGGCAGCTGCACCGGTGAACTCATTCGCCTCGAGTTGCTTGTCGACGGCGAGTTATGTGAGGAGATCGACGTGGTTGCCAACGACGGTTCGGGTGAGTATGAGTGGGCCGAGCCGTGGGATTCCTGTGGGTATCCCGAAGACGGGTACTCGATCCGTGTGACCGTGCTCGGCGAGGAGAACTTCTCCGGCGTCAGCCCGACATTCAGCTTCGATGACTGCAGTAGCGGTGGCGAGGAGTAGCAGAACCGGAACGGCCGATGGCACGGCTCCCCGCCGCGGGGTGTTCGTGCCATCGGCGGCGGGCCACAATCTACTCAACCAGCCTCACGAGGCGCAGCCCCTGGTTGAGGTGGCGGTTCGACGGTGCGTGCCTGTAGCGGTTCGCGGATCGGCAGAGCACGGGCGGGTGGCCCCAGCCGCCACCCCGCGCTACTCGCAAAGGCGGCTCCTCGGCCACACCGACCGGGTCGGTCTGCGGACCCGCGCCGTAGCTCCCATACCAATCGCTACACCACTCCCACACGTTGCCGCTCATGTCATAGAGGCCCCAGGCATTGGGCATCTTCTCACCGACCCGGTGAGGTTTCACATCCGAGTTGCCTTTGTACCAGGCGTGATCGTCGATCTGGCGGTACTCGGGGTCCTCGCCCCAGTAGAACCGCGTACTCGTTCCCGCCCGGCAGGCGTATTCCCATTCGGCTTCGGTCGGCAGACGGAATGTTCCGATCCCCATCTCGTTGATCGTCTCGATGAACCTCTGACAGTCCTCCCAGGAAACCTGTTCGACGGGATTGTCGGGCCTACCGCTGAACCTCGACGGGTTCTCACCCATCACCGCCTCCCACTGCGCCTGGGTAACCTCAAAGGTGCCCATATAGAACGGCTTGCTGATGGTCACCTGATGGGTTGGCCCCTCGTCGTCATAGCGGTCCTTCTCCCATCCGGGCGACCCCCTCTGGAAGGTGCCTTCCGGAATCCGTTTCATCTCCAGCTGCACCCTGTCGGGACCCGGGATGGTCAGCACCAGTTCCTCTGTAGCCAGTATGACGGGCACATGGTCGTCTCGGAAGAAGTAGCCGTCCTTCGTGTGCGAGGACGGCTGCCCGGAAGGCACAGTCTCCGCGGACGGGGCAGCCTCCGCGGATGGCACCACCTCCGAAGATGGCACCGCCTCCGCGGATGGCACCACCTCCGCGGACGGGGCCGACGTCGGCAGCCGGGGAGGTCCCGAAGCCGCGGCCGTCGTACTCACAGCACAACCCAACGCAATGCCAGCCGCGGCAATCAACCTGCGGAACATGCACATCCTCCCTGCGATACGGTCATCCCGCCATGCCGTGAGGCCCTGCTTGCGACATCGTACGGGGGGGCATCCGCCCACGGTCCACGCGAATGAGCCGCCCCTCACGGGAGCGGCTCCTCACCTCTATACCACCACGGGAGACTCCGGTGGTTCCGCACGGCAGCCTACGCCTCGCTCCGCGTTCCTGGCACGCCCCGTGCATCTACCCCCTTGTGCGCGGAGAAGGCCACCGCCTCCCGAATCGGGCCACCGGAAGCCAACAGCAGTGATCGCAGCCGGTTGCAGGATTCGGCCCCCAGGGGGAACGCCCCGGCAACAGGCCGGTTCGTTCCGGGCGGTACAGGCACTGTACCAGAGAGTACAGAATGCGCACGGAACCGCTGGACGGAAGGATTTCCGCCAGCTTGAAAGTGGTCGAGGGGCAGCAGGAAAGGGGCACTACGATGCACAGGGAACTGAACTTCTGGAGAGTGTCGTCCCGCAACATGCTCGCGGCCGTGGCAGGGATCCTCATCGTGTTGGTCTCCGTCGCTGGCTGCGGGACCGACAATGTAACCGCTCCCGCCGCACCCACCGCTCCCACCGGCGGCTCCAGCGAGCCGCTCGATGAGGCCGTCTTCGACGCCTATGCGCAGGTGGGGGTCGAGGAGTTTCACAGGGAACAGCTCGATCGCTGGCAGCGGCTGATCGATTTGCTCGAACTGACGCCCGAACAGGTCGTGCTATTCCAGGCCGCCTTTGATGAACTGCACGCCGCGCTGCTCGAACTGAAGGATAGGGTTCGCGACGGCGAGCTGAGCTACGAAGAGGCCTACGCTGAGGCCCAGGTGCTGAAGGCCGAGTTCGAGGCTCATCTCAAGACCTTCCTGACGAGCGAGCAGTTCGACCTCCTCATGGAGCTGCGCGAACGCAGCGCGCACAGCCCGGGACCCAACGACAACGATCCGAATCAGAATCAGCAGGGCAACTCGGAGGAGAGGCCGGCTCAGGAGGCGCTCTCCAAGTGGAGGCATCTGGCCGAGGAGCTCGATCTCAGCCGAGAGCAGGTCGACCAGCTGGTCGCCGCCGCGGATGAGCTGCACGAGGCCCTGCTCGAGTTGCAGGAGCTGATCGAGATGGGCGCGCTCACCCGCGAGGAGGCCTTCATCGAGGCACAGCGTCTGCGCGATGAGTTCGAACTCACGCTCCAGACGATCCTCACCGACGAGCAGTACGCGCTGTTGCAAGAGTTGCGCATGCAGTATGGGCCGCATCAGAACGGCTCCGATCGGATCGTGACTCGCTGGGAACGCCTGGCGGACTTCCTCGACTTGACGGACGCCCAGCTCGCGGAGATCATCGAAGCCGCTACGACGCATCGCGCCGACCTGCGGATCGTGTGGCGCAGGCTCGCCGCCGATCTGATCAGCGCTCAAGAGGCCACGGCCCTGGCCGAGCGGCTTCAGGCTGAGTTCGATGCCCGGCTGCGAACGATTCTCACCGAGGAGCAGTACGCACTGCTGGAGGAGATCCGCAACGGCGCTGCCGGCCAGCCCGACCGCGGCCATCATCACGGATAGCCGTGCGGATGACCACCGAGCGCTCGAGGCGCCCGGGCCACTTCAGATAGATGCCGCGACGTGGGCGGCGGGCCTCCCCGCCGCCCACGTCTATCTGTGCCCGTGGCGATCGCTCTTAGGGGAACCTCACGGCAGCATGATCAACCGGCGCGTCTCGATATGCTCGCCGGCCGTCAGGCGGTAGAAGTAGGATCCGGCCCGCACCGGATAGCCGGTGTTGTTGCGGCCGTCCCACATGTGCGTGTACTGGCCCGCCCGGCGTCGGCCGCCGGCCAGGCTCCGCACCAGGCGCCCGCCCAGGTCGAAGATCTCGAGCCTCACATCCGCATCCCGCGCGAGATCGAACTTGATCTGGGTTCCGCCGCGCGCCGGATTGGGGACGTTGCCGTGCAGCGCGGTGCGCGTGGGCGCCGCCGGCACACCGGCATCCTGGGGCGCGAGGATCTCCTGCAGCGCCAGGATGAACCCCTCCATCTCCTCCATCAGCCCGCAGGAGACGCGGATCCATGCGGGCATGCCCCATCCGGTGCGCACCTGGTAGCCGGCGTTGTGCAGATGGTTGGCCACCTGCTGGGCATTCCCGACCTCGACCATGAAGAAGTTGGTCTCCGACGGGATGTAGTTCAGATCCATCGCGTCGAACATGGCAAAGCAGTACGCCTTGGCCTGCCAGGCCAGATCGACCGTCGCCTGAATGTGATCGCTGTCGCCGATCGCCGCCCGGGCCGCCACGAGCCCCAGGGCATTGACCGTGCCCCACTGATGCCAGGCGTTCATCGTCTGGATCAGCTCGTTGCGGCCGATGGCGTACCCGATGCGCATCCCGGCCAGGCCCTGGGACTTCGAGAAGGTCCGCACGATGACGACATTCTTCCCCTGGGCCACCTGATCCACCAAGCTCGCGTAGCCCGGATCCTGGACGAACTCGTGATAGGCCTCATCGAGGATCACGACCACCGCGGGCGGCAGGCTGTCGATGAAGGCGGCCAGCTCGTTGTACGGCAGCACCGTTCCGGTCGGATTGTTCGCGTTGGTGATGCAGATGGCGGTCGTGAACTCATCGACCAGATCGGCGATACTGTCGAGGCTGACGCGATGGTTCTCATCGAGCTCGGCGTACTGTACCGTCGCCCCCAGAAAGCTGCAGTCCGACGGGAACTGGCTGTAGGATGGATAGGGCGCGATCACATTGCCGTCCGGATTCGAGAACGCGTGTGCGCACAGCCGCAGAATCTCGGTCGCGCCGGTTCCGGCGATGACGTGGCTGCGCTCGAGTCCGGCATGCTGCGCAGCGATGTCATCGCGCAGCGACTCGGCGTACCAGTCCGGATAGCGGTGGACCATCTCGATCGCGTTGCTCATCGCCGTCATCGCCAGCGGGGAAGGACCCAACGGATTCTCGTTGTAACAGAGCCGGCCCTGGTAATCCCGGAGCATGACGGGACTGCCCCCCAGAGCAGCTGTGCGCCCCTGTACGGGAGAGGCCGCCGCGGTGAGCCCGGATGGCGCGAGCGCTGATCCCGCAAGCCCAGATCCTGTGAGCGCATGGACCGGCTTGAGCAGCGAAAGCGCGGCCCCGCCAGCAGCATACCCAACGAAGGAGCGGCGGCTCAGGCCCGACCGCAGCCCGGACGAACGATGCGAACTCATAGCCACCTCCCGTGGCGAGAATAGGTTGAGGAACCGCCGACGAACCTCTTTCTCCTTGCCCAGGCAACATGGATTCGCATCCCCGATGCGAGAACGCTCCATGCACCTACCTCCGATCGTCACTCAATAGGACAAGCATACCACGTCTCCCCCTTCGACTCGCTCGCTGGCGCGAGGCAAACATCATCGCCTGCCCGAGCCTAAAACGGTGCATCAGGCTGCCAGGATCCGGAACCGAGACCTTCTTCCTCTGGGGACCTCGGCAGACCGGCAAGAGCACGCTGCAGAGAACCACCTACCCGAATGGCTGCGCGCGTACGTCGCCGACTTTCTCAAGGAGGAGATTGCGGCCGAAGGGTTGGTGCGCAATCTGCCGGTCTTCTCCCGGTTGCGGACGCTGCGACGCTGGCGGCGGTGGTGGCAAGAGGCCTTTCCGCACAGACACCTTTGGACCGCGACCTGGCCCTTTGCTAGAACCGCGGCCCGACCCAGACTCGTTGGCTGGCCTGGTTGCCGGCGTAGTCGCTGGCGATGATCTCGACCTCGCCGGCCCGGGGCAGCCTCGCCTTCCAGGTCTCGATGCGCATCTCGGTCGGCATCTCGACATCATCCGGGACACCCTTGGGGCGCTGCGCGGGAACCCGCTCCTCGCGCTGGGCATTGCCGATGAACCGGCCCGACGGCAGGGCGTCGAGGACGGCCGCCTATGGCGCACGATCACCCGACTCGCGCCCGGACTCCCGGCCCAGCTCACAACCCGAGCCCCCGCCCGACTCGCGCCCGGACTCCCGGCCGAGCTCACCACCCGAATCCCCGCGCACCTCACGATTCGGCACCGCCGGCCTCGAGAAGAAGAGCGCCGCGGGGATGGGCAGGCGGGCTTTGGGTTGGTTCTCCTGGGTCGGGGACGGCGTGAGAAGCTTGCCGGCCGGATCGGTCGGGCGCAGGTCGGGATCGATCTCCTCGATCGCGGGCATCTTGACGCGGACCGAACGGATGGCCACCGTCTCACCCACGCGCACGGTGAGGGTGCCGCCGTCGAGCCGGACCTCGCTGTCATCGACCTCCTCGATCGTCGGCTCGCTCAGGAAGTCTTGCAGCGCGACGTGGTAGGGCGAGTAGCGCCCGAGTAGGCGTGAGAGACTGCGGTAGGCATGGCGGTGGCGCGCCTCGCGTGCGAAGGCCACCGCCGACTGGAACCGGGTGAGGGTCTTCTGCCGGGTCTCGGTCGTAGGCTTCTTGCTCTTCTGACCACGCGGTCGGTGAGAGACAATCGTCTTCTCGCCCTGCACTCTCAGAACCAGATCTCCCACGCGCCCGGTGACACCATCGAGCAGACTTCCCTTCTTGACGATCCCCATGCCGCCGCCTCCTGAGCATTCACACCGCTAAGATATTGGTGTTCATACCGCCAACACGCTGGAATCCATCGTGCTACAAGAATCACGGTTTCAGGACGGAAGTACCATGAAACCAGGGCGCGAGCAAGCCGATTCGATCTGCACCGGGAAACGCGGCGGGCTGCGGGGAGTTTGGGTGGCCGCCGGGGGCGGGGAGATTCCCGGTTGCCGGAAGGAAAGGGACGTGTATCCTGAGCGTCCGTAGTCGCGTACACCCCATGCTTGAAGACGAATTCGGGTGAGAGAATGGGTGGGTGAGAGAGCGAGCGCGTACGCGTGTGCGGGATCGTGTGAGCGAGTACACGAGTGGGTGCGTGAGTGCGGGCGGGCCTGCGTGAGGTGCGAAAGCAGGGTGCGAGGCGAGGTGTAGAGCGAGATCGGGTCGTCTATGAGAATGTGGTTCATCATCGGGGCCGGTGGCTTCATCGGGGCCATCCTCAGGTATCTGATCAGCGGATGGGTGCAGCATGCCACCGCTCGTCCGTGGCTACCGTCCGGGACACTGGCGGTCAACGCCGCCGGATCGTTCGTGGTCGGGCTTCTGTTCTTCCTGGGTGAGGCGCGCGGGATCCTCAGTGCCGACACCCGCGCCTTTGCCATGATCGGCTTGTTGGGAAGCTTCACCACCTTCTCCACCTTCAGCCTCGAAACGATGCACCTGTTCTTTGACGGAAACCGTGCATACGCGGTCCTCAACATCCTGGCCAATCTCGGCATTTGCCTCCTGGCCGTCTTGCTGGCCCGCTGGCTGGTGCTCGCCGTATGGGAGTAGGCACCGACGGCCCCGGCTCGCCGGCCGTCATGCTCATATCAAGGGAGTAGGCGATGACATTGCCCGAACGCAGCTGTCTGCTGCGCATCTTCATCGGTGAGAGCGACCGTCATGGGGGCCACCCGCTGTACGAATGGTTGGTCCTGCAGGCCAAGAAACGCGAGCTCGCGGGGGCCACGGTCCTGCGCGGAATCATGGGATTCGGCAAGCGCAGCCGAATTCACTCGTCCAAGATCGTGCGGCTATCGACAGATCTCCCGATCGTTGTCGAGATCGTCGACACGGAAGAAAAGGTCGAGGCCTTCCTGCGGGATGTCGAGGAGTTGATCCCCGACGGACTCGCTACGATCGAGAACGTCCGCATCCGATTCTACCGCGGGCAGCCCGACCCTGACGACGCGTAGGATCCCTCCAGGGCGTATGCTTCCATCGCTTCTCTACACCAGTCAATCCGTGGTCGCCATCCCACGGCGAGTCGCGAAGTAACTGCAAATGAACACACTAGCGTGTTTACGGTTTCATAACGGTATGACCAGGAACCCACATGGACATCAAAGACCCCAACATGCTCCGACCAGCACTGGGACCACGACCAGCACGAACCACGACCAGCACGAACCACGACCAGCACGGACCGCGACCAGCACGAACCACGACCAGCACGAACCACGACCAGCACGAACCACGACCAGCACGGACCGTCTGATGGGGCTGCCCACCAAATCCTGGAGGTGATTGGCGGCGGAGAGTATGCTCACATTGCAACAAGAGGCAGCAGCTACGGGGATTGCGTCGCAGTGCGAAGGAATTGCGCGGCATTGCCCGGGGCCGGGAGAGACGTAGGAGGGAACCGCGCGGATGGCCACAGCACACGAACAGAAACCTGCTCGCCGCTGGGCGTGGCGCATCGGAAGCGTGGCCAAGATACCGATCTACCTTCATTTCACGCTTCTGTTGCTCTTCGTCTGGATCGCCTGGACCGCGGCTCACTCGGGTGGACCGATTGGCCCGCGCCTTTTCTTCGTCGTGGGCCTCTTCGGTTCGGTGCTGCTGCATGAGCTCGGCCACGCGCTCATGGCGCTGCGCTACGGCATCCGGGCCTCCGACATCGTGCTCTACCCCTTTGGGGGCGTCGCCCGGATGGAGAGCATGGGGCCGCCCAAGCAAGAGTTCTGGATCGCACTCGCCGGGCCGGCCGTCAGCATCCTGATCGGTCTGGTGCTCCTGGTCGGCTCCGGCGTCACGGGGCAGTGGAGCCCACCTGAAGAGATGCCCACGACCGCCCGAGCCGTGTTGCACTGGCTGATGATCGCGAACTTCGTGCTCGCGGCGTTCAATCTGATCCCGGCCTTCCCGCTCGACGGCGGACGCGTCCTGAGGGCGGTTTTCGCCGGCCGCATGTCGATGGTGCGGGCCACGTCGATCGCCGCCAGCATCGGTCAGGGGTTTGCCATTCTCATGGGACTGGCCGGTCTCTTCATGGGCAACTTCCTGCTGATGTTCATCGCCTTCTTCGTCTTCATCAGCGCGGGCCAGGAAGTCA
Organism: uncultured bacterium; assembly: GCA_964417675.1. Classification (GTDB taxonomy): domain Bacteria; phylum Eisenbacteria; class RBG-16-71-46; order CAIMUX01; family WJJG01; genus CAYQJL01. Next base: position 4,771 of record CAYQJL010000288.1, on the reverse strand, counting down.
TGGTGCAGCGCTCGCGCGCCATCATGGCCGGCGTGCTCGTCAAGGATGCGATGATCACCCACTACGAGACGCTCAATCACGCCGCGACCCTCGGGCAGGCCGCCGACCTGCTGCTCAACAGCCATCAGGAAGATTTCCCGATCCTCGCCGGGTCGCAGATTCTCGGCGTGCTCACCCGGCCTGATCTGGTGCGCGGCCTGGCCAACCATGGACCCGAGGCCTATGTCTCGGGATCGATTTCGCGCGGCTTCATCGCCGTGTCCCCGAGCGGATCCCTGCAAGAGGCGCTGCACGTCATGCAGGAGGCCAAGTCCAGGGTGGCCCTGGTGCTGGCGGATGAGGGCGTCACCGCACGCAACGTGGTTCAATTCATCGGCGCGCAGGATGGGCAGGGCACTCCGCCCATCGAGGAGCGGCCCTCCGCCCATCGGTTGGTCGGCATGCTCACGGAGGAGAACATCCAGGAGTACCTGCAGGTGCACGAGGCCGCCGGCGACCTCGAATCGTAGCCTGCTCCCTGGACAGGCGGGCACGGTCTCGACCTGGCCCGGGAGCTGTGGTCCCACGGCTCCCGCGGGCCGCGGGCTGGCGCCGGACGGAGGCCTGAAGCCCGCCCCTGCACTTCAGGGGCAGGCGCCCGCAAGGAGAAGGCATGCTGCGGTGGAAGTTCCTGCGCGATTTCGAGGCCGGCCGCTATCTGGACTTGATGCTGGCGGCCGCGGTGACCGCCGTACTGCTGATCCGCTTCTCTCTGGCGCTGACCGGGTATCCCAAATTGGGCGGATCATACCTGCACGTCGCCCATGTTCTGTGGGGCGGCCTGCTGATGCTGGTGGCCATGGTGATGCTGCTGTCGTCGCTCGGGCGGGGCATGCACTCCCTGGCGGCTGTGATCGGGGGCGCCGGTTTCGGCACGTTCATCGACGAGGTTGGCAAGTTCATCACGCATGACAATGACTACTTCTACCAACCGGCGGTCTCGATCATCTATGCCATCTTCGGTCTTCTCTACCTTGGACTGCGTTCGTTCCACAGGGAGCGGGCCGGATCGCAGGCCGAACACCTTGCCAACGCGTTGGAGTTCGTGACGGAGCTCGCGGTCGGGAATCTGGACCGTGGGGAGCGGGACCGCGCGCAGCGACACCTTCGGCTCGCGGCCGAGGAGTTTCCCTTCGCGCGCGACATCTCTGCGATCCTGACGCGTGCGCAGGTAGCCCCTCCCCGCAGACCGGGGTGGTTCGCCCGTCTTAGCCGGGCCCTGGTGGCCGGCTATGACCGTTTGGCGGCGGCCGGCTGGTTCGGTCGCGGCCTGGTGGCTTTCTTCCTGATTCAGCTTCTCCTGAAGCTTCTGCGTCTGACGGCCCTGGCCCACCTGCTGCCCGCCCAGGGTCAGAACTTCCTGGCCATTCCGCTCTTCAGCACCCTGCCGGTGAGCACCCAAGAGTACACGCTCGTGCATTGGATGCAGCTGGCCTCCAGTCTCCTGGCGGGAATCTACATCGCCCTCGGGTTCTTCTATGTCTTCCGGCACCGGGTGCGCGCCCTGCGCATGTTCCTGCGAGCCACCCAGGTGACGATCTTCCTCTCCCAGGTGTTCGTCTTCTACCACGTGGAGTGGTGGGGTCTGGGGGAACTGGCCTTCAACCTGCTCCTTCTGGTCGCCTTGCGTTTCGCCATCGATCACGAGAACGATCCGGCGATCCGGCCCGGGCCGGCCGCCGAGCGCCTCTAGGCCCGCGACACGGGCACCCAGACCGAAACCGAGCGGGCCCGGCAGCGGAACTGGCCCCAGCCCTCGCCATTGGTGAGCACGGTCCCCGCGACATGTTCCGTCAGGTCGCTGTAGCTCGTCTCCGGAGACCCCGTGTTCATCAACGCGGCGCCGTCGGCGCCGTTGCTGAGCAGCACGGCCATGCCGCCGGGATGATTCGCATCCCCGGTGCGGGTCCAGCCGATGCAGTTCGGATCGTTGAAGTAGTCGCGCTGCTCCCCGAAGGCGTATCGCCGGCGGGCTTTCAGAAAGCGGTCGATCAGCCACTTGTGGCTGGGCATGAAAACGTCATACTCCTGCCCGTCCCTGCCGGTCCCTCGGTATTCGGCGCCATCGTAGTCGGCGGCGAAGACACAGGGATAGCCGCCGCGCCGCAGGAGAATGAGGGCATAGGCCAGCGGCTTGAACCAAGCCTCGACGACCGATTCGAGCGCCTGCAGCGGCTGCGTGTCATGGTTGCTGACGATCGTCACCGCCAGCTCCGGATGATCTCCGACCAGGCTTCTGTCAAAGACGGTTCTCAGGTCGTAGGCGCTCTCCTGGCGTCCCGCGTCGGCGAAGCTGTAGTGCAGGCCGGCGTCGAAGAGCATCAGATTGCCGTCGGTCGCCTCCAGGAAATACTCGAGGGCCTCATCGATCCCGGACCAGTACTCGCCGACCGCGAAGAGGTCGCGGCCCGCATGCCGGCGCACGTGGTCGAGCCATTCGACGAAGAATTCGGCACCCACATGCTTGACCGCGTCGAAGCGGAAGCCGTCGACGCCGGTCAGCTGCGTGTACCATTGCCCCCAGTAGAGCAGCTCCTTGCGAACGTCCGCATTGGCGATGTCGAGATTGCAGCCCATCAGGAAGTCGAAGTTGCTCTTCTCCTTGTCGACGTTGTCGTGAAAGCGCTTTCCTTCGATGAGGTAGATGGCACGGGCGTTGTCCGCCCTGGAGTTGAAGTCAACGGCGTTGAAGTGCCACCAGTGCCACTGCAGGGAGGAGTGGCGGTCGCCCCGTCCGGGAAAGGTGAAACCGGTCCACGCCGTGATCGGCTGCGGGTCCCCGATGGCCTCATTGCGATTGTCGGGGTTGTACGGCGTGGCCTGGAATTCTTCCTGCTCGTCGCCGCCCAGCTTGTGGTTGAACACGACGTCGGCATAGACCCGCAACCCGGCCGCATGGGCCGCCTGAATAGCGCCGAGGTACTCCTCGCGGGTGCCGTACTTCGTGCGCCGGGAGCCCTTCTGATCAAACTCGCCCAGATCAAAGAGGTCGTAGACCCCGTACCCCGCGTCCAGACCGCCGGCCGCACCCTTGTACGCGGGCGGAAGCCACAGCGAAGTGAACCCGGCCTCTGCCAGCGCGGACGCTTCATCGGCCAGCCGCCGCCACAGCGAGCCATCCGCCGGCGTGTACCAGTGGAAGTACTGCAGCATCACGCCGTTGTGTTCTTCCATCGCGATGGGTCCCCCGCCCCTTTCCCGCACCGTCCGCCTAGTCGAGAAGCAGTACCTTCCCGGAGGCCGACGAACGGGCCGGACGGACGGTTCGTGTACCGGCGATCAGGCGGCAGAAATAGACCCCCGGGGCAAGCCGTGCGCCGGACTGATCGCGACCGTCCCACCACAGATGATGCTCACCCGCGGAAGGCGCCTCCAGATGGAAGGTGCGAACGCAACGGCCGGTGATATCCAACACGTCGAGCCGCGCAGCGAGCCGCTCGGCCAGCCGTTCGTCGAGCGGTTCCTCGTGCTGTCCGGCCAGCCGCTCGTCGAGCCAGGCATCCGCTCCCTGGATCGGGTGCGAATCCCCTGCGAGGGTGTAGGTCAGGAGGGTCTCCTGGTGGAAAGGATTCGGGTGGGCCGTGACGGCCGGCCCGGGAAGCATCCGCGAGCCGGGACCGGGGACATCCTCCGGCACCGCCGCGGGTGCATAGGCAAACAGATCGTTCACATCGAACAGCGTGGGTGTCTGCAGAAACGCCGGCTGGGCATAGGTGTCGACGGCACAGGCCAGCAAGGCCTTGGAAGGAACGTACTGGATCGCCATGATGTTCGAGGCCTGTCCGGCCGCCGCGGCCATCACATCCCAGCTGCGCGTACAGGTCATCGCCTGGCTGGCGTGCAAGGAATCCGACAGCGCCTGGTAGCGCGCGCAGTAGGATGGGTTGTACAGCTCGCGGAAGTGGTTGGTGGCCACCAGGTGCTCCCCGGGAATGACGGTGTTGTCGGCCCGCGTCCGCGTGGCCACACCGGCGCTGTTGTTGCATTCGATGACCACCGGGTTCGATGCGGCGCCCTCATCCCGGACCACGTGGATGATCGCGGCGGCGCAGCGGGTACGATCCTCGATCGCCGTTGCCACGTCACCCGCCGTATGGTCCCCATCACCATCATAGTCGCGGGCCTCGAGTCCGCTGCGGATCGTCATCAGGATCGGATGGAACGGAGTCCCTTGCGTGCCCGTCGTGACATTGCCCATGTTCATGAAGGCCGCCAGCCCCGATTCACTGACCCCCGAGAGGGCCCCCATGAGACCGGCATAGGTCAGTGACACCCAGGGCTGTTCGTCCGCCTCGGCGGGCTGATGGACCAGGATGACGGCGTTGTCGGTCAGAACCGGATGCCGGCTCCAATCGAGATGACGGGTGATGACCAGATGGCCGGCGAGTTCGGGATCGCCGGTCGTGCTTTCCCCCCAGCTCGAGAGGCTCGAACAACCGAACACACCCTTGCCGCCGTATTGCGACAGATCGACGATGGCATTCGATACCAGGAAGTCGGTCACATCGAGCTCGCGTCCCAGCGTGGCGTTGTAGAGATCCACACCGGCCGCGGCCATGCCCTGATGCATCGCCTCGGCCTCTTCCAGATAGCGGGCGTCCACCGTGAAGTTGCTGGTGAACAGATTGCGGGCGTACTGATAGAGGGCCGCCGAACCACCGCAGTAGTAGCCAAGGAAGTAGTCGTCGAATACGGTCTTGGCCTGCTCTCCGATCAGATATCCGGCGGCGTA
>CAYQJL010000287.1:0-3519 GCA_964417675.1 uncultured bacterium | reverse complement strand
ACGGAGCCGGGAGGGGGTGTATCGGCCACACGAGGTGTTCCACTACCGGAGCCCGGCCGGCGAGCCGGCCATGGGGGCGCGATCGACGGTACCGGAGTTGGAGTGGGGGCTGTGGGTGGAAATCGATGAAGCCGAAGCGTTCGCCGCGCTGCGGATCCTGCAGCGGCGCGCGGTGGGCACCGGTTTGGTTACCCTTCTGCTGGTCGGGCTGCTGGCGACGGCCGCCTCGCGGCGCCTGGCTGCTCCCCTGAGGCAGCTGGCCGCGGTGGCGCGCGCCATTGCGGGGGGGCGTCTCCAGGAGCGGGTCGGGCCGCTGGAGGGCACGGAGGCCCGCGAAGTGGCCGACGCGTTCAACCGCATGCTCGATGAGCTGGCGCGCATGCACACGCGGGTGCAGCAGACCGCGTCGCTGGCCGCCGTGGGGCAGCTCAGCTCGAGTATCGTTCACGAGATGCGCAATCCGCTGTCCTCGATCAAGATGAACCTGCAGGCGTTGCAGGGCAAGGTGGCCGAGGACCCGGTCCATGCGGAGCTGGCGCAGATCGCGGCCGAGCAGGTGGGCCGTCTGGAGGTGATGCTGACCGAGCTCTTGCAGTATGGCCGCCCCCTTGACCTGCGTGTGGAGAGCACCGTGCTGGCCGAGCTGCTGCGCGAGGCGCGGGAGGTGATCGCGTCGCGTCCGGATGCTCGCGGCGTGGGCATCGAGATCGAAAGCACACCCCCGTCGTTGACCGCCGAGGTCGACCGCGAGCAGATCCGGCGGGCCCTCTCGAATCTCATCCTGAACGCGGTCCAGGCCTCGCCTGCGGAAGGGCGGATCCTGGTCCGGGCCCGGCCGGATCCGCAGCGCCCGGCGCAGGTGTGCATTTCGGTGGAGGATCAGGGCAGCGGGATCGACCCCCGGCAGTTCGAGCGGCTCTTTCGCCCCTTCTTCACCACCCGGCCGGGGGGGACGGGGTTGGGGCTGGCCACGGTCAAGAAGGTGGTGGATCATCATGGAGGAGCGGTGCGGGCCGAGAATCGGACGGGGGGCGGCGCCCGGTTCATCGTGAGCCTGCCCCAGGTGCGGCCCCGGGAGACCGCTGCCTCGCAACCGGCCCGGGATCGGACGAACGCTCCGGAAGAGGAGATCCCCCGATGAGCCGAATCCTAGTGATCGACGATGACCAGGCCCTCTGCCGTTCCGTGCAGCTTCAGCTCGAGACCCACAGCCACCAGGTCCATGTGACCCATAGCGGCCAGGCCGGCCTGCAGGCCTGCCGGGCCCTCGCGCCGGAGCTGGTCTTCCTGGACCTCATGCTGCCCGACATCGGCGGGCTCGAGGTGCTGGATCAGTTGCGGGAGCGGACGCCCGATTTACCGATCGTTCTGATCACCGGCTCCCAGGACATGAAGGCGGCGATCGAGGCGATGCGCAAGGGTGCCTTCGATTACGTCCGCAAGCCGTTCGATGTCGGCGAACTGCTGTTGGCGGTGGAGAAGAGCGAGCGATTCGGCGCGCTTCAGAGAGCCGCCCGCGCGCGGGACGACCGGCCCTACGGCTCGATCGAGGAGGCGCCGCCGGCGGGCGATATCCTGGGCCGCGACCGGCGCATCATAGAGGTGATCAAGCAGATCGGCCTGCTGGCCGGCAACCGGGAGACGGTCCTGATCGAGGGCGAGAGCGGAACCGGCAAGGAGCTGGTCGCTCGTGCCCTGCATGAGGCCGGCGCCCCCGGGCAGCCGTTCGTGGCCATCAACTGCTCGGCCATCGTGGAAACCTTGCCCGAGAGCGAGCTGTTTGGACACGAGCGGGGCGCCTTCACCGGAGCGTCCGCGAAGAAGATCGGCAAACTCGAGTTCGCCGGCGAGGGCACGCTCTTTCTCGATGAGATCGGGGACCTGCCGCTCGAGCTGCAGGGCAAGCTGTTGCGCGTATTGCAGGAACGCGAGTTCGAGCGCGTGGGGGGATTGGAATCGATTCGATTCGGGGCCCGCGTTCTTGCAGCGACCCACCGTGACCTGGAGGAGGAGATCGCGGCGGGCCGCTTCCGCCAGGACCTGTTCTTCCGCTTGGCCGTGGCCCGCATCCAGGTGCCCCCGTTGCGCGAGCGAGGTGAGGATGTGCTGCTCCTGGCCGACTATCTGCTGGCCCGCTGGGCGCAGCGGATGCACCGCCGCATGGACGGATTGACCGACGATGCGCGCGCCCTCCTGCGCACGTACGCCTGGCCAGGGAATGTGCGCGAGCTCGAGAACGTGGTGGCCAGGGCGATCACCCTCACGCGCGGCCCGCTGATCACCGCGCTCGATCTGGCGCCCCTGATCGAATCTCATCGTCGCGCACCCGTGGTGAAGGATGCCGCGGCGGCGGTGAAGGGTGCCGCACCCGCGGTGAAGGATGCCGCGGTGGCGGTGAAGGATACCGCACCCGCGGTGAAGGATGCCGCGGCGGCGGATGAGCAAGGCCGACTGTCCAAAGGAGGTCTGGTTCCTTTGGCGGCGGTGGAGCGCGAGCATATCATCCATGTCTTCGAGGCCATGCAGCGCAATGTGACCCGCTCCGCGCGGATCCTGGAGATCTCCCCGACCACGCTACGCAAGAAGCTGGACGAGTACGGCCTGCGAGGCTAGATCCGCCGGAAAGCGGCGGGTTCCCACCAGAACCTGACGAGTTGCCCCGCACTTTCTGGCGGCCGTCACCGCGCCGCCAATGCCCCTGATCGCATTCAACTCATTCCTGGCGAGCCGATTCCCGGACCGGGTCGGTGAGGGAACAGTCCTTGCATCTCCTGGGGCGTCGACGAGGTGCTTCCTGTCGAGGCGCCTCAGGAGGTGCTTCCTGTCGAGGCGCCTCCTGTCGAAGCGCCTGAGGAGGTGCGTTGTGAAGATCAGCATTGTGGACAATGACCCGGCACTGCTGCGGAGTCTCGAGCTCGTCCTGACGGCCTGGGGGCATGCCGTCACCTGCTTCGAGAATCCGTTCGCCGCCCGCGCGGCGTTGCTCACCGGCCCGCGCCCGGACCTCCTGTTGCTCGACTACATGATGCCGGTGTTGACCGGCACCGAGTTGCTGGCCTCCCTGCGGACGGCGCTGGCTCCCGGCTGCGAGGTCATCCTGATCTCGGGCCATACCGAGAAGCTGGCCGGTGAAGGGCTGCAGGGCCTGGGCGTGACCCATGTCGTGAGCAAGCCGCTGGATCTGGCCCAGTTGAGGCAGCGGATCGCCGAGGTGGACCAGAGGCGCACGCGCCGTGCAGCCAAGCCCGGCGAGGAGCAAAGGGTCTAGCACATGAAGCAGATACGTGGACAGAGGAGGCTCGCGCCGGTGGCGGGGACGATCGCCGCGCTGGTGGGGAGGCTCGCGACGGTGGCGGGGACGATCGCCGCGCCGGTGGGGAGGCTCGCGACGGTGGCGGGGACGATGGCCGCGCCGGTCCGGACCCGCGCCCGGTCCGCACTGGTCGTGCTGTTGCTGACACTGGCCGGGGCGGGTCTGGGGGACGGGGCTGTCATCCTCGCGCCGGCAGGTGCGACGGG
>CAYQJL010000286.1:0-6961 GCA_964417675.1 uncultured bacterium | reverse complement strand
CACACGCCAGTAGTAGCGCGTGTTCCCTTCCAACCCCGTCAATGCACAGGACGTGGAAGCCCCGGTATACACCTGCGCCGCCGGGGGATTTGATGTGTCACACAAGACGCGGTACGACGCCACACCCGACAGCGCGTCGCTTGCCGCCGTCCACGATAGATCCGGCCGCGTCGAAACCTCCGTCGCTTCATCCGATGGCGTAGGTGTCATCCCGGTTACCACCGGGCCGGTCTGGTCCAAAACAATCCCGCTCGAGTAATCGCTCGACTCGAACTCAAAGGCGCTCCTCAGTTTCAAGTACACTCGCTTTTCGCCATCTCCTGCGGCCAGAGTCCATGCCCGAGAGCCTACGACGACTTCCCACACAGCCCCCGCAAAATCGCCCCCATTCGCAATCATCATCGAGTCCGCCCCCTGCGCCGTCAGCGCCAGGGTCACCTCCCGCGTCGCCGTGTAGGCTGCGCCGCCCGCAATCTGCACCGATCCCGTCACGGGCTGCGGATCGATCGTGTCGCTCATCACATCTGACTCCAGCCCAAATGCGCTGCCCAGGAAGCGCACGTATACCGTCTTCGTTCCGGATCCGGTCAGCAGTTCCCAGGTGCGGCTGGCCGAGAAGATTTCCCAGGTCGCCCCCGCAAAATCGCCCCCATTCGCAATCATCATCGAGTCCGCCCCCTGCGCCGTCAGCGCCAGGGTCACCTCCGGCGTCGCCGTGTAGGCCGCGCCGCCCGCAATCTGCACCGATCCCGTCACGGGCTGCGGATCGATCGTGTCGCTCACCCGCCCCCCGTACCCCGTCTTGTACCGAATCCACGCATTCACCGTCTTCGCACCATCACCGCTTGGCAGTTCCCACTCCTGGATCACGCCACTGGCCGCACTCTTGACTCGCCACGTACCGCTCGCGCTGTCCGCCACCGGCCCGTTCCAGATCCAGAGCGATTCGGCATCCGCCGCGGTGACGTACAGATCAACCAGGCGCGTCTGCGTGTACTGTGCGCCGTTCTCGATGCTGAATGCCGCCAGGCTGTGCACTACCACCGCCACCTGCTGGGACACGTCCGAGATCGCCCCGGTTGCATCCGTCGCGGCCACCTTGTAGCAGTAGGTCTGCCCGGGGCTGATCTGCGTGTCCGTCCATGACGTGGACATGGGGGTATGCCTCACGCTGAACTCGCCGGTCAAACCTGTCCTTCTGAAGACCTTGTACGCCGCCAGGACGGGACGCTCGATCGCATTCCACCTCAGACTTATGGCGCTCGCGCCCAGAGTCGCTTGCAAGGCGAACGGATCCCCGGCAGTCTGTGGGTGTTCCAGGTCCAGGGGATTGTCCCGTTCCGGTTGTTCGGGATTGGTCCCGCACGAGACCAGCCCTTGCCCCAAGGCCAGCAGTCCCACCAGCACCGCCAATGACAAGCGGCGTCCTCGTTTCATCTTCTACCTCCCGAAGCTGAGCGCCACCGCAGGCGTGCCGTCCGTCAGAGTCGCCGGTACCATCGCCACTCCGGCATCCGCCGCGGGCCACCCCAGAGCCGCATCGATCACATTCAGCGTCCAGATGCCCGCCAGGGCCATCCACCCGATGTCGCGCAGTTTCTTCTTGTCCTCGGCCTCCTGCCACCTGTCTTCCATCACGCTGTAGGCTGCATCCATGCCGACTTGCGTGATGGCGCTCTGGTATTCATCGCGTGCCGCCTCGTACTCGTCGACGGCGTCTGCGCGGGCGCCCTCATTCAAGTAGACGAAGGCGCCCGACCCGGCAGCCGCCAGCGTGAACAGCCAGCCCTTGCCGTGCTGGCCCTTGTAGTGCTGGCCGAGACCCGGGAGGAAGATCGAGCGCCAGATCGCCCCGCTGCGCGTCTTGACCTCCATCCGTAGCGTGAACTCGTGCGCGGGCTGATCCACCACGAGCTTCTCGGACTTGTCCCTGCACATGCTGCGCTTGACCCGAAAGTGGTGCTCGCCGTAGGGCAACTCGATGCCGCTGACCGGCGTCCGACCCGGCTGCGGCTGGCCGTTGACCCAAAGCTCGGCATCGCCCGGGACCGACCGCACCGTAACGTGTGCGTAGGCGTGCTGCAGGTCGGCATGCACCTTCTGTCCCTGCCCGTATCGGCAGTGAATCTTCTTGGTTACGGACTGATAGCCAAACAGAGAGAAAAGCACCTCATGCTCGCCGTTGGAGATCTGCCGCCGCAACGGTGTGGACCCGATCGGCTGACCGTTCAGAATCACCTCCGCGCCGCTGGGGTTCGAGGTGAACTCCGAAGGCCCCACGTTGCGCAGCATGTTGGCCAGGGACCACTCCATGTTCGCGGCTGTGCCCGTCAGCTTCTCGGCATCCACGTCCACGTTGGTCTCCACGTCGTTGACCCGCACCACGCAGACCAGCTTGCCGGGCTCCACCTCCCGGATGCTGCCGTAGATAAAGGCATCGATGCCGTAGAGCTGCCCGATGCTCTTGCGCTGGCTGGCTTCGGTCAGGCGGTCGAACCACAGACCCTGCTCCTTGAGGTATTCCTCCATGTAGTCACGGTCGACCAGCTTCAGGCCGGTCTCCGAGACAATGGCGCTCGCCATGTGCCGGAACATGGCGGTGGTATCGAGTTCCCGGCCGCTGCGATTCTCGAAGTCGATCAGCGAGACGGTTCGGATGCCGACTTGGCGCAGTTTGGCGGATCCTCGCAAGAACCGCGAAACCTCCCGGCCGAGAGCCTCCTCGCGCGTCACCGCCCGGGCCTGCGGCATCTCGCCGAGCAGTTCGATCACGTTCTCGGTGTTGACCCCGGTGACCTCCTTCTGCCAGACCACGCTGGCCGTCTTGGTGCTCATGGCCTGCAGAACGACGGTGACGAAGTAGTCGGTGTCGCCCAGGCCCCGGTAGCGCGTGGAGGAATCGATGACCTCGGCCAGAAGCAGCGCGTCGATGCCCCTGGCATGCCCAAACTCTTGCAGCATCTCGGGGTTCATGAAGCAGGCCATACCATTGCACAGCTCCATCTCTTCGAGGGCCGCTTCGAGCAGGCGACGGTTGATGAAGTGGAAGCGCTCCTCGCCGATCAACTCGAGCTCCAGGTCCTCGCGCAACAGGTCGATGTCGAGCGGTACCCCGGTAGGGTTGTCGAACCGCATCACCCCGATGCCTCGGATGTCGTCGGGCAGCTCCGCCGACAGAGAACTGGCCATCTGGCGCACCAGATTGTCCCGACTGGATTCGGCGCAGGCCGTCAGTGGCCAGGCTGCCATCGATGCCGCGAGCAGTGCCGCGACCAGCACCACTCTCCGGGCTCGTGCGGAGATCGTCGCTGCGACCATGTTCATTGCCCTCCATGCTTGGCGATCTTCGCCAACCGCTCTGACACCACCTGCCGATGCCTCGTATCGGGAAAGAGCTCCAACAGCAGCTCGTACTTCTGCTTCGCTTCCTGTGCGATCCGCACCTTCAAGCTCATGCGCTCCCGCGCGGTGCCCGTCTGCTGGCCCGATTGCTTCTGCAGCCACGCATTCAAGAAGATGCTCGGGTCGGCCGGCCGGTCGGGATCTCCGAACACGGTGAAGTACTTCGCACTGGCGAGCACCATCAGGCCTTCCTCGGTGAGCGGACTGTCGGCGAAGCTCTCCAACAGGCATTCGGCACGCTGCGCCGCGTCAAAGTACTCGCCCGCCTTCAGCGAGGCCTGCGCCAACGCAAGCAACGCGTCATCGGCGGCCTCGCTGCGTGGATGCTTCGCCGTGATCGCTTCGTACAGCTCCAGCGCGGATTGCGATTGTCCCAAGGCGGCTTGGCGCTGGGCGTTGGCGAGCATCTCGGCGGCCGCCTTGTTGTCGGAGTCCCGGAAGGCGGCGGCCAGGTCGCGGGCTGCTCGCAGGAGGGATCCGGACTCAATCTCGATCGTCTTGGACAGACGCACCGTGCCAAGCTCGACATCGACAAAGCGGCCGACGACAAAGGCCTCGGCCCCCTCGGACAGGGTTCCGATCACGACCACCTGGGCCCCCACCCGACGGCCGATGGCGGCGGCCGTGGCGGGGTCAAACTGGCCGGTGCCCTGAAGGTTCAGCTCCCGCGTGGCCTGCTCGAGTTGCAGGCGCTCGACCAAGACATAATCCCCCGTGGCGAGCAGCTCGCTCATCACGAGTTCACTCAAGAGCCCGCCGCGTTGGGAGTTGGCCTCGGTCGCATCGGCGGCAAACTCCATCACTGCCAGGCGGGTCGGGAGAATCTCGGCCGCCCGGGAAGAGCTTGCTTGCAGGGTGACCGCAACCAGGGCAAGGCAGACTACCGCCACGAAGCGGCGTGGCACTCGGATCATGGGTTGTCCTCCATTCCCAGTCAGACATGGGCCGCGGGGGCCCGTAACCGTTATTGCGGATGAGTTTATCACGGATGCGCGCGTTTGTCCCAAATGAAACCCGGCCGGAGCGGGCATCGGATCAACAGGATACGGGGATCGGATCCGCGATCAGAACGGCCCCGGCCAGCCGAGCAGGACCAGCAGTTCGGCGGTCATCATGGCGGTGGCGCCCCAGAGCCAGGCACACTCGAGGGGGAAGTAGGGCACCTCGTGCCAGCGGCCGTCGGCGGTGCGCGCCTCGTGCGCGACCACGCCCGGCGCGAGCAGCCAATCCACCGGCACCTCGAAGACGCGCGCGACCTCGTCCGGATTCGGTGTCAAGGGCGGCAGAGAATCCAGGACGGCCACCACCGGCACGACCGTGAAACCCGTGGCGGGGATCCACAGGGGGGTGAGGCGGCCCAGCATGCGCGGGATCCGGGGATCGATGCCGAGTTCCTCGCCGGTCTCGCGCAGGGCCGTCGTCTCCGCATCCTCACCCTCCTCACAAGCCCCGCCCGGAAAGGAGACCTGGCCCCGATGCACCTCGAGATCATCGGTACGCTCGGTCACGAGCAACGCCGCCCGGCCCGTTTCATCACAGGGAAACAGAGGCACCAGAACCGCCGCCGCCCGGCCGGCCGGCGCGGTCGCTTCCGGATCCCATCCGGGCCGGGGCCGGGGCGCCATCAGGCGGTGGGCGTCCCCGCCCGGCAGGGAACCCCGCATGCCTGTCGCGAGACGCGCGGCGACATCAGCGACCGTGAGGTTCGAGTGCTGCTCATGCATGGATCATGTTCTTCGCATGTTGCTTCCTGCCTCGCCGAGCGGGGGGCTGGGATCAAGACGGTGACAATAGCTCGCGCGGGATCGCAAACAGGCCCACCCCCTGCAGGGCGGTATCCTGGGTCGTGACGCGCGCCAGGCGGTTGCGCAACCCCTGGGCGCCGTAGGTTTCGAAAATCGCGGGTAGCTGGGCGCCCCGCCGCTCGGTATGCCCTCGCAGGCGAAAGTCCCCGACCCGCGGGCCGATGGGGGTCTCGGCGACCGTGACCAGGCGAAGCACGGCACCGCTCTTCTGATCGAAGTAGATCGCCGGCAACGCCCGGGCCGGATCCGGCACACCGGCTGCTCCTCCGCGGGTGTTCTGCCAGTTGGCCTGGCCCGCCGAATCACGCTCGCCGCCACCCACGACCAGGCAGGTCCGACCCTCCCAGAGAACATCCTGGCGCACCCGCGAGGTGTCAATCCCGAGATCCACCAGCACCCGGCCCAAACGCGCCCGGCCCATGAAGGGCAGCAGGTAGGTCAGCAGCAGCGTGCGATCGATCGGCACCTCGATGGCCGGTTCGGGGCGAAGCTGAATCGTCCGGCCGTCGTTGTAGACCACGGAGTAGTTTCCGGCCACCGGGGACGCATCCAACCGCGCGAGGGTCGCGCTGCGGATGTGCGCCGCGATCCACAGGTCGGGAGGACCGGCTTCCTGCGTTTCCCAGCGATCCTCGAAGCCCAGGGAATCCCCGTTGACGCCGGTCACCAACGACCACCAATCCGAATCATCCGCCTCCCGGTCGCATCCACTGCCGATCAGGAGGCCGGCCATCAGCACCAGTACCGCCAGCGCGGCCGCGCGGCGTGGGTGGCGAGCACGGGTCCCGCGGCCCGGGTGGCAAGCACGGGTCCCGCGGTCTGGGTGGCAAGCACGGGTTCCGCGGCCCGGGTGGCAAGCACGGGTCCCGCGGTCTGGGTGGCGAGCACGGGTCCCGCGGCGTGGGCAGGGGGGGCGATTCGGCCGATTCCCGTCTCCGACCCTCTTCGTCACAGATTCGGACATGCAGCCTCCAGATCGATGCGCGGTGTCGGGCGGGACGGTCCGCCCATCAGCCTCCCCGGGTCAGACGGCGCAGCAGGGCGAGATTCTTGCTGTCCATGCCTCCCTGCTTGGGCGTCTCGATGATCTTCGGCACGGCTCTCAAACGGGAATCCCGCATGATCCAGCCAAACGGTTCCCGCCCGATGTGACCGCGGCCAATGTGGGCGTGCCGGTCGACCCGCGCCCCGCACTCCCGCTGGCTGTCGTTCAGGTGCAGGACACTCAGACGCTGCAGGCCGACCTCGCGATCCACCTCGGTGAACAGGGCCTCGTAGCCGTCCCGGGTCGTCAGATCATACCCGGCCGCGAAGGCGTGGGCGGTGTCGATGCATATCCTGACGCGCGCCGCATCCGGCAGGGCGTGCAGGATCTGTCCCAACTGGCCGATGTCATGACCGAGCAGCGTCCCCGAACCGGCCGTGTTCTCGATCACCAGCCGCGCTCGGAACCCGCTCGTGGAGCGCAGGATCCTGCGCAGAGCCCCCGTGATGCGCCGGAGGCCCCAGGCCTGGCCGGCCCCCATGTGAGCCCCCGGATGCAGCACGAGATCCCTGACCGCGAGCGCCTCGCAACGCTCGAGTTCTTCGATCATGACGGCGATCGAGCGTTCACGCAAGGTCCGGTCGGGAGAGGCAAGATTGGGCAGATAGCCGGCGTGAACCACGAGCGCGAGCGGGACACAGTCGGCCGCCCCCCGGCTCCGGCCCCCGGCCGCGGCGGCTCGGGCCCGGCCGCCGGCACCACCGGGCGC
>CAYQJL010000285.1:0-48617 GCA_964417675.1 uncultured bacterium | reverse complement strand
GTGCCCCGCGGCCGCAGCCAGCCGGGGGTCAGAAGGCGTAGCGGCAGGCGTGGATCCGCTGCCCGGGCCCGAGGGCCAGGGTGCGCAGGCCGCGGCGGTAGAGGGTCATCCATTCCCGGGGCAGGTCGATCTTCGAGGGGAAGAGCCGCCGGCCCATCACCCGGCGCCAGGTCCAGGGCCCGGCGGTCCAGCCGGCCCGCATCGCTGCGGTCTCGGCCGGCCAGAACTCCTTCTCCCGCCGTTTCTTGATGCAGTTGCGCCATACGGTGAAGACGGCCAGTCGCTCGTGCGCGGCCTGGCGGCGCTTGCTGAAGGCGATCGTCTCGCGCCGCAGGTTCGCATGGCTGTGGCGCAGGAGCAGATCGGCCAGATTGACCGGGTGAAGCCGGTTCGGGACGGTGCGGCGCTCCTTCGAGGAGGTCACGCGGTGCTCGATGCGGGGGCCGTCGGGATCCTCGCGCCGCAGCCGGCGCAAGGCGCGCGGATAGGCCGGGTGGTCATCGGAGTGCAGGCACAGGCGCGCGCCCGCCACGGCCGGAAGGTGCGGCGCGCCGGATCGGGCAGATCGAGCATCGGATCCATGCCCGGGGTGGTAGCCAGAGGGGGGCCAGGGAGGGGGGCAGAGCGAGGCGAAATCTCCCCAAACGCCCGCCGGACAGGCAAACGGGGGTGGGATGATCGTTTCCCACCCCCGCACCATCAATCCTCGGGCCCCAATCAGGCCGACCGGGCGAGGGTTTCCAGGTCTTCGCGTTCGTAGCGGAAGATCGTCGTGGGCATCGAACTGTGTTCGCGGATGTCGTACTGCCGTGCGAACAGCTCGAAGACGTCGTCCAGACCCGCTTCATCTTGCGAGGTGGACCACAGGATCTTGAGCGCCGAGCCGCATCTTCCCTGCTCGATGCTGGCTACCGAAGGAATCGTGGCGAGCACCGTGCCCGCCATGCCGATGCGCCGGAGGATCAGGTAGGCCGTCAGGAAATCGGCCTGCCGTCCGCTCTGGAACTCCAGGTAGGTTTCGTAGGTTCGTTCGCCGCGCTTCAACGCGCTCAGCACTTGCAGCTGAACCGTGGGGGAGAGCTCGAAGGCGCGGCCGATCAGTTCGCCGTCGGCAGCGGTCCTGGCCGTCGGAGAGGTTACATCCGATTCGCCACAGACCCGATCCAGCATCTCCTTCTCCGGCGGTGGAGTCTGCGCCGGCAGGCTTCCGGCTACGTTGCTCAAGTAGCCGACACAATCGAGCAGGAGATCCATCCTCTCGGTCGTCATGGGCAGGCGGTCGCTGCGCAAGTAGTCGAGCACGGTCTCTACGTGATGGGCCAAGGAAGCGGCCGAATCGGCACCCAACATGGTCAGGTTGCCCTTGGCGGCATGCAGGCGGCGGAAGGCTTCATTCAAGACGCTGGTGTCCTCGGGATCGGATTCGAGCGAGAGCAGTGCATCTTGAAGCCGCTGTACGTGGTGGCGCAGTTCCTCCACCAGGGCGGATGTATCGCCAGGACCCAGATCCGCCATGGGGCCCGGCCCGGCGGTCGTTGTCTCCGCGGAGCTGGTGGAAGCTGCCGACGGCAGAGGCGGCGGGCCTGGCGCGCCAAGGGTCGCTGCCGCCGCGAGTTCTTGCTCCCGGGTGATGGACAATGCGAGCCGGCCGCTGAACGCCTGGCCCTGCGCGGAGGCCACCAGCGTGTCGATATCGACGGTGAGACCCAGGCGGCCGCCCGTGAAGACAGTGGTTCCGATGACGCCCGGGTCATGCTCCATTCCCTCCTCGAACGGAATGTTGACGAGCTTGGCCGGTCCCAGGAACTCGCTGACGATCAGTGCCAGACGGCCGTGGCGGCCCTGGATGATGACCACCGGAAGCGGATCCACTTCCTCGAGCGGCGCAGCGCCCAGGAGCTCCTGCAGATCTCTGAGCCCGACAACCGATCCCTGGTAGACGAAGTACCGGGATCGATCCATGGCGGTCTGCACCTGGCTGAGACGCAACGCCAGCGATGCGACGACCTGCTCGATCGGTAGCGCGTAGAGACTGGGGCCGGCGCGCAGGGTGAGCGCGTCGATGATATTGACCGCCCGGAGTTTGGGAATCTTGAGCAGGAACTGCGACCCGCGGCCCGGTTCCGTGTGGAGCTCCATCTCGCCATCGAACTCGTCAACGACCGTGCGGACCAGATCCAATCCGACCCCGCGTCCGCTCGTGGCCGTGACCGCCGAAGCCATGGTGAAGCCTGGAACGCAGAGCAGGTCGAGCAGCGGAAGGCTCTCGACTTCGGCTCTGAGTCCGGCTGAGCGAGCGGCCTCACGCGCCGCGGCCGGATCGATCCCGGCGCCGTCATCGGACACACGAATCTCGGTATGATGCTCCCGGTCGATGGCGGTCACCACGATGCGACCCTTGGCGTCCTTGCCCGCCCGCGAGCGCTCCATCGGCGCTTCAATCCCGTGGTCCACGGCATTGCGCAAAAGGTGCAGCAGAGGGTCGACCAGCCGTTCCGCCAAGGCCTTGTCGATCAGTGTGTCCTGGCCCTCGAAGACCAGGTCGACCTCGCGGCCCAGCTTGCGGCAGAGGTCGCGAACCGGTCGGCGGAAGAGCCGGAAGGTGTCTCCGATGCCGATCAGACGGATGGCCATGACCAGTTGATGGAGATCCTGGCTGACACGACGAGCGGCTTCATTGCTGCTCTTGATGACATCGAGACCGTCGGCGGACAGAGGGCGGCCCTTGTCCGTGGCCTCGGTGGCCCGACGTTCGAGATCCTGCAGGTTGGCGCTGGTGATGATCACCTCTCCGGCCAAGGACAGCAGTTTGTCGAGATGCTCGAGCCGGACCTGCATCCGGTCAATCGTTCGCTTCTGGGCCTGCGCGATCTCAGTCATGGGACAATACCCTCCCGATCACCTGGGCGAGGACTTCACGATCAAACGGCTTGGGAATGTAGTCGTCGGCCCCCAGCTTGAGGACCTTGATGACGCTGTCGGCATCACTCTGGGTCGAGACCATGACCAGAGGCGTGCCGTCGTACCACTCGGCGTGCTGCAGTCGATAGCAGAACTCGAACCCGTTCATGGTCGGCATGACGATGTCGGAGAGGATCAGCTGGGTCGATCCGATCTCTTTCTCGAGGTAAGGCAGGGCCGCGGAGGCGTCGTTCTCCTCGTGAACCTCGAGGCCGAACGACTCGAGGAGCTGGCGAAGGATGCGCCGGGTCGTGGCTGAGTCATCGATGATCACAGCACGCGTGCCGGGCTCGAGCACAGCACTCAGATGGTCTGCATGAACCATGGGTTTTCCCTCCACAGAAGAATCAGTGCGGGCAGACCAGTTTCATCCCCGCCGGCCTGGACCCATCGACAAAAACCCCTTCACTATGAATCGGCATGCCGCGTGGATCCCTTACAATCGATTGAATAAACGCAAGTAAGCTCCATGCCAGGCCTTGGGCGATCCATCGAACCGCTTGCCCCCGGAGGCGTTGGCGCACATCCCGCGGCGCAGCTGTCGTTTCAGATCGTTTGGCTACATTCGTACGCAGGGAACGGGCGATCGCTCGCCGGGGATCTGTTTCCGGCGAGCATGACACACTCGTTGATTGCCGATCAGGCACGTGCTACGGTAGCCCTACGTGTCAGGAGATCTTTGCAGCAACATCTGTAGCAGACACCGTTGGTTTCAACATCAGGAGGTGCCCCTATGAGTGCTCGGTTGTGCTTGTTTTCCCTCGTTGCCGTCCTGCTGGTTGTTGCGCCGAATGCTTCGGCTCAATGGTATGAAGATTTCGATTCCTATGTCGCCGGCAGCGGTCTGATCGGCCAAGGCGGATGGGAAGGTTGGGACGGCTCAGCGGCCTACGACGGGTTCGTGAGCGATGCGTATGCGTACAGCGCTCCGAATTCGGCGCAGATCATCGATGCGTCCGATCTGATTCACCAGTTCACGGGCTATACGTCCGGCGTCTGGATCTTCACGTCCTACGTCTATGTCCCCATGGACTTCCAGGGCCAGAGTTACTACATCCTGCTGAATACCTATTCGCACGGTGGCACGAACAACTGGTCCGTTCAGGTCATGTTCGACAGTGCGGGCGTCGTGGACTCCTATCCCGAGTCTTCACAGCTGCCCCTGATCCAGGGCGAGTGGGTCGAGTTGCGGCTCGAGATCGACCTGGATGCTGACCTGCAGACCTTCTACTACGGTGGGGACATGCTCTACCAGAAGAGCTGGATCGATGGCGCCAGTGGCGGCGGCGTGCCGAACATTGCGTGCCTCGATCTGTTTGGCAATGGTGCTACCCCGGTGTACTACGACAGCTTCTCGTTGGAGGAGGATGAGCCGACGCCGGCGGATGATACGACCTGGGGGGCGATCAAGTCGTTGTACCGGTAGGGTGAGGCTGTAGAGAGGATTTGCGAGGCGGGTTGTGCGGATGGGCTCTGGGGGGCTGGGGCCCATTTGCTTTTTTTCGTGCGGGTGGTGGCGGGTGCTGGAGGGCAGGGCTGCTGCGATGCTCAGACAGTCCTCGCTCGCGGGGCTCGCTGCGGAACTGCGCTCGCAGCAGCCCTGCCCTCCAGCACCCGCGTCACGGTGGCTGCGATGCTCAGGGGGCCTCGCTCGCTGCGCTCGCTGCGAAACTGCGCTCGTGGCAGCTCTGCCCTCCAGCACCCGCGTCACGGCTGTGGGGGAGGGGGCTGGCTCGCTGGGCTCGCTGCGGGGGGGTTAGTATTCTTGCCATTCGCGGATGGGGAGGTTGTTGAAGTCGGTGGTGGTGAGGGCTTCGACTAGGCGTTCGGTGAGGGCGAGGTTGGTCAGGAGGGGGACTTCGTGGTCGATGGCGCTGCGGCGGATGAGGTAGTCGTTGGAGAGTTCCTCTTCTTCGTTGCTCTTGGGAATGTTGATGACGAGGCCGATCTTTCCGGAGCGGATGTAGTCGAGGCAGTTGGGGTGGCCGTCATCGAGGGGCCAGCGGAGGGTGTCGACGTGGATGCCGTTCGATCGCAGGAAGCGGGCGGTGCCTGGCGTGGCGAAGAAGGCGTAGCCCATCTGTTGTAGGCGCATCACGACCGGCAGGAAGGCGGCTTTGGTTTCGGGGGGGCCGGTGGAGACCAGGGCGGTCTTCTTATCGAGCCGCAAGCCCACGGATCGTAGGGCTGTCAGAAGGGCCTCCTCCATGTCGAAGCCGAGGCAACCGACTTCGCCGGTGGAGGCCATGGCCACGCCCATGGTGGGATCGGCGCCCTTCAGTCGCGAGAATGAAAACTGA
Organism: uncultured bacterium; assembly: GCA_964417675.1. Taxonomy (GTDB): domain Bacteria; phylum Eisenbacteria; class RBG-16-71-46; order CAIMUX01; family WJJG01; genus CAYQJL01. The sequence continues at coordinate 43,356 of CAYQJL010000285.1, read as the reverse complement.
GCGGCCTTGACGCCGACCCGGTCGAGGTCGAGGCTCGAGCCGTCAATGCGTTGCACATCTTCGCCCAGGATGGCGCGGGTGGCCAGATCGATGAAATTGCGCTTCAGGACTTTGGATGCAAAGGGGAAGGTGCGGGATGCGCGCAGATTGCATTCGATGACCTTCAGCCGGTTCTCCTGCGCGATGAACTGAATGTTGAATGGCCCGGTGATCTGAAGCGCCTTGGCGATGCGGCGGGCGGCCTGCTTGACGCGGCGCGCGGTCTCGACATACACCCGCTGGGGGGGGATCATCACCGTCGCATCGCCCGAATGCACGCCCGCGTTTTCGACATGTTCCCCGATCGCGTAGAGCAGGATCTCACCATCTTTGGCCACGCCGTCGAATTCGATTTCCTTGGCATTTTCGATGAACTTCGATACGACCACCGGGGAGGCCGGATTGACCTCGGTGGCGCGGTTCAGGTAGGCGCCCAGACTCGTGGAATCGAACAGGACCGCCATGGCGGCGCCCGAGAGAACATACGAGGGGCGGATCATGACCGGATATCCCACCTCGACCGCGAAGGCACCGGCCTCGGCGATGCTGCGCGCCTTGATCCAGCGGGGCTGATCGATCTCCAGCGCATCGAGCAGAGAGGAGAACTGGTTGCGATCCTCGGCGCGGTCGATGTTGGCCGGCGAGGTTCCGAGGATGCGAACCCGCGCCCGATCCAGGCGGGGAGCCAGGGTGTTGGCGACCTGGCCACCCATCGAGACGATGACGCCCTCGGGCTGTTCGAACTCATAGATGTCGAGCACGCGCTCGAGCGTCAATTCCTCGAAGTAGAGACGATCGCAGATGTCATAGTCGGTCGAGACCGTCTCCGGATTGCAGTTGACCATGATGGTCAGATAGCCGACCTCCCGGCAGGTCTGAACGGCGTTGACGCAACACCAATCGAACTCGACGCTGGAACCGATGCGATAGGGGCCGCTGCCCAGGACCATGACCGCGCCGGCCCGGGGCTCGACATCCGAGGCGCATCCCTGGTAGGTCATGTACAGGTAATTGGTCGTGGCCGGATACTCGGCCGCCAGCGTGTCGATCTGCTTGATGACCGGCAGCACGCCCTGCTCCTTGCGCAGCGAGCGCACCTGCTCCATGGGCATCCCGGTGGCCTTGCCGATCTGAAAATCGCTGAACCCGGCGACCTTGGCGCGGCGCATCCATTCGGCGGGGATCTTCTCGCCGGGGGGTGTTTCAGCCGAGACCCTCTCGCCGGGGGGCGTCTCAGCCGAGACCCTCTCGCCGGGCGAAAGCGCCTGGAGGCCCTTCATGATCTCCACGATGCCGGCCAGCCGATCCAGGAACCAGCGGTCGATGTCGGTCAGTGTGTGCACCTGATCGACGTCGTAGCCCCGCGAGAAGGCCTCCCCAATCGCGAAGACCCTGCGATGGGTCGGTTCGGCGAGTTCTGTGGCAAGGTCGTCGAATTGGAGCCGGTTCAGGACGAGACCGTGCATCCCGGTGCCGATCATCCGGAGGGCCTTCTGCAGGGCTTCCTCGAACGTACGGCCGATTGCCATCACCTCACCGACACTCATCATCTGGGAGCCGATGCGCGTCGAGACGCCGCGGAAGCGCTCGAGGTCCCAGCGGGGAACCTTGACGACCACATAATCCAGGGCCGGCTCGAAGAAGGCCGTGGTCTCCCGCGTGACCGCATTGGGCAGCGCGGCGAGCGAACGTCCCAGCGCCAGATGGGCGGCCACCGCGGCCAGGGGGTATCCGGTGGCCTTGCTGGCCAGGGCCGAGGAACGCGACAGCCGCGCGTTGACCTCGATGACGCGATACTCCTCGCTGTGCGGATCGAGAGCGAACTGGATGTTGCACTCGCCGATGATGCCCAGATGCCGCACGGTCCGCACGGCCACCTCGCGCAGCCGGTGGTACTCTCGATTCGACAACGTCTGGCTGGGGGCGACGACGATGCTCTCCCCGGTGTGGATTCCCATCGGATCCAGGTTTTCCATGTTGCAGACGGCGATGCAGTTGTCATGCCGGTCACGCACAACCTCGTATTCGACTTCCTTCCAGCCGCGCAAATACTCCTCGATGAGCACCTGAGGAGTCTGGGCCAGAGCCACCTCCACGAGGCGCTCGAGCTCGACTTCATCGCGCGCCCGCCCGCTGCCCAGGCCGCCAAGGGAGTAGGCCGCCCGCAGCATCAGTGGAAACCCGATCTCGCGCGCCGCGGCGCGGGCCTCCTCCCAGGTGGCGCAAGCCCGCGAGCGGGCCGTGGTGATCCCGATCTGGTCGAGCCTGCGAATGAAGCGATCGCGATCCTCGGTGTCCTTGATCGCTTCGATGGGAGTGCCCAGCACCCGGACCCCATAGCGGTCCAGGATGCCCGCCTCGGCCAGCTCCAACCCCACTTGGAGGGCCGTCTGTCCTCCGAATCCCAGGAGCAATCCATCGGGGCGCTCCTTCTGGATGACCCGCGTGACCGTCTCCACGTCCAGCGGCAGGAGGTAGAGCCGGTCGGCCAGGCCGCTGGTGGTTTGCACGGTGGCGATGTTCGGGTTGACCAGCACACTCTCGACGCCTTCGCTCCTGAGCGCCTTGAGCGCCTGCGAGCCGGAGTAGTCGAACTCCCCCGCCTGGCCAATGCGCAGGCCGCCGCTTCCCAGAAGCAGAACCTTGGCCGGCTTCTCAAACGTCACGGGCGGCCTCCACCAGGCGGTCGAAGAAATCCCTTGTGTCGGTAGGTCCCGGCGCCGCCTCCGGATGGAACTGCACGGCGAAGAGTGGTCGCCAGGCATGACGAATCCCCTCGACGGTCCCGTCGTTCAGATTTCTGAACCAGATCTCCCACCCGGGCGGCAGGCTGGCGGCTTCCACCGCATACCCATGGTTCTGGCTGGTGATACGGCAGCTTGCGGTGCCCTCCAGGATCACCGGCTGGTTCTGGCCGCGATGTCCGTAGGGCAACTTGTAGGTTTGCGCCCCGGCCGCCAATGCCAGAATCTGGCACCCCAAGCAGATGCCCGCGATGGGCCGGCGATTGTCCTGCCGCAGAAGCCGGTCTACCTGTGCAATCGTCCGGCGGCACATGCGCGGATTGCCGGGGCCGTTCGAGAGCAGCAGCCCATCCCAGGAAAGCGATGCCAGATCGTAATCGTAGGGAACCACGGTTACGCGGCAGTTGCGGTCGAGAAGCTCGTTGAGGATGCTGCGCTTGCATCCGCAGTCGACGACCAGGATGTGCGGACCCGCGGGGCGGCCCCGGGCCGAATGGGTGACGATCTCCCGGCAGCTGACCTCACCCACCAAGTCGCCGGCGTTCGGATCGGCAACGCGCACGGGCGTCGGGGCCCCGGCGGCGGGGTGGATGCGCCCCAGCATCGTGCCGCGGCTGCGCAGGATCTTGGTGAGCTCACGCGTATCGACGCCGGTCAGGCCGGGGATCCCTTCCGCCTGCAGCCAGGCGCCCAGGCTGCGTTCGGCCTCCCAGTGTCCACAGGCCTCGTGGTAGTGGCCGACGACCAGGGCCCGCACCTGGATGCGCCCGGATTCGAATCGCCGGGAGCGAGCCTCCATGCGGGGGACGCCGTAATTTCCGATCAGCGGATAGGTCAGCGTGAGAATCTGGCCGCGATAGGAGGGATCCGTGAGGCTCTCGACATAGCCTACCATCCCCGTGTTGAAGACGACCTCCCCCTCGGCCGGACAGGGATTCCCGAAGAAGGTCCCCGCCAGGCGCGTTCCATCTTCGAGCTCCAGGCAACCGGCCCCGGCCGCACCGGGAGCGGCCGGCGTGCAGGCGCGCTCCCGCAGCGGTTCGGTGTCATGATTCGGCATGCAGAGATCTCCCGGTGGGCCCGGCGCCTTCGAGACGGATCGGCCGTCAGCGGGTCAGGACCGCCTGACGGGCCGCGCCGGCGGCTCCCGCGCAGGCCAGGCGGTAGAAGTACACCCCGTCGGGGAGGGCGCCGCCGGCCGCCGTGCGGCCATGCCATTCGACGATGTGAGTTCCTGCCTTGCCTTCCTCGAGCCGATGGATGGCGACCGCTCGGCCGGACAGGTCGAAGATCTCGAGCCGCGGCGCGACCATCGCGGCGGTTGTCGTGATGCTGAAACGCGTGCTCCTCGAGAAGGGGTTGGGCAGGTTGGCGCTCACCCATGCCGTTGCGCTCGGAGCGGACGGCTCCAGGCTGCTCGACGAGACACCCAGTGTGCCGTCGGCGTTCACGTTCTGGGCATACAGGTCGACATTGCCGTTGCGGCCGTCCTCCCAGACGAGGATCGCCATCTCCTCGCCGGTGATCACGACCGGATAGCGTGCCTTGCTGCTGAGGTAGGTCGAGACCTCCAGGATGCCACCCGGCCAGACCTGCGTACCCGCGCTGTCGACCCGGATCCCCAACAGCCGCTCCTCGTTGTAGACGCCGGTCGGTTCGTCGCTGAAGAACACCATGGCGCCGCCGTCGCAGGGGACCGCGCGGGGGTAGGATTTGTACTGCGCATTGACCGGCAGGAGCACCCGGCCGGAGGAACCCCATTCGAGAGCGCCGTCGGGCGCAATCCGCTGCGCGTAGATGCCCCACTGCGATTGCGACAGATTGCGCTCGTTCCAGAAGACATAGGCATCGCCGCTGAGCGGATCGTACGCCAGGGTCGGATCGATGTGCATCTGGCTCTCCAGCGTGCTGACCCGGATCCCGTTGTGCGGGTGCCGCTCGAGGCCTTCGGCGCTGATGTGCTGGAAGCGCGACTGATGGACGTTGCCCTCCGATGCGTGCCAGGCCGCGACCAGACCGCCGGCCTCGTCGGATTGGATGCGCGGGTGGTATCCCAGCGGGACCGGGTTGGCGTCGTAGATCACGACCGGGGCGCCCCAGACCGAGCTGCCGTCGGCGGCGAAGCGCTCGGCCTTGATGTAGCGGTTGCTGAAGTAGGAGGAGATGTCCCGCACGCACGATACGATGACACTGCCGTCCAGCGAGGGGACGATGTCGACGAACGCCGGATCCGCTCCCGATTCGGTCAGAATCGGGATGCCGCCGTGCGCGTAGCGCTCGACCCCCTGCGGGCTGAGCCGCTGCAGGCGGATCGAGCCGTCCCCGGCATCCGGCAGATGGGCCCAGGCGAAGACGGCATCTCCATCGCCGGCCACGGTCACCGCGGCGCCGGGCTCATAGGCGCTGTTGCTCGACAGGGGGATTCCGTGGGGGCCCCATGGCAGCGAGCCGTCCGGGGCGACCTTGTAGGCGTAGATGTCCAGATCCGTTCCGGCGCGGGCATCGGAGAAGACCAGGATGGCGTTGTCATCGGCATCCACCGTCAGGTCCCAGGCCACCAGCGAGGAGTTCTGCGGATGCGTGCTGATGGGGATCCCATTGTCGGCCCATTGCGCGGTGCCGGAGCGATCGAGGCGCTGCAGGTAGACGTCGTAGTTTCCCGAGGAGAGATCGAACCAGCCGATGTAGCACCCGCCGTCGGAGGTCACGGCCGGGATCGGCAGGACCTGCTCGGAATAGGCATTGGTGATCACCAGGTTGAGATAGGGATCCTCGGGCCACTGGGCCTCGGCCGCGGCAACGAATCCCATGACCAGGCCGGTCGCGGCCGCGAGGGTCAGGCAGCGCGTAAGGGGAGGCATGCTGGATCTCCTTCCATGGGTGTTCCTGACGGCGAGCAGCGCGGTCGACTCGGGGACCGGCTCGGTGCTTCGCGTGGAGGAAGGCCGGGGCGCGTTCCTCACAACCCGTTCATGGTACCACTGCGGGCGGCCCATTGGATATGGCGTTTCCCGGCGCGGCTATGCGCGGCTATGCGCGGCTTGGCCATGCGCGGCCCGGCCTGCGGTCACCTAGCGCGCCGGCAGGTCATAGGAGGGATCTTCATATGCCTCTGATTCCACAATCACATAGCGGCAAGGCCCGCGTCCCGGTTTGTGCACCGCGGGAGAGGTGTAGATCCACGGCCCGGCATCGATCGATGGGATCCTGGCCACTTCGATGGAGGTGATGATGTAGTCGAGAGTGTGCCGCTGGATCATGCCGCGCAGATCGCGCGAAACCGCCAGGCGCATCAGCTCCGCGTCGCCGGCCAGGCCATTCAGGGAGAGGGTCGGCCGCCCGCTCACGAATCGAAAGACCCCCGAATCATACATGCCGAAGCGCGCCTCCGCGGGAAGATGCTCGCGGGCCCACACCGCCATGTCGAACACCACCATGTTGCCCGGCTGGGGGATCCGCCGGGGGGCGTAGAGAGCGAGGACGCCGGCCAGCAGGATCAGGAGACTTCCGGCCAGCAGGCCGCGCACTCCACGAATGGGCAGCGCTCTGAGCCGCATCTTGCATGCCTGCACCGTGGAGGCCACGGCGAGGAAGATGGACAGATAGCTGAGGTAGTGATACCAGCTCACCGCTCCCTGGGTCATGAACCCCCAGGTGTAGAGCGAATGCAGGACGGCGCTGAGCGGCAGGACCCACAGGGTTCTCCAGCGCTGGAAGAGAAGCTCGCGAAGCTCGCGTCGAATGAGCAAGAGCAGGACGAGCACGATCGCCAGCGCGGCCAGCAACACCGGCCATCCGAACAGGTCCACGACCTTATGAATCTTGCCGGACCAGAAGGCTCCGTAGGCCTGGAATCGTGCGGCCAGGTCGATGCCGACCGTCTTGGCCTGGCCGCTCACCGGAATCGGATGGCCGAAGCGTACCTGGTTCCAGATCAGATAGGGCGCCGCTACGAGAAGGCCCGCCGCCGCCACCCCCGAGAGCGATGCCCAGCGTCGATACCGTAGGAAGTGCACGAGCAGCACAAGCGACAGGCATGCCAGGAAGAAGACGCTGTCGAGCCGGGCGAGAAAGGTCAGCGCCAGGACGGCGCCCAGCACGCTTCCCTGAACCAGGGACGGAGCGGGGGCCTGCATGGTGCGGCGGGCCGCCAGAAGGGACAGCCCCACGAACAGGATTACCAGGGGCGTCTCCAGCATGCTGAACAGGGTCGCGACGCTCCACCAGTAGAGGCCCAGCAAGAGAAGGAACACTGTCGCCGCCAGGGAGCTTTCCAGGAAGCTGCGGATGACGCGGTACCACACGGCGTAGAGGGCGGCGACGACGCCCACCATCAGCAACTTGACACACCACAGGTAGGCAAAGGGCGGCATGTTCCGGCACAGCAGCGCGACCGGAAGAATCATCCAGCACCACAGGGGGTGGTACCCGTTGGTTTGGGTCAGGCCGGAATCGTAAGTGCTGCCCAGGCCCTCCGCGATCCCGCGTGCGATGATGGGGTAGTAGAGGGCATCGTCAATGGCCAGCGCTTTGATGTAGCTCTCGCTCGAGAGAGCGGCGATCGCCACCAACAGCACGATGAGCGGAATCCAGGCCAGCAGGGTGATCCTGGGCTGTGACAGCCAGTATCGCACACGCTCCTCCCTTGGACAGCGACTCCGCGAACATGCCGGACCGATGGAGGCCGCGCCGCCGGCCGGCATGCAATGGCTCCGAATGGGCACCAGCATGACCGACACGCCCGGCCGGCGCAAGATGCCTGGCGCCCGCCATCGACAGCCATGCGACCGGTGGTGTAGGATCCCCGGCACCCACGCGTTCGGGGGCGGCGAAGAAGGGAGTCGATGGGATGGTGTTCGAGAACGAGGGCGGCCCGCGGGGCCAGGCCAGCAGGCTGGCCTCCGGGCGGCGGCCCCACAGGCCGCGTATCTGTAGGCCGCGTTTCTGCTGGTTGCGTATCTGCTGGTTGCGTATCTGCAGGCCGCGTGTCTGTTGGTCGCGTGTCCGATCGGGCGCGGCGATCGGTTCGGTTCTCGTGGCCGCCTGCGCCGCTCTGCCGGCCGCGCCGCTGGGCAACGGTCCGGCCAGCGGCCGTGTGGTCGCCCAATCCGTGGACGCTACGCTCGATTTCTCCGCGTGGCTCAGCGAGCTGCGTGCGGAGGGACTGGCTCGGGGGATTCGCGCCGAGACCCTCGACCGGGCCTTGGCCGACGTGGAGCCGATCGCGCGGGTGATCGAACTGGATCGCAATCAGCCGGAATTCAAACTGACCTACCGAGAATACATGGAGCGGGTCATGCCGTCCGCACGCATCGAGCGCGGGCGGCGGCTCTTGGCGCAGGAGCGTCCGCTGCTCGATCGCATCCAGCGCGAATACGGTGTTGCGCCGCATGTCATCGTGGCCCTGTGGGGGATCGAATCGGACTTCGGGCGGATTCAGGGCGGGTTTCGGGTCATCCCCGCGCTGGCGACCCTGGCCTATGACGGTCGGCGCGGGAGCTACTTCCGCGGCGAACTCATCGATGCCCTGCACATTCTCGACGAAGGGCATGTCGAGGTCGATTCACTGGTGGGATCCTGGGCCGGGGCCCTGGGCCAGTGCCAATTCATGCCCTCCTCCTTCCGCCGGCACGCCGTCGACTTCGATGGCGATGGGCGTCGTGACATCTGGGGCACGCGCGCCGACGTGTTTGCGTCCGCCGCGAACTACCTTGCGCAAGCGGGGTGGCAGCCCGCGTACCGGTGGGGGCGGGCCGTGCGTTTGCCGGATTCCTTCGATCGATCGTTGGCCGAGCTGGCCATCAAGAAGACGCTGACAGAATGGCAGTCCTTGGGCGTGCGTCGCCTGGACGGGGGGGATCTGCCCACAGCACCCGGTCTGCGGGCTTCGATCGTGATCCACGACGATGGGCAGGGGCCGGCCTTTCTGGTCTATCCGAACTTCGAGGCCATCATGACCTGGAACCGCTCCGTGCTCTTCGCCACGGCCGTGGGCCTGCTCGCGGATCGGATTGCCGCGGATGCCGGCGAGTAGGCCGCCGCGCGCGCCGCGCGGCTAGCGGGGCAGCGAGAAGGTGAGTCCCAACGATAGGTAGTGCACCAGGGTGAAGTTGTAGACCGCCGGAACGTCTGCGCCCCCCTCGAGAAGGCGGTATCCGCCCCGCAGAGCCATCCCCGCGGCCAGGTCGGTCTGAAGACCGACGAACAGGTCCTCGGCCCGCCCCTGTCCACCGGGCGAAGCCAGCGCGTCTCCGTCGAGAATCAACTGCAGCCCCGGGCCAACCCGCCAGTACAGGGCGAAGGAGAGCAAAGGCACGAATCCGGTGTCGGTCTTGGTCGCGTGCTGCTCCGGTGAGGAGAGGGTGATCTCGGCATCCCTGATCTTGGCGGTCAGGCCCACATCGGCCTGAAGCCGCATCGAACGGTACAGCGTGTAGCGATAGGTCACCCGGTAGGAGTCGAAGCGATACAGGGCCGACAACGGCGCGTCCCTGTTGAACTCCACGCCTTGGTACGCGACCGCACGATCCAGCCGTCCCTCGGCCGAGATACGCAGCGGCGCGGCCAGCAGGCTGAGGGAATGGCGATCGCCGAGACCGATTCCCAATCGGACCCGGAAGAATGCGGTGGGGTCGCTCTCCAGGTCTTCGGTCAGTGAGAATCGGGTGCCGCTGTCACGGGGGATGCGAACATCGTTGTAGCCGCTCCAGGCAACTCCGCTCTCGATGGAAACATAGGTTTGCGTCGCCTCAAGGGGCCCGGAAGATGCCAGCGACGGGGGCGTACCGGCCAGCCACGCCAGCAGTGCCATCCAAGCCGACCAACGGTGCACCGGGGATATGCTTGTCATCGTCCACTCCTCCTGGATTGTGCTTCCCGTACATCATAGCCCGCCCGGCTTCGTGAGCAAGCCCCGTGCGCCGCCGGCCCATGCGGCCGGCGGCGGGGACGGCTGCTCCCCGAGTCGTGGGCGCATGCCTTCCCAGGGGCCCGCGCGCCTGTCTGTCGGCACGTGCGGACGCCGCCCAACCGTCTCCACGGGGCCGGTAGTCTCCTAACTGTTTGTGATAAAAAAACATAGGGAATTACAAAAAAACTTATGCAAAATGTATTCAATAGCTTGACAAAAGGAACCCCCTTCGCTATTCTGCGGTTGTTGACAGAGAGTCCTGCACCGCCGAGGTCGCAGGTGGCCGATAGGAAACGCAGATGGTTTGGAGGTGGCACATGTTGACGATTCTTCGCAAGAACGAGCTGAGCCAAGGCGCAGGCTATGCGCTGTTCGTAACGATTCTCACGATCGCCGCGATGGGGGGATGGGCCTCTCCGGCAGGAGCCCAAGAGAGCCGGCCGGCTTCGGCCTGGATTCAGATCATTCACAACGCGGCCGACCCCGCGGCGGCGGAAGTGGACATCTATGTAGATGGCGAACTGCTCCTGGACGATTTCGCATTCCGGGCGGCAACGCCCTTCGTGGAGGTGCCGGCTGATCAGGAGCTCAATATCGGCGTGGCGCCCGGTTCCAGCATGGGACCGGACGATATCCTGGTGACCGTTCCGGTGATTCTCGATGCGGATGAGGTCTACGTGGCCATCGCCAATGGCGTGCTCGATCCGCTGAGCTTCGAGCCGAACCCGGACGGGCGCGACATCGGCTTCGAGTTGATCGTCAAGGCCGGCGCGCGGCAGACCGGGACCGACCCGGACATGGTCGACTTCTTCGCTCTGCACGGCGCGACCGATGCCCCCACGGTGGATGTCCTCGCGCGCGGTGTGGCCACCCTGGTCGATGATGCCGCCTACGGAGACCTGACCGGTTACCTGTCGGTCCCGGCAGCCGACTATGTACTGGATGTTACCCCCGGAAGCGCCAACAGCACGGTCCTGGCCAGCTACGCCGCTCCCCTGGCGGGCCTGGGCGGCGGTGCCGCGGCGATTTTCGCCTCCGGGTTCCTGACGCCGGTGAACAATCAGGACGGGGCTGCCTTCGGGCTGTTCGCGGCGCTGGCCGACGGCACGGTCATCGAGCTGTCGCCACTGACGACGGCGCGCGCACAGATCATCCACAATGCGGCCGACCCCGCGGCGGCGGTGGTCGACATCTACCTTGACGGCGCGCTGGCCATCGATGACTTCGGCTTCCGCCAGGCGACCCCCTATATCGATCTGCCGGCCAATCAGGACATCGCCATCGGCGTGGCCCCGGGCAACAGCGCCGGGCCGGGCGACATCATCGCCTCCTTCGACGCCAACCTGCTGGCGGCCGGAACCTTCGTCGTGATCGCCAACGGCGTTCTCGATCCGGCCGCTTTCGATCCGAATCCAGACGGGCGTGACATCGGATTCACCCTGTGGATCAAGCCGGACGCCCGCGAAAGCGCTCTGGATCCCGGCCAGGTCGACCTGTTCGTCGTCCATGGCATCACCGACGCCCCTACGGTGGACGCCGTGGTCGTGCCAGACTTGACCCTGGTCGATGGGGCCGCCTACGGTGACATGACCGGCTACCTGTCGGTCGATCCCCGCGTCTACCTCATGGCGTTGACCACCGATGATCAGGGCGCCGTTCTGGGCAAGTATCGCGCGCCGCTGGGCGGCCTGTCCGGGGGCAGCGCGGTCGTATTCGCCTCCGGTTTGGTGACCGCGCGGGGGGAAAACGGCCGGACCAGCGCCTACACGCTCATGGTCGCGCTGCCCGATGGCACGGTGCTCGATCTGGCCAAGGGGGAGAGTATGGATTTCGCCGGTCCGTTCCTGGATGGCGGAGTGCGTGCAGCCAGCGATGAGAAGCTTCGCAGGGGTCCCCTCTCGGAAGAGCAACCCGGCCGCGCCGGGGAAGGCGGTCCGCTGGCTCTCGGGTCGAGCGCCGGTACATCCTTCGGCGGTGAGATGATCGCGCGCACCGAAATCACGGGCGCCTATCCCAGCGTCGTCAAGCAGCAGGCCACGATCTCCTTCCGCCTTGCCGAGCAGCAGAGCGTGTCGCTGTCGGTGCAGGATGTCAGCGGACGTACCGTGGCCCGCCTGGCCGAGGGTCGCTTCGACGGGGGCGCGCACTCGGTGCGGTGGGATGCGCGCAATCTGAACAACGGCGTTTATTTCTATCGCTTCAGCGCAGGCGACCAGCAGCAGACCCGCAAGCTGATCGTGTCGCGTTGATCGAGACGGCCGGCCGCCGCGGCCGGCTCAGCGACAGGGGCGTGGGGCGCATCACCCAGCGGTGACGTGCCCCATGCCTTTTGCCGTGATAGCTGCGCCGCCGTTCCCGCCGGGCCCCGCCGAACGGGAAGGGGCTATCGGGATCGGATTCCCTTTGCTATAGTGAGTGCGATTCCGGCGGGCACCGCTGGGAGGTCCCGCCGTCTACGACCGCACATCCCTAGCCACCCAAAGGAGGATTTGCATCATGCGCTCGTTTCACCTTTTCTGTCTGGCCCTCGTGATGGGATGCACCCTCGCCCTGCTCGCTCCGGGGGCCGCCGGCGCGCAGCTCGATGGCGTGACGGCCAATGAGGAGACTGGTATCGAGGCGGCGGAGCCGGCGCGCATGGCGCAGCCGGCGGGCCGGCCGGATGTCGATGTACTGCTGATCCCCGATTCGGGGAGCGACTTCGTCGGCATGTACGATCCCTTCGATGGAACGTTCCTGGGAGATCTGATCACCGAGAATCCCGGGTTTGCGACCCCGATCAATGCCATTGCCGGTCCGGATGGGAACATCTACGTATCCGACCAGGTCGCCGATGCGGTCTTCGTCTTCAACCGCGATGGCAACTATCTCTATACCTACGCCGATGCGACCGATGGGCTCAACAACATCCGCGGCATCGAATTCCGGGGCAATGAGCTGTTCGTGACCAGCGGGGACGACTATGTGGCCCGCTTCGATGGGCCGCACAGCCGCTTGCCCGATTTCATCGCGGATGGCACCGACCCCTTCGACGTGCTCTTCCTGGCGGACGGATCGCTGCTGCTCGCGGATATCCAGGGCAGCACGGACAACGTCCGCTACTATGACGCGGAGGGTGTCTTCCAGTACGAGCTCTTCTCGGTGAACTTTCCGGAGCAGCTGCAGACCGATCCGCTTGTGCCGGGCGAGTTCTTGAACGCCGCGTTCTCGGAGAATGTCGTGACCGATTTCGACCTGGACGGTACGGTCCACCAGACGTGGTTCTTCAACAGCGGCCGCGGGGTGTATCGGCTGGGCAACGGCAACCTCCTGCTGACCGCGGGAGACGGCGTCTGGGAGATGGACCCGGCCACCGGTGAGCTGATCGACCAGAAGGCCACCGGCTCGGCCCGCTTCATCGAGCTGCTCCCGGCCCTCACGTCCAGCATCGAGCCGGGCGGGCCGATGCCGCGTCTGGCCTTCAGGGCCTCACGGACCTTGACGAGCCGGGACGTGGTTCTGCGCTTCGAGCTGCCCCAGGCCTCGCGCGTGGAGATGGATGCCTACGATGTTGGCGGCCGCCATCTGGCGCGGCTGCAGGAAGGCCATCTGGCGTCCGGCCCGCACGAGCTCCTCTGGCGTCCGGGCGGCGAGACGGCCTCCGCATCGAACGGCCTGTTCTTCATCCGGCTCACCGCCGGCGAGGCCCAGGCTGTTCAGCGGGTGATCGTGACCAGGTAGGGGCGCGCGGCGCGTGCCATGAGCCCCAGGACGGCGTGAACCGGGCCGCTCCGGGTTTTCTGCAACCCGGAGCGGCCTTCGCGGATCGTGATCACTCCCCGCCGAGTCGTTCTTCGACCAAGGCCACGAGCCGCTTGCCGGTGGCCGATTCGGCCGCCGCGATGACTTGGCCTTCGCGGTCCAGAAGGATCGGAAAGGGGATCGCTGTGACGCCGCAGGCGCGCACGGCCGGCGATTGCCACTCCTGCTTGTCATAGACCAGCGGCCAGATCATGCCGTGCTCGGCCGCGAATGCCTTGAGATCCTCCTCCGAGACGATCTGAGCCTTGTCGAGACTGATTCCGATGATCTCGAACCCCTTGTCATGGTACGTCTCGTAGAGCCGCACCAGGGTGGGAATCTCCTGCCGGCAGGGCGCGCACCAGGTGGCCCAGAAGTCGATGAGCATCAATGTGGCCTCGTGCTGCAAGGAGTGCCACTCCCGGCCATCGAGATCCGTCACGGAGAAGGCGGGCATTCCATCGAGTGCCAGCACGTGAGGCTGGAACTGGTATCCCAATTGCCGCAGGAACGGGTTGTCCGCGTAGCCGGCCTGAATTCGCCGGACCAGGGGCTCGGTCTGCGGTGATCCCAGGCCGTAGAAGGTTCCGGTGAGATTGAGAGCGTCCATCAGACCCATCAGCGCGCCGCGCGATCCCGGGTAGGCCTGATCGGTCTTGGTCATGTACTCGACGCCCGTCGCAACCAGCGCAGGGGTCAGCTGGGTGTCTTCACGCGGTTTCTGGCCGTACCAGAAGGCCCGGTTGCGGGCATAGGTGACCTCCGAGCTGGAAAGCGAGTCGCCGGCGAACTGCTCGAGGAATGCCTGGGTCTGCTGATCGAGCATCTCGACCGTGGCGCGCAGCCAGGGAGTCTGGTGGGAGTTCTCGTACTCCATGGCGGTCGTCATTGTCTCCGACGCGATCCGATTGCGCTCGTTCGGGTCGGTCGTCTGGTTGGCGTGCTTGGCAAGTCCGGCCAGCTTGTGGTTGAGCGCGTCCCATAGCAGCAGCTGCACCTGATCGGCGGGATAGAGCATGGCGATCTGGCTGCGATGGGTCTTGACGGAGTCATAGTGCTGCTTCAGCTCCTCGAACGAGGCGAAGGAGGGTTCCCGGTCCGGATCCAGAGCCTGATAGGAGGCCAGGTTGGCCGGCCGCGCCGCGGCATAGGCATCCCGCAGTTGGCGCTCGAACGCCGGCCAGTCGGGCAATGCCTCCAGGGGATCCATGATCGGATCATTCAGAAGCATGTAGATGTCCTTGAATCCCCGATCCGCCGCCTTCTGCAGCGCCCGCACCGCCTCGGCATGCTCGCCGGCGGCGGCCAGCCCCACCGCCAGGTGCACATAGGGCATGGCGGCGTCGGGATAGAGCTGCTGCACCTGCTGGAAGTAATCCAGCGCCCGTTCGTGATCGGCGCTGCGCAGGGACATGTATCCGGTGTTCAACTTGACGACCAGATCCTGCAATTCGCCAAGGCTTGGAAGCGTCAGGTCCGGCAGCGGTTTGACCAACAGCGCGGCGCCCGTCTCGGATGAGCCGGCTGCTTCCCTGTCGGATTCGCCGCCGCATCCGCTCAGGAATCCCGCGGACAGCGCCAGCGCGATCGCGAGCGGCGGCAGTCCAGTTCTCAACGCGGATCGCTTGGAATTCATTGCCATGTCATCTCCCCTCGCCTTGTCCTGCCTTGCCCAGGCCTGCCCTGCCTGCCTAGGCCTGTCCTGCCGGCCTAGGCCTGCCCTGCCTGCCTAGGCCTTGTCCTGCCTTGCCCAGGCTTGTCCTGTCTCGTTCTGGCCGGCCGCGCTGATCACGCGGCCATGCCGGTCGTGCATGGAGCGCGGCCCGTGCGGGGCGCCGCCTGCGCGGGCCGCCGTCTGCATGGGCGCCGCCTGCGTGGGCGATATTCTCCCATGGTCGGTGCCCGATCGCAAATCGGTTTCCGGGTGGCGCGGCGTGCCGCCTCGGGCGCTCCGGACTCTGAAACAAGGGGTCTTCACGCCACGACGTGAAGACCCCTCGAGGATAGCGCTGGCTTGCTATCTCAGATCGTAGCGGATCGAGGCCGGATGGCGTCCCTCGGGCGCCGGTCTCAGATCGATCTCCGTGACATCCGAACCCAGAATGTGGATCTCCACCCGGCGGTTCTTCTGCCGTCCCGAAGCGGTTTCATTGTCCGCGATCGGCCGCCGCGGCCCGAATCCGCGGAAGGTGAAGCGCGCTTCATCCAACCGTTCCACCTCCACGAAGTAGCGCAGCACGGCCGCCGCCCGGGCTTCGGAAAGCTCCTGATTGGATGGGAACGCCGCGGTGCTGATCGGACGGATGTCGGTGTGTCCCTCGATGCGCACGCTGCAACCGGGACGCGCCCGGATCATGTCGGCCGCCGGGTCCAGGATGCCGAACGCCTCGGGCCGCAAGGTCGCCGTGCCCGTGTCGAACAGCACATCGCCGACGGTGATGCGAATGGGCTCGATCGTACGCTCGAAGGCCAGGCGCAGATCCGCGCCGGCCGGCGGGGTGGTCAGGATCTCGCCCGAGGCCCGCAGACCCTCGATCCAGGCACGGTTCTCCCAGAGGTGGGACTTGCCGCGGTAGCGGTCGTCCCGCAGGAGCGAATCGACCTGGGCCGCCTCACGGGCCGCGTCTCCTCCCACGCTGCCGGTGACTCGGCCGGTCATGTAGGGCGCGCGGTCGTCTCGCTCGGGGACGTCCTCGATCGAGACATCATAGGCGATGCTGATCGCATCCCCGGGGCGCAACGTGCCGAGCTGCCAGCGCAACAACCGTTCGCTGGCGGCCGGCCGGCCGTCCTTCTGTTCCATGGCGCTGAGGATCTGCTCGGGATCCTCGGCCGGCAGGCCATTGATCCTCGTGCTGCCGAGCAGGTACTCGAGTCCATTGGGTAGGGCGTCGAAGACGGCCACCTTGCTGATGGCGCCCTGGCCCGGGGCGAAGTTGCCCTCATAGGTGATGCTCATCACGAAGGTCACCGTGGAGGGATCAAACAACGCGGCCGGGGTGAGCTCGTCCACCGACGGCAGCAGGATGATCTCGGTCCGCCGGTTCAGGCTCAGGTTGCGCGCGGTCGTGTTGGGGGCCACGGGACGATCCGGTCCGAAGCCTTGCGTGGCGAACCGGTCCGCCGCGAGCCCGAATGTTTCGACGAGCGCGTCACGCACCACCTCGGCGCGGGCGGCCGACAGCGCGTAGTTGTCGGCGAACTCGGCTGTGTGGATCGGACGGATGTCGGTGTGTCCCTCGATGCGCCCGGTGGCGGACGGATCGTCGATCATTCGTCCGGCGGCCTCGGCCAGGATCCGATCGGCCTCCGGCCGCAGCGTGGCCTTGCCTGTGTCGAAGAGGATGCCCTCGATCACGAAGACCTCCGGTTCCAGCACACGCTTGACGGCGATGGTCTGTTCCGGCGTGGCGCTCTTCGATAGCTGCAACGTTCCCTGCCGGCGACCCGGCGGACAGATGCGGAACTCCAGCCGGGCTTCGCCGCCCTCGAGCACATGGAAGAACTGCGAGTCGTCCCCGATGATGACGGTGCCTTGGGTCAAGCTCCGCGGGTCGAGGTAGGCCGCATGGTCCCCATAGTCGAGCGGATAGAAGAAGAACTCGCCTTGCTCGTCGGTCAGCTGCCGGCGGCCATCCTCGACAAGGATCTCGACACCCTGATAGGCGGGAATCTCGGCCTCCTCCTTGCCGGTGGCCACATTGCCCTGCTCATCGACAACCTGGCCGGCCGCCGAGAAGCGCAGTTTGCGACGCTGTGGCAGATCGGGCTTGCCGTCTTCATCGCAGTCGATGATGACGCGGCCACGCAGGCGGCCCGGCAGCTCATCGGCGAGCACGAAGATGCGCGCCTCGGCCGGTCCGGCGACCACGAGGCCTCCGCCATGGTCATAGCCGACTGCCTCGGCGACGTTGGCCGCGACGCCGCTGGAGGCGTTCAAGCCAACCGCCGCGATGTAGGACAGTGTCAACTCGCCGTTGGCCTCGAGTTCGGCGACCGTCCAGATGGCCACATTGCGGCCCCGGCGGGTGCCGGCCGGGCCCCGGGTCTGGGACGCGTCCAGGCCGTCGGCGAGGAGCGTCGGGTCATTCACCGGCCGGCCGTCCATGACCGAACTGCCCGGCAGAATCTGGAAGCCGATCGGCAGGTGGTCGCGGATCTCGAGACCGGTCACCGGAGCGGCCGCGTTGTTCTGGATGCCGATGGTGTACAGCACCAGATCGCCCAGCTCGACCGAACGCTCGGCGGTCGTCTTGGTGATCGTGATGGCCGGCACGACCACCTCGACCGTCGCGATGACGTGATCCGTGCAATGCTCGTCGCCCAGCGGCGTGAAGCCGCAGGCGGCGGCATAGTTGTCATGCAGGCCGGGACCGGCATCTCCAGTGATCCGGGCCCGGTAGCTGAGCTCGGCCTCGGCGTAGGCCCCGAGACGGCCGAGCTGCCAGGTCAGCGCCTGGCCCCCCTGGTTGTTCGGGTCCGGCTCGATCTCGGGATCGTCCTGTGAGCGCAGGGTCCCGCCGACCTCGATGCGGGTCGAGCCCGCGATGTAGGTGAAGCCGGCCGGGAGTTCATCGGCGACCCAGGTCGAATCGGTGGTGCCGTCGGCCTGGTTGGTCACGGAAATCGTGTAGGTGACCGCGGCGCCGACCACGACCGGCGAGCGGTCCGGGACCTTGCGGATCGCGAGGTCCGGATACTGGATGAGCGTGTTGGCCGGATTCGAAACGACCGGCTCGGTTTCATTCGTCTGGATCGTGGCCGAATTCGACACCATGGTTCCCGACCGGACGCCGTCCTCTACGACAGCCTGGAAGGTGAGGGTCACCTTCTGCTCCGGCTCGATGACGCCGATCGTCCAGTCCAGCACCCCGGTGAGTGCGTTGTAGGCCGGCGCCGGCCCCGGCGGGGAGCCGCCGGCGACCGTCTCGACATAGGCCAGCTCGCCCGGCACGGCGTCGCTCACGGTGATTGCCGTGAGCGGAGACGGCCCGATGTTGCTGACCGCCAGCGTGTAGGTCAGTGTGTCGCCCGGGATGGCCACGCGGCGATCGACCGATTTGGCCAGCGCGACACCCACCGTCTCGACCAACAGGGTCACGGCCCGGTTGCTCGGGATCTGCGCGCCATCGGCGACCATGAGCCCCTCGTTGCTGATTCTCCCCGTTTGAGCGGCATCCTCGCGGATGACCGCCTGGAAGGTCACCGAACCGACACGGCCGGCTTCGAGCGCGCCCAGATTCCAGTGCAGCAGCCGGGTGCCGGGATCATAGACGCCCGCGGGCTCCGCGCTGCCGCTGAGGTAGTCGAGCTCCGAGGGCACCTGGTCGCGGATGTCGACGGCCGCGTAATCGACATCGCTCAGATTCTGATAGGTCAAGGTGTAGGAGAGCGTGTCTCCCAGGGTGGCGACCGTCTGGTCCACGATCTTGACCAACTCGGCGGCCTTCTCCTCGACGAGGACCCAGGCCGTATCGCTCTCGGCCGGAGACAGGGCGTCGGCGTAGACGGTGGCCGTGTTCGGAATGCGCGTGCCGGAGGCGACGCCCGGATCCAGATGGACCTGGTAGCTGAAGATCGCGCCCTGATCGATCTCGAGACGGCTGACCGTGCGCGTGATCGAGTTAAAGAGCGGCTCATGGAATGCGCCGCCGGTCGCGCTGCCGGCGACGTAGGTGACCTGCTCGGGCAGGATGTCGGTGACGACCACATTCTCGGCGTCGGCGGTTCCGGAGTTCCGGTAGCTGATCGTGTAGGTCAGCTTGTCGCCCGGTTCGGCCACCGGCCGGTCGACGATCTTGTCAATCGTGACCCGCGGCAGGCCGGCCAGGACGTGAGAGACATCCTGGCCATGCACCTGCCGGTTGCGTTCGTCGGTCGCGGTCACCGTGGCGCGGTTTTCGAGGACGTCGCCGTCGGTGAGCATCCGGTCAATGCGTGCCCGAATGAGCACCTCCCAGCTCTCGACCTGATGCAGGAGATCGAGGTGCCAGTAGACGCGCGTCTGTCCATTGTCGACCACGACCGAATCGGGCGGCTGGTCCGCTTCCAGGAAGCGGAGCCCCTCCGGCAGATAATCGATCGTCACGACATCCGTCAAATCCTGACGGCCGGTATTGACGATCTGGATGTGATAGGCGATCACGGCCCCCTGCGTGGCCAGCCCGGAGGTGGCGTCGGCCCATTTCAAGAGCTGGATGCCGGAACGGTCGGGATGGATCGGCAGGGTTTCGGCATCGCTGGCGTCAAACGGCTCGCCCGCGGCGTCGTAGGCCGTAACCGCCGCCGTTGTCGACAAGGTGTCCGCCGCCAGATTGCCTTCCAGGGAAGAGGAGGCCAGGTAGGTCACCCGGATCTGTTCGTAGGCCCCCACATCCAGTTCGGGGATCGTCCATACCGCCTGGCCTCCCTCGGCGCCGGCGAACGCCACCCGCGTGTTGTTGAAGCTGGTCTGCCGGTAGGAGATGCCGGTCGGGATCTGGTCGGTCACGACCGCGTCGCGCAGGTCGGCCTGTCCGGCATTGCGCACGGTGAGCAGGTAGGAGATCTGGTCGCCCGGCACGATGTCGCCGCGCAGGGCCGTCTTGCTGAGGCCCACCGCCGCACCGGCATCCGCCACGATCAGGACATCGCTGTCGCTGTCGGTGATCACCTCTTCGTCGATGTTCAGGGCGGCGGCATGGAAGGTGTGGGTGACCAGCGAGTCCAACAGGGAGGTGTTGTCGGTGACGGCGCATGTCAGGCGCATCTGTTCGATCGAGGCGATGGTCAGCGTCTCGATCGACCAGGTGAGGATCTGCCGGCCGTTCTCGAGCGTCTGGGCGCGCAGGCCTTGCGTGGCGGACCGGCGCTCGGTGACGTGAATGGGATCGTAGTTGGTCGAGTGGATCGAGAATCCCGCCGGCAGGGTGTCGCTGACCGTGACCGCGAAGAGGTCCTCATCTCCGGTATTGGTCAGGCTCACCAGGTAGGTGATCTGTCCGCCGGGGACGACCGCGCCCGCGGTGGCCAGCACATCGAGGTTCAGCGACGGCTCGAACTCCAACAGCGGCGTTTCCTCGAAGTCACTGTCGGAGAAATACTCTCCGTACTCATCCCAGGCCTCGATCCTGGCCACGTTGACGATCGGATCACTGAGGCTGCGCGAGTCGCTGTCGGCCCGCAGGCGGACCGTGATGGTCTCGGTGGCCCCGACCGGCAAGCGGGCCACGTTCCAGAGCGGGTCGATCCGGTTGCCGCCGAAGGAGAGCACATTCGGGTCATAGACCGAGCTGACGTAGCTCAGCCCCAGCGGCAGCTCGTCGCGCAGGAAAGCCTTCACGATGCTGCGATTGCCGGTGTTGGTGATCTGGATGGTGTAGAGGATCTCCTCGCCGGGGCGGACCACCGCCGCATTGGTGAACTTCTGAATCGTGACCCGCGGCGCGTCCTGCTGGAGGGGCAGGATCTCGGTGGCCTCGTCGCGGACTGCTTCCTCCCCCGGGGTCCAACCCCGCGCCCAGGCGGTGTTGCTGACCGGCGCGGCGATGCTGTCGGGATCGGCCGCGATCAACACCGTGAGATAGATGCTGTGGCGATCGCCCGGCGCGAAGGTGTCCACCAGGTCCCACTGCAGGAATGTGCCGGCGGAAACCTCCTCCACATAGGCCAGATCGTAGCGGGTTCCGATGTGCGTCAGTCCGGTGGCCAGCGTGTCGGTGATCGATACGTTCGAAAGCGGCAGGTCGCCGGGGTTGGTGACATCGATCACATACTCGAGCCGTTCGCCCGGCCGAGCCACCGAGACGGTCGCGCGCTTCTGTACATGGATCGCGCCCCGGGTGTCGCGCACCGGCAGGGTCACACTGGCCATGTCGGTGGCCGCCGTATTGCCGGGCCCGCGGGCCTCGGCGGTGGCGGTGTTGACGACCGGATTGGCGATCTGATGCGGATCGGGGTCGACGGCCAAGAGGACCTGGATCTCGACCTTGCGGCCGGGCACCAGCTCGGCGATCGTCCAGGTCACGCTGGGGGCCGTGCCGGTCAGCGTCACCTGGCCGGCGTCGTAGTAGGATGCCTGGTAGGTGAAGCCGGCCGGGATCTGCTCGGTGACGATCGTCTCGAGCAGATCGGTCCGGCCGACATTCTGGATCTCCAGCGTGTAGCTGGCGGTTTCGCCCGGCGTGATCACATTCTGGCTGGCGAACTTGGCGATATCGACCGCCACATCGGGGGTGTGCACCGGGAGCACGTCGCGGGCCTCGGCGTACAGCTCGTCATGGGCATCGTCGATGGCGGTGATCTGCGCCGTGTTGGTCAGCGTCTCGCCGTAGAGCGACGGATCCGGATCGGAGGCGGCCAGGAAACGGATCGAGACCGCCTCGCCCGGCTGCAATGCATCCTGGAGGCTCCAGACCGGCGCATGCGTCCCGGCGTTCCAGGAGATCCGCGTGGAATCATGGTAGCTTGCGAAGGCGGTCAGCTGGACGGGCAGCGGGTCCCGGATGACCACATTGCGCAGCGCCTGGTTGCCGTTGTTGGTGGCCGTCAAGAGATAGGTCACCGCTTCGCCGGGCACGAGGGCCGAGGCCAACGCGACCTTCTCGAGCAGCAGATTCGATTCCTCGAGCAGGACCGACAGGGTCTCCTCATCGGCATCGCTTACCTCGCGACCGTACGCATCGACGGCCTGAACCGAGGCGGCCATGGTGACCTCGAGGGGCATGTCGCCGGGATCGTCGGCGGCCAGGTAACTGACCCGGATCTGTTCGATGTCGCCCGCGTGGATCGTGTCGCGGGCCGCCCACTTGAAGTCTCCGGTCCGGTCGAAGACGGCCTCATCCCAGGTCGCGTCGTAGAACGACAGGCCGCGATGCTCGAGGGACATGCCGCGGACCTCGAGGTCGAGCAGGTCCAGTTCGGGTCCGGCCGAGACGGTCAGGATGTAGGTCACGGTTTGCTGCGGCGTGATGGCGCCTTGCGCCGCGGTGACATTGATCTGCACGGCACCGCGTTTGGGGCTGACCGGTACGTCCTCGTCGGCCGTATCGCCGATCGGCTTGGCCTCCTCATCCAGGGCCGTGACCCAGGCCGTGCTGGGAACGACCGCCGGAAGGCGGCTGATGTCGGGGGTCACTCGATAGGTGACGCGAATCTGCTCGGCCGCTCCGGCGGCCAGCGGATGGCGCATGGTCCATCCCAGCGCGTCGGGGAGCGGGGTCTCGATGAAGGCGGCCGGATCGTAGTTCGATTCCTCATACTCCAGGCCGATCGGCGCCAGATCCTCGATGTTGACGACCACATCGCTCAGCAGCTGATCACCGATGTTCTCCACGACCACCAGGTAGGTCGTCCGTTCGCCCGGGACGATCTCGCCGCTGGTGTGTGTGTAATGAATCTGCACCGCCGCACCGGGCGACATCAGACCCAAGGCAGCCTGTGCGCGATCGGTGACCATCTGCTCGACCGGATCCGTGGCCGCGACGAAAATATGATTGACCACCGTGGAGTCGCCGCTGGTCAGGGCGTAGTCGTCGTAGTTGCGGGCAGCGTTGAAGAACAGCGTGATCGCTTCCGATGAGGTCGGTTCCAGCGGCTGCAGGAAGGTGAGCTCCACCACCGGGTCGGTGGCGGTCAGGCTCATCATCAGCTGATCATAGTCGGCATTGACGAAGCTCAGGCCGTCCGGAATCGAATCGCGCAGCACGACCGAGGTCAGCGGCAACCCGCCGTCGTTGCTGACCAGTACGTGGTAGCTGATCTGGCCGCCCATGACCAGGCGCGTCTCATTGGCGAGCTTTTCGACGTGAACCGAACTGTCCTCGGCGAGACAGGGTGTGGTCACCGCATCCACGTCGGTCACCATGACGTTGTCGGGTGTGCGCGCCCGGGCGGAGGCGGCATTGTAGGCATTGGCGCCATGCAGGGCATAGTCCACGCCGACGGTCAGGATGATCGTCTCGGATTCACCCGGGGCCAGATCGTCCAGCGCCCAACCGACCGTGTTGGCCGGATAGAGCGTGGGCGCAGGTTCGGCATCCACATAGGAGAATTCGGGCACCAGGATATCGGTCACCTGGACGTGGCTCAGCGGCACGCTGCCGGTGTTGGTCACCGTGATCAGGTAGTAGCCCAGTCCGCCGGCCGGGAACGGCGACACGGCGGCCACCTTCTCGATGTCGATGGCGCCCGGTTCGGGAATGACCGGCAGGACTGAACTGTCGCTGTCGGCCGCCAGAAACTCTTCGCCCATGATCGACTGGGCCGACGCGTAGTTGACCGAAGGGTCGGCCAACTGCGCCGGATCGTCGGAGATGTCGAAGATGAGCGAGATCATGGTCGACTCGTGCGGTTGCAGCGCGGCCAGGGCGAAGGTCGGGGGAGCATCGCCGGTCTGAACGACATCGGCATCGAACTGGGCCTCGCTCAAGGTCAATCCGGCGGGCGGGTCGTCGCTGATCTCGATGTCGGTCAGCTCCTCGCGCCCCACATTGGTGATGGTCAGCAGATAGTTGACGGTTCCGCCCGGGACGATCCGGTCGGTGGTGGCCACCTTCTGGATGTCGAGCGCATAGGGCACATACTCGATTTCCTTGAGCGGAAGGTAGACCGTGTCGGGCTCGGCGGCGATTTCTTCCTCACTGGGGCCGAGAGCGATCGCCTGGGCCACATTCATGACCGGCGGGTCGAAGGCATCCAGCGTATAGGCCGCATCGCAGGTGAGCGAGAGCCGCCCGCTGCCCCCGACCGGCAAGGTGCTCACCAGGAATGTTGGCGGATTCGCAGAGGTCTCGATCATGCCCGGTCCGGTGTGCGCGAAGGCATAGGTCAGGCCCGGCGGAAGGATATCGGTGATCGTGACCTGGCTGAGTTGATGCTCGCCGGTGTTCTCGACGTCGATCAGATAGGTGACGGTTCCACCCGGGATCACCTCGCCCTGGGTCGCCACCTTGGTCACCTTGAGAGAGAGCTCGGGATAGAGGACCGGCAGCAGATTGAAGAACTGGTCCGTGTCGACCCGTTGGCCGCCCTCATCGGTGGCATATCCATCCACGGAGTTGTTGATCCATACCCAGCCGGCATTCGGATCGATGTCCACGATGAAGGTGATGGCGAAGGTCTCCGCGGCGTGAACGGGCAGGTGCGGGATGAGGAACTCGATCGGATCGGTCGAGAGCTGCCGCATCCGGCGCCCGAATTGCGCGCTCACATAGGTCAGGTTATGGGCCGGCAAGTCCGTGATGTGCACATCGTACAAGTCCTGGTTGCCGGTATTGGTCACGGTGATGAAGTAGGTCGTCTCGGTGCCGGCATACAGGCGCGGCTTGGTGTTGACCTTCGATAAGATGAACGAAGCCTCCGCGCCGAACACCGGCAGGGAGGCGCTCACCTCCGGGGCGGCCACCGGGTTCCCGAACGAATCCAGCCCTTCGGCCGCGGCCAGATTGATGACGCTGTCGGGGTAGGTCGAGTAGTCCGCATCTGTGTCAAAGGAGAGCGAAATCAGCTTGCTCGTATAGGGCGGCAGCTCCGCGATCGCGAAGGTCGGCGGATGCGACGCGATCTGGTTCACCTGGCTGTCATGGACGGCATGCAGCAGCGTGAGCTGGGGGGGCGGCGTGTCGGTCAACTCCACGGTGTAGATCGGCAGCGCGCTGGTGTTGGTGACCGACAGCGTGTAGGCGACCGGCGCACCCGGGACCAGTATGGGACTGCTGGCGGTCTTCTGGACGCTGAGGGTCGCGTTCTCGCCGGCCGCTACCGGCAGGGTCAGTGTGAAGGGCGCCGCCAGCACGGGATTGCCGGCCTGATCGATTCCCGCGGCGGTCACGAGATTATGCAGCTCCCCGGGCAGGTCATCCGGGTCGTCCGCGACCGTGCAGATCAGATTGAAGGAGCGGGCGTCGCCCGCGGCAAGCTCCGCAATCCGGTAGGTTGGCGGCGGAGATGAGACATAGGATACGCCCGGAGCGAGCTGGGCATCGGCCAGGGAGAGACCGGCCGGCAGATCATCCCGAATCTGGACATTGTAGAGCGTCTGATCGCCGCTGTTGGTGGCCGTGATGGTATAGGTGATCTCGCCGCCGGGCAACGCGACGGCCGTATCGGCGAGCTTGTAGACATCCAGTCCCGTACCGGTGAACTGCACCGGTGCGGAGGTGGTGGCATCCATCGCCACCACGGCGATTCCGGCCGGGTCGTTGCCGGCTGCGGTCATCACCAGGTGCGTGGGATTGTGAAGCTGGGTCGGATCCGGCGAGACCGAGAAGTTCACGGTCATGATCTTGACCGCGCCGGCCGCCAGGGTGGGGAGGGAGAAGACGATCTGCGGCGCACTGGCCAGCAAGGCGATCTCCTCGTCTCCGTTCCAGCTCAGGTAGCTGAAGCCAGCCGGTACCGGGGCCTCGAGTTCAACGGCGGTGAGGTCGGTTTCGCCGCTGTTGCCGACGGTGATCAGGTAGGTGAACTGCCCGCCCGGCTGCACCGTGGCGGTGGTGGGGACGACCTGCAGATCCATTGCGGCGAGCAGCGAGCCGATTTCCAGCGTCTCGCTGTCGTCGTCGAAGAGGCCGGCCCCGCTCAACGGCTGACCGGCGGCATCCTGGGCCGAGACGACTCGGGCTGTCAGCGTGGCCGTGCCGGATCCGGGGGGGGTCCCCAGCTGGGTCTGGTCAACGGCGACGGCGTAAGAGAACCGAATCAGTTCCGACTCGCCGCCGGCGAGCAGGCGGCCGGCAGCGGCCGGGGCCAGGGTCCAGATCGGGGTGGCCGCCGTGCCGGTGAAGCTCACGCGGCCGGGATCGAAGTCGCTGCCGAGGAAGGTCATGCCCGGCATGCCGGGCGTCACATCGACCACGATGTCGCGCAGCGCCTGGGCGTTGCTGTTGTTGACGTGGAGCGTGTAGGTGATCTCGCCGCCGGGAACCAGTCGGGCGGCGGTCGCGGCCAGCTGCAGCTCGAGCCCCGCTCCCCCGCCCAGGATCAACGCGGCCGTCTGCCGGGCCGACCGGTTGCAGCAGCTGTCATGGTAGTGGGCTTCGATGGTGAACGGCTCGCCGAGCGCGGCCTGATTGGCGACCCGCAGGCGGGTACGGATGGCGGCCGATTCGCCGGCCCCCAGCCGCGTTTCGTTTCCCTGCCAGCGCACGAAACCGCTGCCGGTCGAATGGGGCGCCACGTCGGCGCTCACGTACGAGAGGTACTCCGCGGGAAAGGAGAGATCCAACCGCCCCTGCTGGAGCCGGGCGTCGCCCGCGTTGGTCAATTGGAAGAGGACCTCGATTTCATCCCCGGCGCTCAGAGAGCCATTGGGCGTCAGATCATCTACTCGAAGGTCGAGTTCAGGCCGGCCGCTGAGCCGGTCGACCATCGCCGTCCGCGGTCCGATGGTCATGGCCCCCTGGCCGTCGGGACAGGTGCGCACGGCAATCGTCGCGTGTACGCCGTCGTCATCCTGGAAGTGCTCGCAGTTCAGTTCCCTCGGGTTCTGTACCGCGAACTGCAGCGTGAGGCTCTCTTCGGTCGCCCAGTGCAGATCCTGCGGGATCCTCCAGGTCAGACGGCAGGGATCGCTGACTTCACCGCTGCCCTCTTGCCGAGGATCGGAATGGGCCTCGACGGTGCCGGTTCGGGTCGGATAGGCCAGGGTCAGCGGGGCCGCCGAGGCCGCGAAGGCGCGCAGGCCGGCCGGCAGCAGCACGGTGACCTCCGCCGGTCCGTACAGCGGCAATCCCGTATTGGCCCATTCGAAGGCAAAGGTCGGTCGGGGGCCGCCGGGGGCGCAGACCGTGACCGGATCGAGGACGGCGCTGAAGGCGATCTGTTCCGGGGAGGGCGCCGAAAGCGTCAGCCTCGGCCGGTCGGGATCGACATACCCGGCCAGGCCGCAGGGCGTCTCGAACGTACCGCCCAAGGAGAGGATGCCACTGCCGAATCCGGGCGTGGGGGTGACCGAGAAGGAGACCCGCAGGGTGTCCTCGGGTGCGAGATAGGCCTCGCTCAGATGCTTCTTCAGATCCCAGATCAGATCATGGCCCGCGCGCGCCGGATTGGCCTGGCGGCCGCTTCCGTTGACGATCACCGGTTCGGTGATGCCGCCGTGGTGGCGGAGCACCAGAGAGGTCGAGTTGTGCTCGTACTCCAATCCTTCCGGAAGGGTGAACCGCAATTCGGGGTTGTAGATGCGCGTCTTGCTGGCGTTCTTCAGGCGTGCCTCCAGCGCAGTGGCGCCGCAGGCGGAGATGCTGCTCGGAGAGATCAGGAGGGTCGCGACATCGGCCTCGGGGAAGGAGATCTCGCTGGCGGTCCGCATCTGCGCGCCGTCCTGGCAGACCTCTCCCAGGCAACCCCAGTGGCCCTCGATTCGATGGGTCAGCGCGGCACACCCCGTGACCCGGCCGTCGATCTCGACCGTCCAGGACTGGCCGGCCGGCAAGCGCGACAGCGTGCCGCGAGCGCTGGCGCCCCCCCCGGGCTCCACGCGGAAGCTGAATCGTCCGTCCGTGACCGGATCGCCGGCGGCGTCATAGGCGCGGGCATCCTGGAAGGAGATGCCGCTGCCGAGCTGGGTGCAGTCGAAGCGAAGGTTGTACGCGTCGCCGGACCCGCCATTGACGGCGTGCAGCGTCCAGCGGACCTGATTGCCCTGGGGCAGTACGGATTCGGGAGTCAGATGCAGCGTTACATCCCCGCGGCGCACGAGCAGGGGCGTGAGGCCTTCGGAGAGCGCCTGATAGGAGTTGCTGTCGATGTTGTCAGTGTCATCGTTGCCACACAAGGCGTCATAGGCGATGCGCACGCTCGTGGTGGCATCGCTGCAGCGCTTGCGCACCGGAAAGTCGATTCGGCCCTGGGAGAAGCCGGCCGGTAGGTCGCCGAGCTTCCACATGACGCCCGCCGACCCGTTGCCGATGTCGGATACGCGCACCGGAACCCCGACATTCGGCAGCGCGGTGAACTCGGGCAGGAAGAAGTCGGGATCGGCCTCATCGGTGATGTACTCGAAGTCGTCGGTGCCGAAGTAGATGACATTGTCATACGAGGGGAACGCTCCGCTCTTGCTCACCATGATGCTGGCGATGGCGCCGGCGCCGCAGGCGTCCACCATGTCGGGCAGCGCCGCCGACAGATGCATCGATGCGCGGCTGACCACGATCTCCACCGGTTCGGCAATCAGGCCGTTGCAGTTGAATGCACTGCGGTCATTGATTTCCAGGCGCCCGAAGTCGAAGAACATGCCGCTGGTGGTCGGGGCGGTCATCGCGTAGTTCAGGGTCACCGTCGTGCCCACCGGAGTGGCCGCGGCGTGCAGCGATCGGCATTTCTCCATGGTGGCCATGATCTCGAGGCTGTTCAGATTCAGGGAGAGGCGATGGTCACCGTCCCGTTCCGGGATGACGGTGAAGAGGCACTCGTGTCCTCCGTGTTCGACGAGCAGCTCCATCCGGCCCGGGATGAGGTTGCCCTCGGCATCCAGGTAGCCGAGGAAGACCTGGCCGGCGGCGGCGTCGGCCGAGAAGGTGAGCTCGTCCCATGAGAGCGTGTAGGGGGCGCTGGCGATCACAATGCGGTTCTCGTAGTCGATGACCGCACAGGGCGCGACCGTGGCGGTGTGGGCGCCGTTGACCAGGCGCTCGAAGGTGATGTCGCAGAGCGGGGACGTGTCGGTGGGGCAATCATTGGCCACCGGCAGCGACGCGCTGGCCGTGCGCGTGCAATGGGTGTCTCCGCAGGGAAGCTCGACAGAGGCTTCCGCGGAGATCGCCCCGGTGGTCCCACACCCGCCGGCGTTGGCTTTCAGAGAGAATGTGATAGTCACAGTGCCCGAGCCGTCGAAGGCGCCCGGCAAGAGATTCCAGGTACTGGCGGGGGAGCCGGCCGCCATGCCGGCCGCGGCGGCGGGCGCGGCATCGCCCACGTAGGTGAACGGTTCGGGATAGGTGATGTCCACCGATACCGGGTTGGGCGGGATCCCGCCTCCATGGTTCAGGATCAGCGAGTAGCTCTGGGTCTGATGTTCGGGCACCTCGATGGGGCCTCTCAGATCGAGGCTGAGACCGTCGAGTCCCTGCGTGTGGATCTGTCCCGTGACCGGGGGCGCCGTGAACTGCACGCCGCAGTCGTCCCGGTAGCGGGGTTGGAGCAGGAAGGCGCCCGAGGGCGTGGAACAGGCATCCGCATGCAAGATATCGAACGTGATGGTGGCCGTTCCGGTGAAGTCTCCCACGACGAACCGGTCGCCTCCGTCCTGGTGGAGCGTGGCGCCGCTGACACGGCTGAGCTGCAGGGGATGCCCCGGTCGAGTGAGGTGCAACTCGAGATCACGGGCCGGCCCCCCGGGGTTGTTCAATGTGATCGTCACCGGGACACCGCTCGGGTTGCAGTGCGGTACGGTGATCGGATTGGGGGTGACCTCGATCGACAGCTCCGGTTGTGCAAGCTGTAGATCGATGCTGGCCCGGGCGGAGATCTCCTGACAGGGGCCTTCGGCCGCACAGCCCCACCTGGCGCGGGCTGTCGCGTCGTAGTCGCGGCAGGCCATCAGCAGGGCCGCGACCGTGATGGTCTGAGAGGCGCCCACATCCAGCCACGACAGATCCCCGACAGCCTCATTCCAGGTCAACAGGGTCGATCCGTCCGGGTTGCTTGCCACGCTGGACGGTGCGGGGGATGTGCCGGCCGGATCGAACTGCAGACCGGCCTCCAGTAGCTCGGTGACCGTGATCTGAGCAACGGAGCCATGCCCGGTGGCGCTGAGCTCGATGTCCCACACCACCGAGTCCCCCACATGGGCCGCGGGGGAGACCGGCGTCTGGCGGATCGACAGGACCGGTTTGAGCATCAACGTGTGTTGATGAGCAGAGGGCAGGACGGCGGCGTGCACCTGGGCGGCCCCGTCGCGGCCCGCCAGCCGGGCGGTCACCATGCGCCCGCCGTGCTCGCAGGCCGGCATGTGGAGCTGGAACTCGATCGTGATCGTCTCGCCGGCGGGCAGATCCCACGCCGGATCGTCTCCCGGATTGGGGAGTGTGCCGTCATGGTTGAACCATACGGAGCCGCCGCTGACGATTGGATCGTGGGTCAGAACCGCCCCGCTGGCCGAGGCGCTGACCCGCGTCGTTCCGGTGAGGTAGGCGAACGATTTCGGCAGGAGTACTTCGCAAGAGGAGTCGAACAGCGTTCCGGCGCCGTCGTTGGTGATGGTGATCGTGTAGGCGAGTTCCTCACAGGCCACCGCCTCGTTGGGGCCCGTCAACCCGATAGCGGCATCCGGGATCTGCACGGCGGGCCCGGTCAGCAGCTGGTCGGCGCCCTGTCCGCTGTCCGAGCTCATCAAGAAGCGCAGAGACAGCGCTTGGTTGCTCTGGGCGTTCTCCTTCACCTGAACCTGGACGGTGGCGATCGCCGTGGCACCTGGTGGAATGACGCCCGGATCCTCACCGGGGGCCTGCACGAGCATTCCCCCCCGCAAGGGCGACTGGCCGCCGGCATCCGGGATCGGCATTGCGTTGAGTGTGGTGGATCCGCGCACGTACTGGGTGGTGTGGTGGGGCAGGCCCTGGGCACGGAAAGTCACGCCGCGGGCGGGCATGTCACCCTGGTTCGTCACCGAAAGGGTGTAGGCAACCAGGTCGCCGCGCTGCAACAGGTCGCCGTTGACATCTGTGACCGTCATGGCAGCGCTGGAGAGATCCGGCTCGCGCACGCGAGCCGGCAGATCGCCTTCCCAGCGTCCGCCCTGGAGGCCCTCGGCCTGCCAGTTGTGCACGTAGTTGCCTCCGCCGCCGACCGCGGCCGGAGCGCGCGCCGAAAAGGGGAAATCGAGCGACGTTCCGGGCGGCAGGCAGCGGCTCGAGTCGGCCTCCCAGGTCACTGTCCGGCCGCTCTGGTGGACACTCCACCCAAATGGGGATGCGGCCGGTGAGATGTGGGTGTAGCCGGAGGCCACCTCGAGGCGCACCACACACAGGGAGTCGCCGGCGCCGTCATCCTGGGTCACGGTGAGGGTGTACGCATGGGTTTGGCCCAGATCGCTGACGGCTGGCTCGAGCCATGCGTTGACCCCGATGCTTGCCGGCCGGATGATCCGCATCGGCTCCTGTCCCCCGGCGGGACGGCTGGCGGCTGCGATGCAGAGCGCGAGCAGGAGAATGCCCGCCAGCGCGGACACCAACATGGACTCACGACTGCCAACCTGCGACCCTTTCCGGGCCGGCCTCGGGCTACTCATGACCTTCCCCTTCCTGAGAACGTCGATTCCTGGCATCGGATGCAGATGTGAACGATGCGAATGTGAACGCGCGGGCAACCGCATGAGATGGCCGGCCGTGAGCTTCATGATTCCGCCCTCCCCTAGAACTTTTGCAGAAGCTTCACGTAGAAGCGATCTGCGGCATAGTCGTCGGGGGAGTCCGCCTCGGAATCCACCTTGTACTCGAGCGTTTCGTAGCCGACGGCGAAGCGCCACATGCGCCCGGCGTCCCAGGCCACCTCTCCGGTCGCCACCCAGCGGTGATTCTCGAGCGCTTCGCCGACCGTCACGCCGGCATTCGATGCGATCCTCACCGGTTCGCCCCGGAGGTCGTTGTAGCGCAGGCGCGCCGTCAGTTCCCAGCGGGGGTGCAGGTGGTAGTTCACGCCGATGCGGTACTGATTCAGGTCGGTATCGCTGCGCCCCGGATCGAAGATGCGGCGCAGTTTGAGCTGGTACCCCGCGAAGAACGAAAGCCGCGTGAGGTAGTTGTACGTCAGATCGACTTCGAAGCGGCGCTCATAACGACGCAACAGGCCCTGGGCCACGCCGATCTTGCGTAGATCCTGCAGATCCTCGCGCGCGAAGGCCCCGTGCAACTCCAGTTCGGATGTGATGAACCAGTAGCCCTCGGCCCGGGCCAGTTCCGATTGACGATCGATCTTGGCGGCGACCTCATCGCGCGATTCCTCGCGATCGTATCCCAGAAGAAACTGCACGGCCTCCCATGGGCGCAGGTCGGCCCCGAACGAATGGGCCTCGCGGGTCCGCGTCTCATCGCCGCCCGTGAACCGGTAGCCGGCGTCATCGAGGAGGTAGCGGGCCTCCTGTTCGAGATCCCCGCGCAGCCTGTAGCGCGGGCTGAAATCGAGGGCTGCGCCGGCCTCCAGGCGGTCATCGCGGCTCAGGCTGCGCTCCGCGATTCGATCGCGGGTCAGATCGGTCGTGAGCACCAGGCTTGTTGCGAGCCAGCCGGTGGGATGATAGTCCAGACCGCCGCGCAGGGCCCAGGTGGCCGTCCGGGCGCCGGCGCTGTCGGGCGCGACATGGTCCGTGAAGTGCAGCCGCTCGGCCGAGAGCCGTGCCCGCGAGCCTCCGAAGCGTTGCTGGAGCTCGAGCGTGGAGATCTCGCGCGACTCGTCCTTCTGATGGATCTCGAGCTCATCAACGGCGCTGCGCCACTCATGGCGGTAGGAGAGCTCTGTGCGCGCCAGGGGCCGCAGGCGCAGTCCGGCGAAGGTGGCCCGATCGGTGTAGGCCCGGATGTCATACTCGGCATTGGCGCTCTTGGTGTGGCGTCCGCCGCCCTCGAGATCCACCATGGAGGCGGCCCGGTAGACGCCCTCCAGTTTGGTCTGCTGGCGGTTGCGTTGGCCGGTCAGGGTGCGGTTGTCGAGCGGCTTGAAGCCGTACTCGATGCGCTGGAAGTCGCCGGTCAGGGCCAGCCGCTGGATCGAACGGGATTCGAGATGTACACCGAGGGCGTGATTGTCGTGATCGCGGCCCAACTGGCCCGAATCGCTGAGCGCCGCGGTGGCTTCGATGCGGGTGCGGTCGAACAGGTCGGCTTCGAGCGTACCTCCGTAGGCCGCCAGCCGCTGTGCTGGAGGCTGTTCCTGTTGGTTGCCGCGCCACGACCCTTGGTCGTCATACACGCCGGCATACAGCACGCCCGCACGGGCGCGTTCCCCCAGTTGGATCTGGGTCCGCGATCCGGTCAGGTAGCGGTAGTACCCGGCATCGCGTTGGTCGAAGGAGTACTGCACCGAGATGTAGACCGGATTCCCCTCGAAGGTCTGGCTGAGGATTGGTTCCATGAAGGTGACCACCCCGCGCAGGTAGTCGATGGTGTAGTCGATGTTGCGGCGCTGCACGGTGCGGCGCAGAAGCAAGGTGGCATCGAAGCGGTCGCGCACTTCCACGGCCACGACCTCGCTGCCCCTCACGATGGGGGCGTGCGCCAGGCGATAGGGTCCGGCGGTTCCGTCCGCGCGGATCCCCAGGGAATCATCCGGCGTCTGCAGGAAACTGGTCCCTTTGACGCGGCCGCCCAGCAGTTCGGCATCGACCCGCTCATTGTGGCCGTGGGCGGACAATCCCAGGATGTCGCGCTGATAGAGCACGAAGCCGCGGCCACCGAAATCGGGTTTCAGGTCGCCGGCCTGGAAGGTCCAGTGTTTGGACTCCAGATGCGCAAAGAGCTCCAGACGTGCGTCATCGATCGGTTCCATCAGCAGGCGTGCGTCGGGATACTCACTGCGCCAGCTGTCATCCCGGTCGTAGACGGCGCGGGCGTGAAACGTCCAGCGGTCGTTGATCGGCCGCGGCGTGTCCATGACCAGTTTCATGCGGAAGGTGTCCCAGAAACGGCGATCCCAGTACCGCTGCGGGTATCGGCGATAGCGCGTGTCGAAGAGCAGCGATGAATTGACCTTGAGGCCTTCCCGCAAGAACCCGTTGGCATGGAAGGATCCCCTGACATCCACAGACCCGTCTGCCTGGCCGCGGAAGTATCCCTCCTCGAAGTCGTACAGGCTGCCGGTCACATCTGTGTAGCTGGCCTCGGCATGCACGAATCCGGAGTACCACAGGTCGGTGCCGCTGCCGGACCGTTGCCAGAGGGCTGCGCCGGCCTGCGGGGCGGTCATGGCCGCGATAAGGGTCACCGCGGCGAGGAGCGGCCACGGACGCTGCTTGCCTTCGAGTGCCTGCAGAACGCTTCGCATCGTTTGCCTCTTCTTCCTGATCATGCAGAATCGGGTTCTCACCACGAGCGACTCCGCGCACGCGGGCGACTCGGTGGCGCACACTGCTCAGGCCAGCGGGCGCCGGGCACACCTCTCCGCGCACGAATGGACGTCCAGAGGTCGAATCGGCAGGGAAAACGAGGATCTTCAACACTCAGCCGTTTACAGCGTTCTTGCTAGAAGTGGATTCGGTGCAATAGGTTCAGATGGACGATGATGATGCCGCCATAGACGACGGTCAGAATGAGGGTGAGCACCTTGGAGATGGGGAACTTCGTGAGCACCCCCAACAACATGAATCCGGCCAGGGCGGGCAAGATCTTGATGATGATGAAGTAGACCGTTCCCTGGGCGAGGGCCCAGGCCATGAGCGGATTGGCTTCACCGCCGCCCCGGCTGATGATGTAGAGCGTCGATACGGTGTCGAACAGGATCAGGAACAGAATGGCGAACAGCGTCTTCAGATAGAATCCCGCGGCCCGGTCCACGTAGTAGTGCGATGGCGGATCGCTGTCGCGGCGGTTGCCCATGCGCCTGCCGAACAGCGTGTAGCGTGACAGGAAAGGAGTCGGCCGTTGCCGCCGATCGGGCGCCTTGCGATGGCTGATGTCTCCGTCGCTGGGTTGCGGGCAAGCCGCACTCGGTTGGTTTTCGTGCATGTCCCTATCCGGCCCCTCCTGCAGCGGGTCGTATCCGGGGAGTGAAGTGCCAGGGCGCTTGCATCCCTCCACCTGTTCCCTCTATCGGCAGGTGTACACGAGAATCTTTAGGTTGGGACACAGGCGATCCTGATGCGGAGCCGCCGCCCGCGGCCGGGTGCGCCTCACGTCTGCGGCCGGGCGCGCCCTCACGTCTGCGGCCGGGCGCTAGCGCACCGACTTCATGATCGCCAGGACGTCCTCGGCTCCTTTAAATCCGGTGAAGCGGTGGGCCTCCCGGCCCCGGCTGTCGAAGAAAATGACGGTGGGTCGTGCCCCGGCCGGCACCGCATGGCGCCGGTCCGATTCGGTCTTGTACTCGCTGCGATTCGTGCCATCCATCTTGATGAGGGTGAACCTCTGGGCTTCCGCGAAGACGGCCGGATCGGACCAGGTCTTGTGGTCCAGCTCGATGCAGGCCGCGCACCATGTGGCCCAGAAATCGAGGATGGCGGGCTTGCCATCGGCCGCGGCCTGCGCGAGAAGCTGCTGGTCGATCGGGTTCGTCTCGTCGACGACAAGCCACGCGGGCTCGTGCCGGCCGCTCTCGACCGCGCCGACAACTCCGGGGACGGCCGCGATCATCGGCAGGCCCACCAGGGTCAGCATCCAGAGGATGAAGAGAATCACCCCGGCGATGAAGGCCAGGATGCCGAACGCCTTGCGGAAGAGCAGCCCCCATCCGGAATGGCAGGGCACGGGTAGGAAGGCGCCGAGGAAGACACCGACGAGCACCAGGTAGATTCCGGTCATCAGACGAATGAGGTTCGGATCAAGGATGCCTTTCAGGTAGAAGATGGCCATGCCGATCAGGATCGCCCCGAAGCCATGCTTGACCGTGTCCATCCAGCTGCCGGCCCCGGGCAAGCTGTGCAGCGCGCCGGAGAAGGTGCCCAGAACGAGGAAGAGCATGCCCAGGCCGGTGGCGAAGGTGAAGAGAATCCAGAATCCCATGAACAGGTTCCCGGTCTCGGCCACGAAGGTGAGCAGCACGATCAGAATCGGTCCGACGCACGGGGAGGCCACCAAGCCGGTCGTGGCGCCCATGAGGATGGCGCCCAGGATGCCGCCGCCCTTCTTGGCGCCTTCTTTGGCGCTCGCCGTCGTCATCCCGGTCGTCACGCTGGAGGGAACGACGATGTCGAAGGCCCCCAGCATGCTCGCGCCCATCAGGGCGAAGATCGAGGCCACGACGATGATGGCGGCGGTGCTCTGCATCAACTCGCCGAAGCCCAGTCCCGCCGCGCCCGCCAACAGCCCCAGGATGGCGTAGGAGATGGCCAGGCCCAGGACGAAGAAGATCGAAAGGAAGAGGCCGTGCGCCTTCGACCGCGCCCGGCCGCCCACATAGCTGATCGTGATGGGGATCATCGGATACACGCAGGGAGTGAAACTGGAAGCGATGCCTCCCAGGAAGATCAGCAGAAAGGCCAGCAGCGATCCCTTGGCCAGTTCCCGGGTGATCAGGGCACGCAGGCCGCCATCCTCTTCGATCCTGCTGGCCGGAGTCGAGGCGGCAGCGCCCGGGGCGGAACCGGCCTCCCCGGCCTCCCCGACCTCCCCGGCCGAACCCGCCGCGTCCGAACCCGCTCCGGCCGCGCGTCGGCCGGCGTCTGCGCCCAGATAGGCCGCGAACAGGGCGTCATTGTCGGTGACCGCGGGAGCGTCGGCCGGCAAGAGCTCCAGCGCGAAGGTCACCTCGACCTCCTCCGGCGGGAAGCAGGCGTAGACCGGCCCCTCGGAGCAACCCTGATAGCCGACGGTGAGCGTGATCTCGGTCGTGCCCACCGGCGCATCCGGCTTGACCATGAAGGGAGCCCAGATGTGGACCTTGTCCTTGAGGACGCCTTCGCGCTCCTCTCCCCAGATGGCGTTGGGTGCCGCCTGGAGGGGCGCGAGCGTGACGGGTGCATCCTCGGCGGCGTAGATGTCGAGGAAATCGTTGAGCTGAATGTGGAACTCGGCCGGGATCTCCAACAGGGCCAGTACGCGTCCGGATGCCCCCGCCGGCAGCGCGGAATGCGAGAGAAAGGCGGAGATCGCTACCGTGGACTCCCGCTCGCCGGAAGGGTCCTCGAAGAAGGCCCGGGCTGCCGGGCTTGCCGCCAACCCGGCCAGGATCACCGCCAGGGCGGTAGCCCAAGGCCGTGAGAACGAGAGCAACCGGCGTGCCGGGAACCATCCAACCTGCGCCATCTCTGCCTCCCACTTCAGAGAACCTTGATCATCCCATTCCTGGGCGAGATACAACCTGGTGGCCTGTGCCTGCCACGGTGACGGTTACCGGATCCATCACAGATGGTTCCCCACCGGCTCGGGCCGGTAACCCACAGATCGAGGAGTGTTTCACAAATGATCGGGGCAGAAAAGCCCCGGGATGGGGGTTGTGAGGTGGTCGCGCTCCGCGGCTCTGGCGGATCTGCGCCATCTGCCCGCGGATCCCGCCGTCGGGGGCAACGGGGAAGCGCCCGCGCGCATGGTATAATTGAGGGCGTATGCGATACCCGCTGGCGACCCTTCTGATCCTGGCCACCTTCGTGGCCGGCCTGGCGCCCCCCGCGGCAGGCGGGCAGCGCCGCGCCCGCCTGATTGCCGAGACCAATGCCTACATCACCCGTTCCTTCATGGCGCCCGCGGATTCGGCCTCCTACTACTGCGCCCGGGCCGAGGAGATCCTGCTGCGCCTGCAGCCTGAGTATGGCGGTGATCCCGACATACTCGTCCGCCTCGGGCTGGTCAACGGTCGTCTGGCCGAGTCCTGTCCCAAACGCGAGAAGGTCGAGCGGGTTCAACGTGTGGACCGCTACTGCCGGGCGGCGATCGCCCGGGATTCCACCCTTGCGGACGCCTATCTTCTGCTCGGGGCATTGAACTATCGATTGAGCAGCCTCAGCTGGGTCGAGCGGATGCTGGCCAGGGCCTTCATCGGCGAGCTTCCCGACGCGTCGCTCGAGGGCGCCGAGCGCCATCTGCGCCGTTCGATCGAACTACAGGGCGCCTGCCCGCTCTCGATGTATGCGCTGGGCCGGACCCTGGGTGCTCAGCGCCGCCTCGCCGAGGCCATCGATTGCCTGCGCGCCTGCCTCGAGCTGCCCCCGGCCACCCGCCTCGACGAGTGGTACCAGGACAAGGCCGGGGCGCATCTGGCCGAACTCGAGCGCCAGTGGGCGGCCGTCGAAGAGCCTTGGCACGCGCTCGAGGATTTCTAGATACCGCACAACCCGCGCTGGACGGCGCACCCCGCACCCATCCCGCACTCATTCGGCACCCACCCCGCACCCATCCCGCACCCATCTCGCACTCATCCGGCAACCTGGGGAACCGGTTGGCTTGCAAGTAGTTGATGGGAGAGGTGGCGCCCGGTTCCTTCCCAGGGTACACTCGCCGCTTGCCTGCCCGCGAGGGTAGCCGGTGCGCGGGCCGGGTGGGGGCGATGAAACGTTTGTGGATCGAGAAGAAAGGCAAACGATGACCGCACAAGAGACTGCGGCGATGGTCGATGAACTGGCCGCCGCCCGGAAGAGGATTCTAGAGCAGATCCGCCATGTTATCGTGGGGCAGGACCAGGTGATCGACGAGCTGTTGCTGGCCCTCTTTGCCGACGGGCATTGCCTTCTCGTGGGTGTGCCGGGCCTGGCCAAGACGCTTCTGATCTCGACGTTGGCGAAGGTGCTGGATCTCGAGTTCAACCGCATTCAGTTCACACCGGACCTCATGCCGTCGGACATCACCGGGACCGAGATTCTCGAGGAGAACCGGTCCACAGGCCAGCGCGACTTCAAGTTCATCCGCGGTCCGGTCTTCGCCAACCTCGTGCTGGCCGATGAGATCAACCGGACCCCGCCGAAGACACAGGCCGCGCTCCTGCAGGCCATGCAAGAGAAAGAGGTCACCGCCGCGGGCCAGACCTTCGCGCTCGACCTGCCTTTCTTCGTGCTGGCCACGCAGAATCCCATCGAGCTCGAGGGCACCTACCCGCTGCCCGAAGCTCAGCTCGACCGCTTCATGTTCAATATCTTCGTCGACTATCCCAACGAGGCCCAGGAGCGCGAGATCGTCGGCAGCACAACCGGCGCGGCGATTCCCGAGGTGCGGCGGGTTCTCTCGGCCGCCGACATCGTCCGGCTGCAGAAGGTGGTCCGCAGCGTCCCGGTGTCCGAGCACATCGTGAGTTATGCCGTGCGCCTGTCGCGCGCCACACGGCCCGGGGAGGGGTCTGTGGCCTTCGTGCGGGATTGGGTGGCCTGGGGCGCCGGTCCGCGGGCCTCGCAATATCTGGTGCTGGGGGCCAAGGCGCGCGCCATTCTGCACGGCCGCGAAACCCCGGCGGCGCAGGATGTCCGGGCCGTGGCCCCGGCGGTGTTGCGTCACCGCATCGTCACGAACTTCAATGCCGAGGCCGACGCCATCAAGACGGACGACATCATCGGGAAGCTCCTCGACGAGGTGCCCGAGCCGGACAGGAAGTAAGGGGGCCCGCGCGTGCCGCGCCAAGCCGAAGACCGCGCCTTGCTCGACCCGTATCTGGTCGGCAAGCTGCGCCGTCTCGATCTGATTGCCCGATTGGTGGTCGAAGGCTTCATCACGGGCTTGCACAAGAGCCCGTATCACGGCTTCAGCGTCGAGTTCGCCGAGCATCGCCCGTACATGCCGGGCGATCCGATTCGCAGCGTGGATTGGAAGGTCTACGCCAAGAGCGACCGCTTCTTCATCAAGGAGTTCGAAGAAGAAACGAATCTGCGCGGCTACCTGGTGGTCGACGCGAGCTCCTCGATGGCCTATCGGTCGGAAGAGACCTACCTGCCCAAACTCGAGTATGGCGTCTATCTGGCCGCGGCGCTGGCCTATCTGATGATCCGGCAACAGGACGCCGTCGGGCTGCTCACCTTCGATGACCAGATCCGCCGGTACATCCCCTCTCGCAGCGTGAGCACCCATCTGCGCATTCTGCTGGGGGAACTGAACAAGCTGCTCCGGCAAGCGCAAGCGGCGGAGCGCGGCCATGGGACCCGCATCGGACCGAGTCTGCATCACCTGGCTGACCGGTTGAACCGCCGCGGCCTGGTGATCCTGATCTCGGATCTGATGGACCGGCCCGCGGAGGTGCTCACGGGATTGAAGCACTTCCGCCACCGCCAGCATGAGGTGGTCGTGTTTCATCTCCTCGATCCGGCCGAGGTGAACTTCCCCTTCGAGGAGGAGACGGTCTTCGTGGACCTGGAATCCGAGGAGCGCCTCAGCACGACGCCCTGGGAATTCGCCGATGAGTACAAGCGTCAGATCGAAGCCTGGCGCCAACGCTATCGCCGCGCGTGCGCCGAGCATTCGATCGACTATGTCGAGGTGCAGACCGACACCCCCTTTGACGTGGCGCTGCTGCGCTATCTCGAGAAGCGGCGGAGGCTGCACTGATGGGTCCCTTCACCTTTCTGAACGGAGCGTTTCTGGCGGCCTTGGCGGTGGCCGCCCTGCCGGTTCTGATCCACCTGTTCAGCCGCCGCCGCGCCACCGAGCGCCCCTTCTCCCACCTGGAACTGCTCGATGAAATCACCAAGAAGAAGATCCGCCGGATGAAACTGCGCCAGTGGTTGCTGCTGGCGCTGCGGACCCTGGCGATCGCCTTGCTGGCCCTCGCACTCAGCCGCCCGGTGTGGCATGGCGCGGGCGCCCACGACAAGCGGGGGTCCTCGACCGTGGCGATCCTGATCGACGACAGCTACAGCATGGGAGCCCGGTTGGATCCGGGCGCCGTGCTCCCGGTCGATACGGAGGGTTCGTCCCTGGCCGCGCCGACCCGTTTCGAGGAAGCGCGCCAGCGAGCTCTGCAGATCATCGATCTTCTGGAGGAAGGCGATCGGGCGGTCCTGGTGTTCACCGCCTCGCCGGTGCGGGTGCCCTATGAGAGCACCGTTCGTGATCGGTCCCTGTTGCGCGATGAACTCCTGCGCGCCCACCCCCGAGCGACCCGCTCGAACCTGGTGGCCGGGCTCGAGCGCGTGTATCCGATCCTCGCGACCGCCCAGACCCTGAATCGCGAGATCTTCGTCGTATCCGATTTCCAGGAACATCAGATGGAGGAGATCCTCCGCGGCGTGACCACCGTCGGCGGGGCCCCCCGGGGCGCGAGCGGCGGCAGCCCGGCCGGCGGCGGCGACCGGGTGGCGGGCGACGATGCCGGCGCTGCCGCGGCAGAAAGGGCACAAGCGGCCGATCCTGCCGACCCCCGCGCGGGCTCCGGCCGCCCGACGGCCTCCGCGGAAAGCACCGGCCGGGGCCCGGCGCTCGATCCGGCCGCCGGCGAAGCGAGCGCGGCGTCCCTGCCCTCCCTGGTGCCGACGCCGCCCGACACACGGTTGTATGTACTGCCGATCGTGGCACCCAGTGGGCCGAATGTGGCCGTGGTGTGGGCCCTCTTCGAGCGCGACCCGGGAGGCGCCGGGGGCCGGGTCACGATACGGGTTCGCAACTTCAGCGACATTCCGGTGGAGGAACAGGTCCTCCAGGTGCTCGACGGGCAGTCGGGTGCCCTGCTGGCCGAGGGATTCGTGAGCGTGGATGCGGACGCGGTCACCCAGACGATGATCTCGATCGAGGAAACCCCCGATGCCGGGCTGCTCATGGTGCGCAGTGGGAGCGACCTGCTGGAGATCGACAACACCCGTTACCTGAGCACGACCACCACGAATCGCTTTCGGGTACTCATCGTGACCGGCGGGCCGCTGGATGATCCCGCCGTCTACGAAGACGCAACCTTTCCAATCCTTGCCTTGGACCCATGGTCCGGCGCCGCGGTCCTGGCGCAGGCGGCCGGCCGGGACCGAATGGCGGGCGCGCCGCACCAGCCGCACGCGGAGGATGCCGGCAGCGAGAGCCTGCGCCTCTTCGAGGCGTCGCTGATCGCAGAGGGAGACCTGGGACTCGAGACGGAGATCGAGGCCGACGCGGTCTTGCTGCTCAACGTCGGCCGGCTGAGCGCCTCGGCGGCCGAGCTCCTCGAGCGCTACCGCTCGGAGGGGGGCGGCATCTTCATCGCCCTCGGGGATCGGGTGGATGCACGCGTCTACAACAACCAGATTCTGCCCCGGCTCGCCGGGATGCGTCTGGAGAATGTGCGCGGCGATCTTCGGGGAGATGCGCACTTCTCGCTGCGGCCGGCGGTGGCTGGGCATGACATCTTCGACGGTTTTCCCGTGGCGCCCGGCGAGGCCCTGTCGAGCGCCCGCTTCCAGCGCCTGCTCGAGCTGCGCCCCGGCGCGCAGACCCGGGTCCTGGCCGAGTTTTCGGGTGGCTACCCGGCGCTCGCCGAAGAGCCCGGCCTGCTCCTGTTCGCCTCGGCGCTGGATTTGAGGTGGAGCGACTTCCCGACCAGCGCATCCTATCTTCCCTTTCTGCACCGCGGCCTGCTGCATTTGATCCTGGAAGGCAAGGTGGGACGCCAGGATCCGACTGTGGGGCTGCAGCTGCGGCATCCACTGGCCGGCGAACTGGAGGGCGAGTCCTTCCGTTGCGTGGGCCCTCGGGGGATCGAGCTTCCTGTGGAGGTGATTCTCGGGGATCGCGGCTCCATGCTGCAGACCGCGCCTCTGCCCGAGGCTGGTTTCTACATGCTCGGCACCAGCCGGGCCGCACTGGGGATTCCGGCTTCGAGTGGGACGGTGCCGGATGCCCTGGCCGGCCGGGTTCCCATCACGACCGAGGCGGTCAACCTGGATACCCGCGAGTCGGATCTGCGGCCGCTCGACGGGGATCAGCTGCGCTACGTCTTTGGCAGCCAGGCACAGCTGATCAATCCGGAGCAGGCACTGAGCCGGCAGGTGCTCGAAGCCCGTTACGGGCGCGAGTTATGGCAGCTGTGTCTCACGCTCGCGTTCCTCCTCTTGCTGGCCGAAAGCATCATCGGCCGGGGCCGGTTGCGCCGTTGACCCCGCCGGGGCGATCGTGCCGAACGCCGTGCCGAGCGCCGTGCCGAGCGCCGCACGGGAGATTGCGCCGCATGCAGTCCTCCATTCTCCGGCCGCGGGCGTTGCCCCCGCAACGGTCGTGCCTGCCGATCCGCCCCCCGCATGCACGCACGGGCGCGCCAAGCGCCACGCTCGAGATCCGGGAGTTCGGGCGCAGCCTGGCTCAATCGGGAGGTTGAGGCGCGCCGCCTGCAGCGATAGACTGTGATGGCTTACATCGAATCACCCAGGGCCATCCCACGGAGGTA
>CAYQJL010000284.1:0-13845 GCA_964417675.1 uncultured bacterium | reverse complement strand
GGCGTGCGCTCCGCTGTCTGAGCCCGCCGGGGACCTGCCGCCGACGACCGATGTCGGCCGGATCGTACGCGAGCTGGGCCTGGTGGTCGATCATCCCCGAATGCGCCGAGCGATCGAGCATGCCGCGCTGATGGCGCCGGGGGAGGCGGGCGTCCTGATCCAGGGCGATACCGGAACGGGCAAGGAGATGATCGCCAGGTTGATCCATCGGCTCAGCGAGCGCGCCGACGGCCGGTTCGTGACGATCAACTGTGCGGCGATTCCCGATCAGCTCTTCGAGAGCTACGTGTTCGGCCACCGGAAGGGCTCCTTCACCGGTGCGGTGCGCGACCAGAAGGGCAAGTTCGAGTTGGCCGACGGGGGCACCCTCTTTCTGGACGAGGTGGGTGACCTCCCGCTGGCCATGCAGGCCAAGCTACTGCGCGTGCTGCAGGACCGGATCATCGAGCCGATCGGCGCCGATCGCGGGCGGCAGGTGGATGTGCGCATCCTGGCCGCGACGAACAGGGATCTGCAACGGGTCGTGTCGGAAGATGGATTCCGGGAAGACCTCTACTACCGGCTGTGCGTGGGCTTGATCGAGCTTCCCGCGCTGCGCCAACGGGCGACCGACATTCCCAAGATCGCGTTGCATGCGCTCGACAAGGTCAACGTCTCGCTGCGCCGACCGAAGCGGCTCTCGACGGCGGCGCTCAAACGGTTGCAGGCCCACAACTGGCCCGGGAACGTGCGCGAACTGATGAATGTGATCGAGCGCTCGGCCTGCCTGTGCCAGAGCGAGGTGATCGACGCCGATGACATAGTCATTTCAGCGGGGCGATCCCGGCGCGATCCGCTGGCCGGTCTGCCGATGCCGCACGAAGGATTCGTTCTCGAGGAGTTTCTGAAGCAGGTCCGCAAGCATCTCATGCTGGTGGCCCTCGATCAGGCCGCGGGCAACCAGAGCCAGGCCGCCCGGCTGCTCGGCATCAGCCCGCAGGCGGTGCACAAGTTCCTCAAGGCAAGCGACTGAGCGGCGAGCCGGAGATGATACCCAGACGATTGATCGACACGGCCGCGGTGCCCATGACCGGTGAGGAACTGCGACTCTATCAGCGCGGGGCCGAGTACTCGATCTGGATC
The DNA here is from genome assembly GCA_964417675.1 of uncultured bacterium. GTDB lineage: Bacteria > Eisenbacteria > RBG-16-71-46 > CAIMUX01 > WJJG01 > CAYQJL01. Next base: position 12,723 of record CAYQJL010000284.1, on the reverse strand, counting down.
GGTCAGATGCAGCTGATGAGCAGCGCCGTGCACGGCTCCGAGGAGCGACTGGCCGAGTTCGCCTGCCGCGCCCTGGCCGGCATGCGGACGCCGCGCATCCTGATCGGCGGCCTTGGCATGGGCTTCACGTTGGCGGCCGCCTTGCGCGAGCTGGGTGCGGGGGCCAGGGTAACGGTCGCCGAGCTGATCCCGGCCGTCGTGGCGTGGAATCGCGGGCCCCTGGCCGACCTGGCGGGAAATCCCCTGGCGGATCCGCGTGTCATGGTGCGCGAGTGCGATGTGGCCCTGGTCCTACGGGAGTCGGAGCGGTCCTTCGATGCGATCCTGATGGATGTCGACAACGGTCCGGAGGGCGCGACGCGGGAGGAGAATGACTGGCTATACGGGATCAGCGGCTTGGGGGCGGCATACTCGGCGCTGCGGGCGCGGGGCGTGCTGGCCGTCTGGTCGGCGCATCCGGACCGGGGCTTTACGAAACGGCTGCGCCAGATCGGCTTTCGCGTCGAGGAGCTGCCCGCCCGCGCCAGCGGGGGCCGCAAGGGCGCCCGGCATCTGATCTGGCTGGCCCGCCGTCCGGGATAGCGTCTCCTATGCGCGGCGGATCGACTGGATCAGCGCATCGAGCTGCTGAAGAAAGCGCGAACGGTCCCGTGGGGTGAACGGCGCGGGACCGCCGGTGATCTCTCCGGCGCCGCGGAGTTCTGCCAGCAGATCCCGGGTCGCCAAGGACGGACCGATGTTGTCCTCCGTGAAGAGCCTCCCGGAAGGAGTGATCACGCGTGCGCCGGCAAGCAAGCAGTTGCCGGCCAGCGGCGTGTCGGCGGTAACGACGATGTCATCGGGCCGCACCTGCCCGGCGATCCAGCGATCGGCCGCATCGAAGCCCGGCTCCACGACCACCAGCGTGATCCCCGCTTCATTGGGTACCCGCATCCTGGCCTGGGCCACCACCGTGACCTCGAGCCCATAGCGGCCGGCCACGCGATAGACCTCGGATTTGACCGGGCAGGCATCCGCATCGATGTAGACATGCAGCACTCGGCATCTCTCCCACGGCAGCCCCGGGTCGGTTCGACAACGCACGGCCCGCGAGGCTCCGGCCGATGCCGACACCCGGGACAGAGGGGCGGCTGATTTGCTAGGATCTCGGCCATCACGGCGCCGACAGGGAGGCATTGTAGTACGAATGCGGGAAGAATGCTCCACCAGGAGCAGATCGCAGGCAGGCACGATGAGCAGGTCGCAGGCAGGCACGATGAGCAGGTCGCGGGCAGGTACGATGGGCAGATCCCAGGCAACCACCGGGAGCAGATCGCAGGCGAGCGAACAGGAGCGAACGGGTGCCGAACGTGGGGATGCGCGCCCCTATCACGTCGCCGTCAGCCCTCGCGGCCATCTGATGCTCCGCGGGGAGGCCGGGGCCAAAGCCGCCTCGTCCGAAGTTGCCTCGCCGGCGGGCGAGGGTTGGCTCAAGCGCGTCGTGCGCGGATTCGCCGCCTCGCCGTCGGCCGGACTGTTCGCAGCGGCCGCCACCCGGCCCGAGATTCCTCCGTCGCGCTCCCTGGTCTACTGGCGCGATTTCGCCGGCCAGTATCTCACCCAGCGCTGCCGGACGCCCGAAGGACAGGCCCTCGCGCCGCTGGGACCGCCCTCGACGGCGGAACTGGGAACGATGCTGCTGACCGCGCCTCCCATGCAGGGCGCGGAGTACTTGCAGGCAGAGACGCTCGCCCGCATCTGGCGCGAGCTGGATGATTGGTTGATGGCGGCCGCCGATGCCCAGGCGGGGGGATTGAGCGGCTACCTGAAGCGCCATGCGCCGCTCTGGCACCAGGTGGGGCGGGTCTGCTTTCACCTGGCGGAGAACAGGGAAGATCGCGAGTACCCCTTCGCCTTCCTGGCCACCTACGCCCCACGGCTCTCCGCGATGGGTCGGATTCAGTATGTGCCGCTCAGCCAGGCCCTCGAGAAAAGCGCCGGCGCGCAGGATCGCCAGGCCCTGATCAGGCTGCTGGCGCCGGTCCACCAGGCATCCCAGCGCTGCGGGTGGGTGAAAGAGCTGCTGGATTCCGGCGACCTGTTCGAGCCGCTCATGTGGACGCCGCAGGATGCCTACCGGCTTCTCAAGGAAGCCCCCGTGCTCGAGGAAAGCGGCCTCGTGCTGCGCGTGCCGGACTGGTGGCGCCAGCGCCCCCGGCCGCAGGTCAAGGTCACCATCGGCGGGAAGCGCCTCCACCGGCTGGACAAGGATGCCCTGCTCGACTTCGATGTTTCTCTGGCCTGCGACGGCGAGGAGTTCACCGCCAAGCAGTGGCGGGCGATCGCCGATGCGGGCAATGGCCTGATCCGAGTCGGAGGCCGCTGGATCGAGGTGGATCAGGCGCGCCTGGCCGAGGCCCTGTCCCACTGGGAGCGGGTCGCGGCGGCGGCCGAGGGCGGCGGCATCAGCTTCGCGGAAGGGATGCGGTTGCTGGCCGGTGCGCCAAGCGACCTCGCGGCGGATCCGAGCGACTCCGAGCAGATCAAGGACTGGTCGGTCGTGACGGCCGGTGACTGGTTCGGGGAGGTCCTGGCGCAACTCCGTGATCCGGCGGCGATCGACGCTGCGGGGCCCGGCCGGGCCTTCCGCGGCACCCTGCGCGCCTATCAGGAGACCGGTCACAAATGGCTCTGGTTTCTCACGCGCCTGGGCCTGGGCGCCTGCCTGGCCGACGACATGGGCCTCGGCAAGACGATCCAGGTTCTGGCCTTGCTGCTGTCGACCCAGCGCAGCCGCCAGGGGCGCCCCTCATTGCTCGTCATGCCGGCGTCCCTGCTGGCGAATTGGAAGAGCGAGATCGAGCGGTTCGCCCCGTCGTTGAAGACGCGCTTCGTTCATCCCTCCGAAACCTCGCTCGTGGAGTTGACCCGGATGGGCGCCGATCCGAAGACAGCCTTCCGGGATGTGGACCTGGTCCTGACCACCTACGGGATGGTGCTGCGGCAGGCCTGGCTGGCTGGCGTGCGCTGGCACTTGGTCATCCTGGATGAGGCCCAGGCGATCAAGAACCCGGGGGCCAGGCAGACCAAGGCCGTCAAGAAGCTCCAAGGCGACGGCCGGATCGCGCTGACAGGAACTCCGGTCGAGAACCGCCTCGGCGATCTGTGGTCGCTCTTCGATTTCCTCTGTCCCGGATTGCTGGGATCGGCCGCCAAGTTCAAGCGCTTCGTCAAGCGCCTCGAAGAGAATGAGACCGACCGCTACGCGCCGCTGCGCAATCTCGTGCAGCCCTACATTCTCCGCCGGCTCAAGACGGACCGGACGATCATCTCGGACCTGCCCGAGAAGAGCGAGCGGAAGGCATTCTGTGGGCTATCGCGCAGCCAGGCTGCTCTCTACGCGAGCGAGGTTCGCCATCTGGCGCGCGTGCTGCAGGGCGTCGCGGGAATCGAGCGTCGCGGGCAGATCCTGACGGCGCTGATGCGCTTCAAGCAGATCTGCAATCATCCCAGCCATTTCCTGGGCGACGGCTGTTATGAGCCGGGCGACAGCGGCAAGTTCGGCCGGCTGAGGGCGCTGTGCGAGGAGATCGCCTCGCGCCAGGAGAAGGTCCTGGTCTTCACCCAATTCCGCGAGATCACCGCTCCGCTGGCCGGCTATCTGGCGGAGCTGTTTGGACGCGAGGGTCTGGTCCTGCATGGCGCCGTACCGGTGCGCCGGCGCAAGGCGCTGGTGGATGCCTTCCAGTCCGAGGACGGGCCGCCCTTCTTCATCCTCTCGCTCAAGGCGGGCGGCACCGGCCTGAATCTGACAAGCGCCTCCCATGTGATCCATTTCGACCGCTGGTGGAATCCGGCTGTCGAGAATCAGGCCACCGATCGCGCGTTTCGCATCGGACAGAAGCGCAATGTGCTGGTGCACAAGTTCATCTGCCGCGGTACGGTGGAGGAGAAGATCGATCTGCTCATCGAGGAGAAGACAGCGTTGGCGGGCAGCATTCTGAAGGCCGACGGCGCGGCCGTGCTGACCGAACTCGACGACGCCGAGCTGCTTCGGGTGGTTGGCCTGGACGTCAACCGGGCCCGGGTGTAAGGGAGAACCAGCAGTCATGCGGGGATTTCGATGGAGGCCGTATGTGCCGGTGCATGTCCGCCGCGCGCAGGCCATGGGCAAGCTCAAGACGATGCAGAAGAAGGGGATGGCCGTCACGCCGATCAAGATCGCCGGGCGACAGATCGTCCGGACCTTCTGGGGCCAGTCCTGGTGCCGGCACCTGGAGAGCTTCAGCGACTACGAAAACCGGCTCCCGCGCGGGCGCACCTATGTGCGCAACGGATCGGTCTGCCATCTGGCGATCCAGAAGGGGAAGGTGACGGGTCTGGTCAGCGGGTCGTCGCTCTACACGGTCGAGATTCACTTCAAGAAGCTGCCCAAGCAGAGGTGGACGAGCGTGAAACAGCGCTGCGCCGGAGAGATCGGCTCGCTGCTGGAACTTCTCGAAGGCAAGCTCTCTTCGAGCGTCATGGGGGTCCTTACCGACCGCACCCAGGGCCTCTTTCCTCTTCCCGGCGAGATCGACATGACCTGCACCTGCCCCGACTGGGCCTGGATGTGCAAGCATGTCGCGGCCGTGCTCTATGGCGTGGGGGCCCGGCTGGATGAAGAGCCCGAGCTGCTCTTCCTGCTGCGCGATGTGAATCAGGAGGAACTGATCACCGCCGGCGTCGGCCAGATCGGCCACCGTGGCCCGAAACGGGCGGGAACGACGGCGTCGCGCCCCACGCAGCCGAGGCGTCTGGCCCATGATCGGCTCGCCGACGTGTTCGGCGTGGACATCGGGGACGAGGATCCGCCGGAAGCCTCCCGGCCGGCCAAGAAGACCCGCCGGGTTGTGCGCGCCAAGGCCGATCCACCGCCGCCGACTCCCAAGAAACGGTCCGCGGCGCCGGCAACTCCCAAGAAACGGTCCGCGGCGCCGGCGACGGCGCGCCAGGTGCTGACTCTGAGACGCACCTTCGCCATGACGCAGGTCGAGTTCGCGCGGTTGCTGGGCGTCTCGGTGGCGACGGTGGGCGGGTGGGAACGCCAGCGCGGACGGCTGGGGATGAGCGCCTCGTCGCTGGCGTCCTGGAACAGTGTCGCGCAACTCTCGCCGGCCGGCGCCCGCCGCCGGCTGCGATCGAAAGGCCCGCAGCTGTAGGAAGGCCCGCAGCTGTAGGAAGGCCCGCTTCGCCGGGAAGGCCCGCGTCGCCGGGAAGGCCCACGTCGCCGGGAAGGCCCACGTCGCTGGGATGGTCCACGTCGCTGGGAAGGCCCGCGCCGCTGGGAAGGCCCATGCGGCCGGGAGGGCCCATGCGGCCGGGAAGGCCGCGCCGCCAGCCCGGGAGACGATCTGACCGGTGCGATCCGCCCACGTCCAGGAGACCGACCCGTGTGTTCCGTACCCACAATAAAGCAATAGAATTGCATCCCGCGTGCCCCGGGGTACGCTCGTATCTAATTGTAATACAACAATATAGCCTCACGAAACGTGTCAAAAAGAGGTCAAGACCGTGTGGGAAGAACGCGGATTGAATGGTTCGATACGTGGCTGAAGTGGCGCTCCCGACGCGGCGGGGTGGGCATCCGCTCAGCATAGGCCACCGTTCTCTTGCGGAGCGCCCGATGTGCGGGCAAGCGTCTGCCTCGGTTCTGAGTGGGGTTGCGGTGTGGAGTCGATCCCGCGGCGGCACGGGGGGAAAGGAACTCTAGTGCTCTCGAAGGGTAGGACTTAGCCACGATAGACCAAGGAGGTGCGTCATGAAGAGCCATTCTCGTCTCGGGGGCCGGGCAGGACCGGCTGGGGCCCATAGTAGACATGGAAACAACCGATTCTCTCCCTTGGCCGCGGTGGCCATGGCGATCGTGGTGGTCATGGGTGCGGCTGTATCAGCACTGCTGTGGCCGACAACCGAGGCGGCCTCCTCTGTGGCGGACGGGGCCGGTTCTGCAGGAGGCGCAACCGCCGCAACGGCCACGAACACCGCAGCGGCCGCGAACACCGCAACGGCCGCGAACACCGCAACGGCCGCAGCGGCCGCGAACACCGCCGAGGCCGCAAACACCCCACAGGCCGCGACCACCGAGCCGGCCGAGGCCGCGAACACCGCCGAGGCCGCGAACACCGAGCCGGCCGAGCTCGTCGCTCTGGCCAGGAAAGTGAGAGAGCATATGAATGTCGAAGCGCGTCATCCCAGGATCTCGAACTCCGGGTACGATATCGCGCCCCTCGGTGTGGCGGAGATCGCCAAGCTGGCCGAGGCGCTCACACCCGAGCAGCGCCGCATCACGCTCGAGCGGGGGACCGAACCGAGCTCCTGCGGCGGGTTGCTCGACAACAAGGAAGAGGGGCTCTACGCCTGCGTCGTCTGTGGTCTGCCGCTGTTCGAGTCTTCCGCCAAGTTCGATTCGGGCACCGGATGGCCGAGTTTCTACAAGCCATTCGATGACGATCACATTCTCGAGAAGGAAGACCGCGGCGCCGGCATGGTCCGCACGGAGATCCTGTGCGCGCGTTGCGGGGCCCACCTGGGGCACGTGTTTGCGGATGGTCCCCGGCCGACCGGGCTGCGCTACTGCCTGAACTCGGCCGCGCTGGACTTCTTACCGGCGAGTGCCGCGCTGCCGGAGAGGTCGCGGCCCTTGGCGACCGAGACGGCCTACTTCGCCGGCGGATGCTTCTGGGGAATCGAGGATCGCTTCGCGCGAATCCCAGGTGTGTTGGATGCGGTCTCGGGATACATGGGAGGGGAGGCCTCCTCTCCCAGTTACCAGCAAGTGTGCACGGGGCGCACCGGACATGCCGAGGCGGTCAAGGTGGTCTACGATCCGACCCGTGTGAGCTACGGCGGACTCCTCTCGGCCTTCTTCGGCATGCACGATCCAACCCAGGTCAACCGGCAGGGTCCGGATGTGGGCACCCAATACCGGTCGGCGATCTTCCCCGCCTCGGATGCGCAGGACCGCCAGGCGCGCGCCTACATCCGTGAGCTGGCGGGCAAGGACGCCTTCAAGGGCCGCGAGATCGCCACGCGGGTCGAGCGGGCCGAGACCTTCTACCCGGCGGAGGAGTATCATCAGGACTACCACGCCAAACATGGCGGCTCATGCGCCTTCTGAGAGGCGCGGGGTCACGCGTGACCGAACGCATGGGATGAGGCATTTGTGCTACAATCGCGGCAGCGCCGCATTGCGCAACGGCGCACGAGGTTGCGCTGAAACGTTGGTATGCAATCGCCGGGGGACATCCATGCCTTCACCCAAGACTCTGGCCGCCGCTGTCGTGCTATTGCTGCTCCTCAATGGGGCCAGCGCGTCCGCCGTGACGCTCATCTCCAAATCGGCCGGGCTCCAACTGCCAAGCAAGGAAGAGGGCAACACGGAGTTCGAATTCGGCGACGTCAATGGCGATGGCCATCTCGACCTGGTCTCGGTGGGCGACCATGGCTCCCCGTATGTCAATTCGGATCAGCATGGCATCATGGTCTGGTTGGGGGATGGATCCGGCGCCTGGTCGGTGCATCAGTTCGGCTACTTCGGCTACGGGGGATGCGCGCTGGGTGATCTGGATCTGGATGGGCAGATGGATGTCGCCTGGGGCGTGCATCACAACTGGGGCAGCAGCGGCATGGACTCGCGCTTGATGGGCGCCGCGCGGGGGGATGGCAGCGGAGCCTACTGGACCGACTACGGTGAGGGATTGGCCAGCAACGGCGAGACGTGGGGCATGTTCGCCACGGCGCTGGCCGACTTCGATGGGGATGGCCTGCTTGACATCGTGTCGCAGTCCTTCGGCGGCAGCAATGGCATCCGGGTCTATCGCAATCATGGCGATGGCACCTGGAGCCAGGCGTTCGCCCTGACGGGCGGCTCGGTGGGCTCGACGATCGAAACGGGCGACGTCAATGCCGACGGATACCTGGACATCATTTCCACCCGTGCGGGCAGCACTGTCCTGCTCGGCGACGGAGCGTTTGGTTTCACGGTGGCGGTGCAGGGTCTCCCGACCAGCGGCATCCACGGTATCGCGGTGGGAGACGTGAACCGGGATGGGCGGCTTGACATATCCTTCGGGTACAGCTCCGCCGGGGTGCGTTGCTACACCTTTGACGGAGACGGATGGACCGATGCCTCCAGCGGGCTTCCCACCAGCGGCTACTACGACCTCACCCAACTCGGCGACATCGATGGGGACGGCATTCTCGACCTGGTGGCCTACGATCCTCCGATCGGCCGCGTCTACCTCGGCGATGGGGCCGGAGGATGGACGGCCGACGCCACCTGGACGATGCCCTCTCCCGGGGATGCCTCCGCGCTGCGAGTGGATGGAGACATCGATCACGACGGCCGGGAGGACATCGCGATCTCGGCGAGCATGAGCGGGTTTCCCTTCTACCGCAATCAGCTGCGGGTCTACTCGCCGTGGAGCGAGCCGGTGGAGCTGACCGCGCGGGTGGCTGAGCCCCAGGGCGGGGAATGCTACCGCACGGGGATGGTGCGCTTCATCGACTGGCTGGCCGCGGTGCCCGCCGCCGAGGGGCCGGCCAGCGTCGATCTGGCGCTCTCGATCCACGGTTCGGCGGGCCCCTGGCATCCGATCGCCACGGGCATTCCGAATTCGGGACGCTACCAGTGGCTTGTCGATGCACCCGGCGCCTCCGAGCAGGCCCGGATCCGCGTCACGGTCCACGGCGCCAGCGAGACGGTGCATGCGATCTCACCCGCTGACTTCCGCATGGCCGGCGATTTCTCCTCCATCGCGGACGGCGAGGCCGGCCTGGTGCGCCTGGCGGTGTATCCCAATCCGGCCCGCGGATCGTTCTCCCTGCGCGCCGAACGGATGCTGGATCAGCCGGCCCGCATCGCTCTGCTGGATGCCTCCGGACGCCTGATGCACGAGCAGTCTCTCTCCCCGGGCCGCGCCACCTGGACGCTCCCGCTGCCAACCGGCCCGGCAGGGGGCCTGCCGGCGGGAACCTACTTCCTGCATCTGCGGGCCGCCGGCGTGCGCGGCGTCACGCCCGTTCTGATCCTGCCGTAGCTCCCGCACGGCTCATTTCCCGCCCGGGGCGCGGATCCACCCACCATTGGATCCGCTGGACGGCGGATTGACTCGCCAGTGGATCCACGTGCCCGCTCGTCTACTCATTGAGGAAGAACTGGGGCGCGGTGGCGTGATAGCTCTCTGCTGCTTGGTAGGTGAAGAGGACGAATCCCTTCGTGGGTGTCGGGCCGCCGTGGATCGAGCGCGTGGAATCGGCGCAGAGCGCGGCGTGGGAAAGCGCCAGATCGGGGATCGAAACAAGCCATGCCTGCCGATCGGAGTGCTCCGCGGGCAGGGCGCCGCGCAGCTGAACGATGCGTGACCCGGACGGATCGAGAACATCGACCATGACACCGACCGTGGCAGGGCGGTCGGCGTGGGGCGATCTGGTGGAGCGGTCGACCTGGCCTGGTTCGACCGGGCGGGCCGCGCCGGTCGGGCCGGCCGCATCCGGGGTGGGGGCCTCTCTGAGCAGCAGGCGCCCGTCTTCATACTCGATCCGCGTCCGGAAGCTCTCGATGGCGGCGTTCAGCGCGCTGGGGTGAGTTGCCGCATCCGCTGCGTCGCCCCGGAGAGTCATCTGCTCGAAGGCTCCCGGTGACAGACGCTCCGGTACGCGGGTCCAGTGCAGATCGCCGACCGGGCTCTGGCCATACCGGCCCGGCTGCGAAAGAAGCAGCGCCGCGATGACAGCGGCCGCGCCGAGCGGCATCCAGAGCGCTCGGACCCATAGCAGTCGGTTCGAACGGGTCGGGCCCGGTGGGGGCGCTGCGGGGTGCAGATCGGCCGAAGACCGCGAGCCGGGGATCCGGGCCTCGTGAAACCGTTCGACGGCGTCGGGCCGCTCCATCTGCTCGAGCGTCTCGCCCAAGGCGGCCAATTCCTCGCGAAACTCGCGGGATGCGGCCAGGGCCCGTCGGACCTCGGCCCGCTGGGGCTCGGTGGCAGAGCCCCGCAGATAGGCCAGCACGGCATCCTCGCTTGGGCGATGGAAGGATCCGGCTCGCTGGTTCGAGGCATCCGCGATGGCACGGCCCATCGCGGCGGCGTCCGAATTGGCGGCGTCTTTGGACGAATGCTTCTCGCTCATCTCGCGTCTACATTTTGGTGCTACCGACTTCGTCTCCGATAGGGTCTCTCCAATCCAGGCCAGCCCTTGTCTGCAGCAGGATCTTCAGACGCTTACGACAATAACGCAAGTCGTCCGAAACTTTCTTCGCATTTCTGCTCGGGAGCCCCAACAACCGCACCAGGTCACGGGGGCGGTATCCCTCGGCACTGGCCATCAGGAGAATCTGATCGGTCAGATCCATCTGTAGAACGAAACGCATGACGAGATCGAGATTCCGGCGGGAAAATGCACTTTCGTCCGGCCTGCCTTCCGGAGAGTGGTCGTGGTGGAGGGTCCCCGAGTCATCGCTCCGTGTCGTTCCCGCGGAGTGAGCACAACGGCGCAGCAGATCGAGCGTGCGGTACTGGGCGACGACCAGAAACCAGCTCGCAAAAGGGTGTCCCTGATCCCGGTAGGTGCGCAGCACGCGAAGGTCATCCTTGAGGCAGTGGAACACGACCTCGGAGATCGCGTCCTCGCGATCCTCCCTCGATAGACCGCGCATGGCCGGAGGCGGGAATGCGATCAGAACCTTCCAGGCAAAGCGGTAGAACTCCCGCTTGGCCCGTTCGGGATTCTCCGCCAGCAGACTCAGAAACGAGGGCCATGACTGGCGCAGAATGTCAGGGCTGAACGAATCGTCTTTGGCCATCGATCGCCGTTCCACTTGGGGCTACAAGCTCACAGGACAGTCCGTTCACTTGCTGCGGGATCACAGGACGGTCCGTTCACTTGCTGCTGGATCACATGACAGTCCGTTCACTTGCTCTTGAGAGCGGCAGTATACCCGACAGGCCCGGGCGATGTCACTCAAACTGTGGGGCACGGGGGACGGTTTCCACGGCCGTGCGTCACACGCTCCGGTGCGATCGGAGCGCTAGTTGGCTGCAGTAAACATGCAGCCCTACCCGGCCTGGGGTGAGATCTTGATGGCGAATCGGCAGCGCATGTCACCGCGCAGCACCGACTCGAGCAGCTCGACGTCGTGGTCCTGCTCGAAGACGACATCGAACATCAGCTTCTGAAACCCGCCGCTGCAATAGCACCAGTCCGGCGGAATCTCGAGATCGCTCATCAGGATCGATTCACGCGCCAGCGGACAGTGGCAGGCGTAGTGGCGCTTGCGCCGTGGGTCGCGTTCCTGCAGAAACTCCGGTGTAGCATACGGGATCTTCGTGATGTACAGGCGGTCTCCGTCGTGAATCGCGGAGAGGATCTCCTGGTTCGCGCGCACGAACTCGACCACCTCGGGCGTGATGGCCTGTTCGAACCAGATCTCTCCAGAACGTGCGTGCTCCTCCAAGTCCGCCACGGCCTCGTCATGGACCTTCTTGAGGAATGCGTCCAGGGATTGCAACTCACGAAACCAATGCTTGTGGCGGTCGAAGCTGGATGCCGGAATGCCATGATGATTGTAGGCCAGAACCTGGCGGACCATGTCAGGGGGCAGACTGGCACGCAGCCGCTCCATCAGAATGGCGGTGAGCGGAACGTACTGCTCGGGGGGTGCGCCGAGTGGCGGAAGGTCGAGACCGGCGAAGACAGAGTCCTTGATCTGAGCCCCGGCCAGCTCCTCGAGCCGGGCTGCGATCGAAGGGAAGATCGGCCGGCCGCCGAAGAGGGCCGTGAAGTAGATGTAAAGATCGTTGCGCTGTGAAACGTAGCAGTAGCGGGCCAGATCAAGCAGTCTCTGCCTGGAACTGTCCCCGTCCCGCACGAGGTCCGCCAGGTACTCCCGCAGGTCCGCGATTGTCGCGGAGGCGAATCTGGCCTGGCGGGCGGCGAGCCATGATTCGAAGGCGCCCACAGCCGCGACGGCCTGATCGATCTGGGAGGAACTGTAGTTGCGCTGTGAAAGAAACTCCCGGAATCCCCGCTCGTCCATGACGGCCTCCCGCTCCAATGGGTCGCAGACGGAATCAGACGCACTATAGGAGGATTACGGGGGGGCGACCACGAAAGGTTGCCAAGGAAAGAGGATTGCAGGAAGAAAGTGATGCCAATGGGGACGGCGGCCGGAGGAGACGGATCCTCCGGCCGCCGTGGTGCTACCAGCCTTCGCCGCCTCCGCCCCCACAGTCTTCGATTGTGAAGGGGGCGTCGCTCTCATCCCAGGAGCCGCCGACCGGGTCGGACACCCGCACCGTGTACCCCGACATGTCGCCCTCGCACGACTCGCCGAACTCCCACTCGAACTGGCCGGTATTGGGAGCCTCTTCGGCGATGAGGTGGCAGAAGAAGCCGTCCTGGTAGAGCTCCAGTTTCACGACCTCGGCGCAGTCGCCGCTGGCGGCCCATTCGATCACCTCCACATCATGGAGACACATGTTCTCATAGCCGTTGGGCCACAGGAGCTCGAGCGTACAGGGTTCGGGCGCTTGCTCCGGTTTCAGCACGTAGGTGAAGTACATCGCCCAGTTCTTCTTGTGCACCGTGGAGCCCTCGGCCCAAGCGCTGGCGCGCCGGAACATGCTGGCGCCGGCAATGCCGAGCTGGAGTTCGGCATGGACCGCCAGAAACAGCGTGTCGCCGGGCATGAACCCCTCTTCG
>CAYQJL010000283.1:0-4357 GCA_964417675.1 uncultured bacterium | reverse complement strand
TCACCAACGGTTGCGGAGAAAACGCGCCCGGTCACTTGCCACGCGGCCTATGGGCAGCAACTCGTTTCATCCGATGCGGGTCGGCCGAACGGGCGGTGGCAAACTTGCCCGGGGCCGGGATCCCGGGGCAGCAGCCGGGGCCGGGAGCACGCGCAGCAGCCCGGGCCGGGAGCACGCGCAGCAGCCCGGGCCGGGAGCACGGGCAGACGCTCAGGCCAAGAGCCGCGCCGGGCACCGGCTGAACGCACCCAAGTCCACCCGCTTCGCTGGGCTTCACTGGTCTTGCGGGCGGGGGCCGTGGTACTCTCTCGCAACGTTTCCTCGCCGCCGAAGCTCATGTGGGACCCGGCGCATCGTGGGGAGGCGTGATCGAGCAGGATTGACGGGTACCCATCGTCCAAACGGAGGTCTTGCTATGGGCATCCCCGAGCATTGGCTCAACTATCTCTACCAGTTCGGGATCGGCGGCCTGTTCTTCGTCGGCGGCCTGGTCTTGATCATCAGGACAGGCGCCTGCAATCTCAGGGTCAGGGCGGACCGGATCTGGTTCGTGGCCTTGATCGGGGGATTCGTCTTCCTGGCCTCCCTCTACGCCGTGTGGATCTATGCATCGGTCAACACCCCATCCATGGCAGAGGATGGTGCTCGGGTAGTCGCGTCCGAGTGGATTCGCACCATCTCGATTCTGGCCGGATGTGTGGTAACAGTGGGCCGCGTGCTCATCGGACTCATCTAGGGGGGGGGCATGAAGGGAACACCGCTCGATTTGGCCATTGTCATCGTCTACTTCGTGGGCATTCTTGCCTTCGGCTCCTTCTTCGCCCGCTACACGAAGAGCACCAAGGACTTCTTCTTCGGCGGCCAGCGATTCGCCTGGTGGCTGATCGCCGCAAGCCTGGTCGCCACCGGCATCGGATCCTACAGCTTCATCAAGTACGCCCAGGCCGGCTATGTCCACGGACTCAGCTCGACCATGACCTACTTGAACGACTGGCTGATGATCCCGCTGTTCATGTTCGGATGGCTGCCGATCATCTACTTCGCCCGCATCCGCTCGGTGCCGGAGTACTTCGAGCGCCGCTTCGACGAGCGCACCCGTGTGGTGGCGACGATCCTGACCCTGCTCTACCTGATCGGCTACATCGGCCTGAACTACTACCTGCTGGGCATCGCGATGCGCAGCCTCCTGGGCATCCCGCTTCACGCCTCGATCCCGATCGTGGCGGTGATCTCGGCCATCTACATCACCGCCGGCGGCCAGACGGCCGTGATCTTCACCGATCTCGTGCAGGGCCTCTTCCTCTACATAGCCGGAGGGATCCTCCTGTTCTTGGGCATCCAATACGTGGGAGGATTTGGGAATCTCTGGTCGGGCCTCGACGTCGCCCACCGGCTTCCGTTCCCCCACTTCAACCGGCCGCCCGACTTCAACTTCACAGGCATATTCTGGAGTGAAGGCATCGTGGGAACCCTGGCCTTCACGTTCATCAACCAGGGTTTCATCATGCGCTACCTGGCCGTCAAGAGCGTGTTCGAGGGACGCAAGACCCTGACCTTCAATACGCTGCTCCTGATGCCCATCTCGGCGGTCGTCGTCGGAAGCGCCGGCTGGATCGCCTTCAGCGCGCTCAGCCACGGGCGCTTCGATGCCCCCGAGAGCAGCAAGGACGTCTTCATCCACATCGCCAACGCCATCACCTCACCGGGCATCTTCGGATTCGTGATCGCCGCCCTGACCGCCGCCCTGATGTCGACCGTCGATACACTGATCAATGCCTGTACGGCCATCAGCATCTTCGACATCTACAAACCCTATGTGAAGAAGAGCGCTCCCGACCGTCACTACCTGAAGGCCTCGCGCTATGTCTCCGTCACGGTCACGCTCCTGGGTCTGGGGTTGGTGCCCATCTTCCACACCTCGCAGTCGATCTTCGCCGCCCACTATGCGTTCGTGGGCATGATCACGCCCCCGATGCTGGTGGCGATCTTCCTCGGCGTGCTCTGGAAGCGCTTCACGCCTCAGGCCGCCTTCTGGTCGATGGTCATCGGCTCCGTTCTGGTAGGCCTTTCCGTCAAGTGGCCGATCCTGATCAAACCGCTCGCCGACACGCATGGCATCGATCCGGCCGGCGGCTACAAGTACTTCCGAGCACTCTACGGGCTGTTGGTGTCCCTGACGCTGGGGATCGGGATCTCGCTCTTCACCAAGCCCAAGCCGAAGGAGCAGATCATCGGCCTGACGATCGGCACCATCCAGGCCGGCAAGGCGCTGTTCAAGGGCGGCACACCCAACGAGAAACCCGGCAAGTCGGTGATCCTGAAGATGGAAATCCAGCCCGGCGAGGGCGAGACAGTCCAGTTGCATCCGGCCGACCTGGAACGGATGGCCGCAAGCGAAGGCGATCTGATCTATCTCGCCGACGACCGCTGGTTCCTCGGCGGCCTGCGCTCCCTGCATGTCAAGGCCGGAGCGCCGGGCGGCAAGCAGGGCGTGGTCACGATTCCGGCCACTCTGCTCGAAGAAGGCAATCTCCTGCGCGAACGCCGCGTAAGGGCGGAGAAGACGATCTAGGCATTGGACGCAGCGCACCCGCCAGGCACGGGCCGAATGCACGGACAGGCCGGATCGGTCGCCGCGCAGGCGGGATCGGTCACCGGCGGGCAGGATCGGTCGCCGGGCAGGCAGGATCGGTCACCGGCGGGCAGGATCGGTCACCGGCGGGCAGGATCGCCCACGCGGCGGCAGGATCGGTCGCCGGGCAGGCAGGATCGGTCGCCGCGCAGGCGGGATCGGTCACCAAGCGAGGTCCAGCGATCGCGCTGCCATCTGATACATAGGGAGCTGCTGTGGCTCGTGAGCTGTTCGGCATTCGTCGTCCCCTGATCGGGGTCGTGCATCTGCCACCCCTCCCCGGGGCGCCGGGGTACGGGGGATCGATGAGGCGTATCATCGATCGGGCCCTGCGGGACGCCGGCCACTACCTGCGCGGAGGATTCGATGGACTGATCATCGAGAACTACGGCGACACGCCGTTCGAACGCGGCCGGGTCGGCGTCGAGACAGTGGCCGCCCTCACGCGCCTGGCCACCGAAGTCCGCAACCTGGGCGACTTCCCACTGGGAATCAACGTGCTGCGCTCGGACGGAGCGGCCGCGATGGCGATCGCATCCTGCGTGGGGGCCGAGTTCATCCGCGTCAATGTACTCGGCGGCGCCATGGTGACCGATCAGGGGATCATCGAGGGGTGCGCGGCCGAGGTCCTGCGCCTGCGCGCGGGGCTGAGCTCGAAGGTGGCCGTGTGGGCCGACCTGCTGGTCAAACACGCCGCACCGCTCGTACCGACCGATCCGGCCACCGCGGCCCGCGATCTGGTAGAACGGGCCCACGCAGATGCCCTGATCCTGACCGGCACACAGACCGGGCGCCCAGTGGAGGAAGGCCTGCTTCCCACCGTCAGCACCGCGCTCGGCGGTCGAAAAAACCGAACGCCCCTGCTGATCGGAAGCGGACTGCAAGCCGAGAACCTCGAATCCTACTGGCCGTTCGCGGACGGTTTCATCGTCGGAACGTCCATCAAGAAGGGCGCCCGCACCACAAACCCAGTCGATCCAGTCCGCGCAACCACCATGGCCCAGACAGCAAAGGCACTACGCGGATAGACCCGACACGGCCGAGGCGGCCAGGAAGCCGTGCGGATCGACCCAGCACGGCCCAGCAACCAGGAAGTTGCACATGCAAGATCACAACCTTTCATGCGGAGACGAGTGCGGTTGCATGGATGAGGAATCCGGCACCGGAGATCACTTTGAAGACCATTCGGATGGCGGGGCCTTCGAACCCCTTCCCGAGGACTGGATCGATCGGGCGGCCGAGATGCGCGATGACTTCGTGTGTGAGCGGGAGCCGGATCCGGCCGAGGAGGTCCGCCTGCAGGAGTTCCTTCAGCTCTGCCTGCGCTTTGCGTACCTGGAGAAGCGCGTGCAGGGCGAGATTCTGTGCGAGATCCCCGCGCATCTGACGGTCC
Source organism: uncultured bacterium (assembly GCA_964417675.1). Lineage (GTDB taxonomy): Bacteria > Eisenbacteria > RBG-16-71-46 > CAIMUX01 > WJJG01 > CAYQJL01. Next base: position 332 of record CAYQJL010000283.1, on the reverse strand, counting down.
TCCAGGCCACTGAATACGGGGACGTGGCCGCAGAGGCCGAAGCGCTGGCCGAGTTCGAACGACGAAACCTGGGACTTGAACCCGGCCCCATCGAGGACCTGCATGAGGTCTTCGATGAGATCGGCATCAAGGTCATGGAGATCCTGCCCAACGGCGCCGCCCGCTCGGGCGCCTTCGTGTTCACCGAAAGCACCGGCCCCGCCCTGCTCTCGATCGCACCGCCGAACAGCCCGGTGGGCCGATTCATCCTGGCGCATGAATACTGCCACCTGCTGGCCGACATCGATCCCTACCACAGCCGCTTCTGTTCCCACGGCGCCGACGACTACCAC
>CAYQJL010000282.1:0-213652 GCA_964417675.1 uncultured bacterium | reverse complement strand
CAGGGTGAGGGCGTCCAGGGTGGGGGCGTCCAGGGTGAGGGCGTCCAGGGTAAGGGCGTCCAGAGTAAGGGCGTCCAGAGTGAGGGCGTTGTGGTGCCGACCCGGCGCGTCCTGATCGGCATCGCCGGAGGCACGGCTTCAGGGAAGACGATGGTGGCGGATCAAGTCGGGGAGATGCTTGGCTCGGACAAGGTGGCCGTCATCAAGCAGGATTCCTACTACCGTGATCTTTCGGACCGGCCGTTCGAGGAGCGTGTGAAGGAGAACTTCGATCATCCCGATGCCTTCGACCGCAAGCTGCTCTACAACCACGTTCGGCTGATGCTCGAGGGGTCGCCGGTGAACCTGCCGATCTATGACTTCAAACGGCACATTCGGAAGAAAAAGACCCATCGGGTTGTCGGCTGCCACATCATCATTCTCGAGGGGATTCTCTTGCTCGACGATCCATTGCTCCGTGAGCTAATGGACATAAGGGTCTACATTGACACGGACCCTGACATCCGCCTCATGCGCCGCATTGAGCGCGATGTGACCGAGCGCGGCCGGACGCTCGAGTCTGTTCTGGAGCAGTACGAGAAGAGTGTGCGACCGATGCACTTGCAGTTCGTGGAGCCGTCGAAGCGGTACGCCGACATCATCGTTCCCGAGGGGGGGCACAATGAGGTGGCCATTGACCTACTGGTGACAAAGATACGATCGGTGCTCGATTCCAGAGGGGGGGGGCATTGATGGACGAGCGTCTCCCTCGCGGAGCCGGCTGGATCGAGGTCATCTGCGGGGGCATGTTCAGCGGCAAGACCGAAGAACTCATCCGGCGGCTGCGGCGGGCCCAGATCGGCAAGCTGCGAGTTGCAATCTTCAAGCCCTTGGTGGATGACCGCTACGCCAAGCGCGAAATCGTCACCCATGACCGCAAAAGCCTCTTGTCGCAACCGGTGCGCCATCCGCGGGAGATCTTCGATTTGGGGCGAGGGTCGCAGGTTGTCGGGATCGACGAGGTCCAGTTCTTCGACCGGTCTATCGTTCGTGTCTGTCAGGAGCTGGCGGATTGTGGCGTTCGTGTGATCGTGGCGGGGCTCGATACCGACTACCGGGCAAAGCCGTTCGAACCGGTTCCCGAATTGATGGCGGTGGCCGAATACGTGACCAAGACGCACGCGGTTTGCGTGGTCTGCGGTGGACCGGCATGCCGTACCCAACGCGTCGTTCGGGGCGGCGATCGGATTCTGGTCGGTGGGGATGAAGCCTACGAGCCGCGTTGCCGGAAGCATTACGAACCGCCCCAGACAGAATCGGGCGAACTGTTTCCGGCGTCGCCGCCGGCGTGGAACGAGGACGCGCTCCCATCGAGATCTGTGCCGCCGGGGGACACTGGCTCTTCCAGCGCGGAGGCGTCGCCCGGCGCGGATTCCGAGCAAGCCCGGGAATCGGAGCGCGATGATCCGTCCTGATCGGAGAGAGGGCGGACGGTAGGGGATGCGGCAACCGGGTGATGGGGATGCGGGAACCGGGTGATGGGGATGCGGCAACCGGGTGATGCGCTGTGCAGACTGTGCAGAGGCAGCCACGACCGGGATGACGCCGGAATCCTTTGCCCTACGTGTTTAGAGGGCATCGTTCTGGAGGGCTTTCATGAAGTGGCGTCTCAAGAGTTTGGGGGCCGTACGTAGGAACGGAGGGACCATGCTCGTCCGGGTGAGTGACGGAGCGGACCATGCGATGGGCAACGACCGGCGCGGTGGGCTCCTGCTCGGCATGACGATCGCGCTTGCCCTCATCATGGGGGTCTGTGCGGGATGTGGGGGCGAGAAACAGCAGGGCAGCAAAGGTGCCCTCCACGTGGGTTTGGTGTTCGATGTCGGCGGGCTTGGTGACAAGTCCTTCAATGACTTGGCGTATGCAGGGCTGCTTCGGGCGCGTGAGGAGTTCGGCATCAGCTTCGAGTACTTCGAGCCCATGCAGAGTTCGGAGCGTGAAGCGGCGCTGCGGCTGTTCGCCCAGGGTGATGCCGACCTGATCATCGGAGTGGGGTTTCTCTTCAGTGATGACATTCGTGCCGTCTGCCACGATTTTCCTAGTAAGCGGTTCGTTTGCATCGATTACACCTGGAGTGAAGGGGATTCGGTACCCCCCAACCTGGTGGGCATCAAGTTCCGCGAGGAGCAGGGATCATTCCTCGTGGGGGCCCTGGCCGCCATGGTCAGCCAGACCGGCACGCTTGGATTCGTCGGCGGGATGGACATTCCGCTGATTCACAAGTTCGAGGCCGGCTTTCGGGCCGGCGCTAAGCATGTGCGGCCAGACAGCCGCGTCCTGGTCAACTACGCGGGTGTCACCGGCGAGGCGTTCAAGAACCCGACGAAGGGGAAGGAGTTGGCCCTCTCACAGTACGAGCAGGGGGCCGATATCATCTTCCACGCGTCCGGCTCGACCGGATTGGGTGTGTTTGAGGCGGCGCGAGAGAAGCAGAAGCTGGCGATCGGCGTGGATTCAGATCAGGCGTCTGAAGCGCCTGGTCTGATCATGACCAGCATGGTCAAGAACGTCGATGTAACTGTATATGAGCAAATTAGAGATGTTCATTCGGGTGAATTCGAGGGCGGGGTACATGTGATGGGGCTCGCGGAGGGCGCGGTTGGATTCATTCGGAACACGGGCAACGAAGCTCATTTCACCCCCGAGATCAATGCCACGCTCGATCGTCTCAGGGCAGAGATCATCGCGGGCCAGATCGACGTGCCGAAGGAGTGATGCCGTGCGGGCAGCACTCCGGTGGGTGCTGATCCAGGCACTGACGGCGACCTGGATGGGCGCTGATCCCGGGGGGACAGTGTGGACCCGAATCGGGAGTGAGCTGAGGCGGGCGGCGTGGTTGGAGTTGGCGGTCAGCTGAGGCGGGCGGCGTGGTTGGAGTTGGCGGTGAGCTGAGGCGGGCGGCGTGGGTGGGAGCTGGCGGTGAGCTGAGGCGGGCGGCATGGTTGGAGCTGGCGGTGAGGCCGGAGTCGGAATCACGATGACCCCCGAGGTGCGCCTCGAGCAGATCACGCGCCACTTCGGCGATTCGGTCGCCAATGACCGGGTGGATCTTCGCCTGCAACCTGGAACCGTGCACGCCCTCGTGGGAGAGAACGGTGCCGGCAAGTCCACCCTGATGCGAATTCTCTACGGTCTCTTGCGTCCGGACGAGGGACGCATTCTGATCGACGGTCGGCCCACGCCCATTTCCTCTCCGGCGGCGGCCCTGGCTCACGGCATCGGGATGATTCACCAACATTTCATGCTCGTGCCGGTGATGACGGTGCTCGAGAACATCGTCCTCGGCACGCCCGGAGCCAGGGGCCTGCGATCCATTCCACGCCGTGAGCTGTCCGGCCGCTTGCGGGACCTGTTCATGCGATACGGGTTCGATCTCAGCCCGGAGGATCGCATCGACCGACTCGGGGTGGGAGGACGCCAGCGTGTGGAGATCGCCAGGTTGCTCTACCGGGGTGCGCGCGTCCTGATCTGCGACGAACCCACGGCGGTTCTCGCGCCGCCGGAGGTTTCCGCGTTCCTGGACGTCTTGCGCCGGTTCCGCGACGAGGGTCGTTCCGTGGTGTTGGTGACCCACAAGCTCTCGGAGGTGCTCAGGGTTGCCGACGAGGTAACCGTCTTGCGCCACGGCCGCGTGGCCGGCGCGGCGCCCCGGTCCGAGATCGACCATGACCGCCTGGTTCGCTGGATCGTTGGCGATTCGCCCGGCGCATCGCGCGATCGGCACCCCGGTCAACCTCCGACCTCGGAGCGTGCGCCCGAGCAGGGCTGCGCGCCGACGGTGGCGATCTCGTCGCAGGATCTGTCACTGGTTGACCGCGACGGCCGCCGCCGGTTCGAGCAGGTCACATTCGACGTGGCGGCGGGGGAGATTTTCGGCATCGCCGGCGTCGCGGGCAATGGGCAGAGCGAACTGGCTCAGGTTCTCGCGGGCCGGCAAGCGGCCACGGGCGGCGATCTGATGATCGACGGACATCCGGTTGCACGCGGGGAGTTGATTCCGGAGTCGCGGCGTCCCGCGCTCATTCCGGAAGATCGCCATCAAGAGGGCCTCATTGGGACCTTCCGCCTCTGGGAAAACCTCCTTCTGGGACGATGCCGGGAGACCCCGTTCATGCGAGCGGCATGGTATGGCCACCGGGACGCCCAGGAGTGGGCACACCCGCTTCTGGAGCGCTATCGGGTCAAGCCGGCCGGTGCACACCTACGCGTATCGGCCCTCAGTGGCGGCAATCAGCAGAAGCTGCTTTGCGGGCGGGAGATGTCGCGAGATCGGCGGATCTTGGTGGCCTGTCAACCCACCCGCGGCATCGACCTCGAGAGCACAGCTTTCCTGCATGCTCTCCTGCGGGAGTATGCCGGACGGGGCGCCGCTGTTGTCCTGATATCGACCGACCTCGAGGAGGTGCTCGCCTTGTCCGATCGGGTTGCAGTGATGTACCGTGGCCGGCTTGGCGAGCCCTGTCCGCGGGATCGCTGGAGCCGTGAGCAGATCGGCCGTGAAATGGTGGGAATGGCGGCCGCCGAAGCCGGCGCGGACTGCACGACGGGTTCTGCGCCAGCTGCCGAGAACATGCCGTCCGATGATCCGCGAGCGTCGGCGGAGCAACCCTATGCGTAGCAACCCTATGCAAAGGTGGTTCCTCAAGATCCTGCCCATGCTCACTGCGGTGGTGGCTGCGATCGCGCTGGGCGCCTTGATCAGTGTCGGCCTGGGGGTTGCCCCGGGCGCGGTCGCCGAGACGCTCGCGTCGCGATTCGGGCCCTATGCCTGGGGGCAGGTGCTGTTCAACGCCACCTTTCTGACCTTCACGGGGTTATCGGTGGCTCTGGTGTTTCGCGCGGGTCTCTTCAACATCGGCGCGGAAGGCCAGGCGGTCGCCGGCTCGCTTGCCTGCGCCCTGGCGGGCTTGGCTACAGCCGGATGGCCGGCGCCGGCCTCCCTGCTGATTGCCATTCTGGCCGCCTTCGCGGGTGGGGCCCTGTGGGGGTTCATCCCCGGGGTCCTGAAGGCCCGCTTCGGGACGCATGAAGTGATCAACACCATCATGCTCAACTTCATTGCGATTGCCGCCTCCAACTTCCTCATGGCCCGCTACCTCGCCCTGCCCGAGTCGGTCCGGACCGCGACCGTCGCCGCGGAGTTGCCCCGCCTCGATCGATGGGTTCCCGCGATGCAAGGATCGGCGGCCAACACCAGCCTGTTGGTGGCTCTGCTGGCCGCCGCGGGCGTCTTCTGGTTCCTGCATCACACGCCGGCCGGATTCGAACTCAGGGCCGTGGGAGAGGGATTGCGGCAAGCACAGTCAGCCGGGATCCGCACGGGGCGGTATCTGGTCGGTGCGTTTGTCCTGGGGGGTGGGCTGGCCGGCCTGGTGGGGACGAACTTCGTGCTGGGGTACAAGCACTACTATGAAGACGGCTTCACGGGTGGAATCGGTTACATGGGCATCGCCGTGGCCCTGATCGCCCGGAATGAACCGCTGGCGATTTTCCCCGCCGCACTCCTCTTCGGGTTCCTGTCGCACGCCGGCCTGACGATCAACACCCTTCTGCCCCGTGAGGTGGTGGAGATCCTGACCGGGGTGATCCTGCTCATCTTCATCGTGGCCGAACGTTGGCGCCGGAAGCAGATGCAGCTGTGGGGGAGGGCCTGATGGAGCTGGCCGTCATGCTCTCGATCCTGGCTCAGGTGTTGCGGATCAGTGTTCCGTACGCATTGGCATCCGCCGGTGGCGTTCTATCGGAACGCTCCGGCGTGGTGAATATCGCACTTGAAGGAATCCTTCTAAACGGCGCATTTTTTGCAGTTGTGGGGACGCATTTCACCGGATCTCCCTACATCGGAATCCTGATGGCCATGACGGGCGGACTGGCGACCGCAGCCCTGCATGCCCTGGTTACCGTGACAGGCAAGGCCGACCAGATCGTGTCCGGTCTGGCGATCAATATAATCGCCTACGGTTTCACCCGTGCCGGCCTGAGAGTGCTGTTCAACAGCGCGAGCAATTCCGCACGGATTCCCGGTCCGGACGCCCTCTACCCGGCCGCCTGGCCGGCCAGCGGCTCGCCGTTGGTGCAGGTCTTCTTCGATCCCCTCTTCTTGCTTACGATCTGCTTGCTGATGGGTGCCGTCTGGTTCCTGAAACGATCCGGCTACGGGCTCGCCTTGCGCTGCGCGGGGGAGCATCCCGAGGCTGCCCATTCGGCCGGTTTCTCGGTTGCCCAGCTTCGCTGGGTGGGCGTGCTGGCGAGTGGGTTGTTGGGGGGGCTGGGGGGGGCGTATCTGGCGTTCGTCCAGCACTCATTCACCGACCAGATGTCGGGTGGGCGTGGGTACATCGCCCTGGCCGCCATGATCGTCGGAAAGTGGCACCCCTGGGGAGCGGGGGCCGCCTGCCTGCTGTTCGGGGCAGCGGAGACGCTGCAGATCCGACTGCAGGGCAGCGGGGCGCCCACGCAACTCCTGCAAATGTTGCCGTTTGCATTGACTATGCTCGTCTTGGTGCTATGGGTGGGGCGGTCGGTGGCTCCCGCGGCCGTGGGGCGTCCCTATGACCCGGAGAAGGTCGAGTAAGCGGGGATAGCTCAAGTTGACCACGTGGCGGACGGCCGCCCCGAGCGCATGCGGTGGATGGCCGCCCCGAGCGCATGCGGTGGACGGACGCCCCGGGCGCATGCGGCGGACGGCCGCCGCGGCCTCTTGTGGAACGGAGGAAGCTGCTGCTGGGTTGAATGTGATTGGATTCGATGGCCGCTGTGGGTTTCGCAAGACGGGTTCATGGGAGCGGTACGACCGACAATACCGGTGGGAGCGACGATGCGGGTGGAAACGATGACGCGGGTGGGAACATGACTCTTGGCGATCGCTTCGGCATTTCCGCAGAAACCCTCGCGCATCTTCAGCGTGCGATAGGGGATGCACAGGTGGTGGGGGGCATCGTGCTGGGGTCGGGCCTCGGCAGCCTGCTTGAGACATGGCCCACGGTCACGACCCTGCAGGGCGCGGATATACCGGGATACCCGAGATCGACAGTGGCGGGGCACGCTGGCCGCATGGCAGTCGTGCGATGGGATGGGTCGGGCGCGGACGGAGCCCTGCGTGCCGGTGGCAGCGAGGCTGACACCGGCGGCCAGGATGTGACGGGCTGCCACGCTCCAGGCGAGATCGAGGCCCGGCGAGGGAGCGACAGGATCTCCGGTCAGCATGTGGGGTTGGTGTTCCAGGGCCGGGTGCACTTCTATGAGGGCTACGAACGGCCGGATGTCACCTTTGCCGTTCGCCTGGCCGCGGCGCTTGGAGCCGGGTGGATGATCTTCACCAATGCCGCCGGCTCGCTCGATCCCAACATCACGCCTGGCACGATCATGGTGGTCGAGGACCACATTCGCATCCTGCTCCTCGGAGCAGGTCCCCTCCAGGGCATTGTCAAGGCTGATGCCGGGCGCGGGACGCCCTATCACCCCGGTCGCACGGAAGAATTCTATCGCGTGCTCAGCGCGGCGGGCCTCCGGACGGTTCGCGGGGTACTGATGGGGTGTCTGGGCCCGGCCTACGAAACGGCCGCCGAGGTGGAGATGGCGCGGCGCGTGGGAGCGCAAGCCGCATGTATGTCAACGGTTGTGGAAGTCGAGGAGGCGGCTCGCTGCGGTGTCGATGCAGTGGCCGCCTCACTGATCACCAACCTCGGTACGGGTCTGTCCGCCAGACCGCTGTCACACGAAGAGGTGATGCTGATGGCCGAGCAGATCGGCCCGCAGTTCGCGGCGGGTATCGCACAACTGGTTGCGGGTTGGATACCCGATGACCGGGACTAGCTTCGGATCGGATTCGCTCCCGAGCGCCTACTCGGGGGCCTTGCCCGGATCCCCGGCGGGCATGATCCGGCGGTTCCCGACCACAGCTCCCGGTGACCGCGAACGGCTTCTGCTGCTGCCGATCATGACTCGTCGTGGCGGATCACCAACTTGCGATCGCGAACGTCCACGAGAATGCTCCGGGCAGTGGAGTGCTCAAGCAGGTACTTCGACAGCGGCGTGAACAACCGTTCCTCAAGAGCCCGATTCAGATAGCGGGCCCCTGTCCTTCTGACCTCGTCCTCCCAGATGAATGTGTCCCATACGCGGTCGCTGATAACCACGCCGCGCTTCTGCTTCTTGAGCCGCTCAAGGACAGTGCTGACCTTGAACCGCGCGATGAGACGGACATCCTCCGGAGTCAGCGCCTTGAAGAAGAGCACTTCGTTGAAGGCGCTGACCAACTCCGGTGAGAACTGATCTTCCAGCATCCTGCGCACCCTGTCCTCGTGAGGGGCTGTCGAACGCTTGAAACCGATCTGCTGCACCACCTCGCCGTCTTCGAACAGCAGGCGCGTCGTTGCGAAGACGATGGCTTCGTTGAACACAACTTCGCCCTGAGCGTCCGAGATCACACCCCGTTCGAGTACGTGCATCATGAGGCGCAGCACGGCCGGATGGGCCCGCTCGATGCCGTGGAAGAGAATCACGGAGCGGGGATTCTTGCGCATCGGCGTGGTGAGAGCGCCCTCGACCAGCAGCCCCTCGACACCGGGATAGGCCGTGACCAGGAGATCCTCCACATCCTCTTCCTCGGTGTAGTCTGCCATGTCGAGGTCAACGACGAGACTCTCATTTCCCAACAGAACTTCGGCCACGGCATGCGCGAATTCGGACTTCCCGACACCTGGAGGACCCACCAAGAGGAAGCTGCCGTCTGGGCGCTGCGGTCGGAAGTCAAGATTGGTTCTGCGGATCCGAATCGAATCGGCCACGCGTTGGATCGCCTCGTCCTTGCCGACAATGCGGCTCTTCAAGAGGTCTTCCAGGTGAAGGAGTGTTTCGGTCTCGGGTCGGACTAGCGGTTGCCGCCTGCCGCGTGCCTTCCTGGCGGCCCGCTTGCGCTGCGACGCGTTCTGGGAGAGCGAAGTGGCGTCCCCGGCCCGACCGGCGCGATCGGCCTGCCGTGCAGCGCCCTTGCTGCCGGCACGCCCCTTGTGGTCCGCAGGCACCCCACTGGCAGGCCGACCGCTCTTGGCCGGCCCACTCTTGCCGGAAACCTTCCTGGACGGCTTCTGGCTTTCCTTCGGCGTGCGCTTCCGGGAAGGAGTCTTGGCGGGAGCTTGCTCCGCGGCGCGCCTGCGCTCCCTGGACAGCGTTCCCTCCTCTGAGCCTCTCTTGCCCCTGGAAGGTGCTTGCTCCGTGCCAAGGTTCTGACGCTTCGAGGGTGTGGCCGTCCCTGCAGGCGACCGTGGGATCCGAGACCTTGAAGCCGCGGTTCGTGGCTGCTTGCGCGAGGGTCTCACGCGTTTCATTCTGGTGTACTCCTTCCCCCCGACGGAGAGCCAGAACCGCCGGCTCCCTTTAGATCGGCACGCGGAAAGCCGAGGTTGATTGTGAGCATCTAGCCGTTCTAGCTCTTCAGCCATCCATCGGCTAGGATTCATCCTGAGCGTGGCATCCCACCCGGGCGGCGGATCGTTGACCCCGGGGTGGCGCATTTGCGCCATGTCCGCGTAGGATCAGAGGCACAGTCTCAAGGAGGAGGCGACGAATGGGCAAGGTCAAACGAGTGGGGGTGCTCACCGGTGGGGGTGATTGCCCGGGGCTGAACGCTGTACTGCGAGCATTGGTCAAGACGGCCTCCTTTCGTCACGACATGCACGTCGTGGGGTTTCTCAACGGATTTGCCGGGCTGATTCGGGATCGTATGACTCGGTTGGATTCGGATGCGGTGTCCGGCGTCCTGCATCGCGGCGGAACGATTCTCGGTTCTTCGAACAAGGACAATCCCTTCCGCGTTCCTGTGAAGGTGAACGGCAAGATCGAGTACGAGGATCGTTCCGAGGAGGCGATGCGGACCTTCGAGCGTTACGGGCTCGATGTGCTCGTGGTCATTGGTGGGGATGGGAGTCTTTCGATTGCCAGGGATCTGGGCAAGCGTGGCATGCCGGTCATCGGAATCCCCAAGACAATCGACAACGATCTTGCGGCGACCGACGTGACCTTCGGGTTCGATACAGCCGTCACAACAGCATGCGAGGCCCTCGACAAACTCCACACTACTGCCGAATCCCACGGCCGGGTCATGGTTCTCGAGGTCATGGGGCGCTACGCCGGCTGGATCGCCCTCGAGGCCGGATTGGCGGGCGGAGGCGACATCATTCTCGTGCCGGAGATCCCTTTCACCGTAAACGGCGTCGTGAGCGCGATCAAAGACCGCAAATTCCAGGGCCGCGACTACACCCTGATTGTGGTGGCGGAGGGTGCCAAGACGCAGGACGGCGATCTGGTGGTGGCCAAACGGGTGGAGGACTCGACCGATGCCGTCCGGCTGGGGGGGATCGGACACTGGCTGGCCGCGGAGCTCGAGCGGCAACTCGACGATGAGGTGCGCGTTACCGTTCTGGGTCACCTGCAGCGGGGCGGAAGCCCAACGGCCCATGATCGCATCCTGGGGACACGCTACGGGGTTCATGCAGCAAAGTGTGCCGCCTTGGGTATGCAGGATGTCATGGTTTCACTGAGAGGGACGGAGATCACGCAAGTCCCGATCGCTGAGGCCGTGGAGTCCTTGAGACTCGTTGATCCCGAGTCCGAGATCGTCGACGTGGCCCGCATGGTCGGCACGCGTTTCGGCGACGAGTAGGCGATCCGGCACCTTCCCGGGCGGAGGGCGGCACCGCCGAAGGTCACTCCGGTGGGTCCCCTCGGAGGGGACGCTCCGGTGGGTCCCACCGAAGCCTTCCGGACCGGCCACATCCGAATGCGGCTGCGGTCGGCCGGCGAGAGGCGTGCGTTGGCCGCCGATCACGAGAGAGTATGGGCATCATGCCAAGGCGAACCAGGACATCGGCGCGTGCCTCCAACCAGCTGGGGGAGCTCCAGAGCTTACGTCCGAGTTGCCGCGGACTCCGCCGCTCGGCATGGCCAATTGGGCTGGTTTGGGCTGCCTGCTTGGCTTCGGCTGCTTGCTTCTCGTGGCCCGCCATGGCGGCGCCATGCCGTCACGATGCTCCCGCCCGGGCGGAGAACCTCCAGCGTCCCCGCTTCCGCGCTGAGGTCAGTGCCGCGGTTCAGGATGACAGCACATGTGCGCTGCTTCACGTGACGGTTCCCTACACTGAGCTCTGCTTTCGCAAAGGGGAGAGCGGGTATCGGGCCGAATTCGAAATCATCGTGCATGCCTTCCAGGAAGACCGTCAGGTGGCCGGGGACCTTTGGCCCGTGAGCCTACAGATCCCCGATCGGGGCGAGATTCACCGCCGGGGTGCCCGCTTCGAGAAAGACATTGTCTTCCGGCTGACACCCGGGCGGTATGGGTTCAGCGTGCGGGTTTCGGAGCCCAACTCCGGCCAGGAAGGCCAGGTATGCGTGGGGGGCAAGCTGCCCATTCGAGTCCCTGGCCGGCCCTTCCTCTCGGAGGTACTGCTCGGGGAGTGTGGCCACACCGCGGGTCTGACGTCTCTGCGGCAGGACGGACTCCTGCACCGCGAGTTCGCAGAGCCCAGAGACACGCTGTGCGTGTATGCCGAGTTGTACCATCAGGGGCTTGAGTATCCTGAGATAGAACTGAGGTGGAGGCTTACCGACTCTGGCGGACGAATGGTCCGAGAGGGAGAAGCGGGTGTCCGTGGCGAACGAGACTTGTCGTCCCTGTGCTGGCCGATCCCAGTCGCGGACTTATGGCTGGATGCCTATCTCCTGGACGTTAACGCTCGAGTGAGTGAGTACACCCTTGAGGCGCAGACGTCGGTCAGCCTTCTGGCAGAGTCGCCGGAAGCCTTGGCGCGCTTCTTGCGCGAGTCGATTGATGTGCTCAACCTCATCGCCCATGACGATGAGATCGATCCCCTGCGCGCCGCCCCTCCAGAGGAACGGTGGGCTCTCTGGCGCGAGTTCTGGAAGAAGCGGGACCCCACCCCGGAGAGCGAGGTCAACGAGTTCAAAGAGGAATTCATCCAGCGTGTGAACTTCGCCAACCGAAGTTTCGGTGTCATGCGGCCCGGCTGGCAGACCGACCGCGGTGAGATCTACATCACGTATGGGGCTCCGGACGAGATCACTCGAGATCGCCACAGCTACTACGGCCGCACCCTCGAGGTGTGGTTCTACGATCGTCTTGGCCGGAGGTTCGTGTTCGTGGATCGAAATGGTTACGGCGACTTCGAATTGGTGCCTCAAGGCTGGTGACGATGCAAGAACCTGTCTGCCCAGGGCTGGTGACGATGCGAGAACCTGTCTGGCCAAGGCGGCACCGATCGAAGTGATCATCGCTGATGACGGCTGATTGTCTGGCAGGCAAGTGGTCTCTTGGATTGGGTCGTGGGTCTGGAGGCCTCGATCGGTGTCCCTCACTCGGCCTTCGAGTTCGTCCCCGCGAAGCGAGCGCGAAACAAGACCGAGGGGCGCTGTCCTGTAACGCATTGCCATAAATACTGTTACGGGCGATGGTCGCGTGGGGAGGGGTCTGCAATGGACGAGAAGAACCATCGGTTGGCAGGAACTTCCGTGTGTCCAATAAACGGATTCGCATGAACAGCGCTGTTGTGCTAGAATTATCTCTGATTGGAGCAGGTCCGATTGCGGACGAACCCACCCGCAGCGGGAGTGTGACAATCCTCCGCATGGAGCATCTGGTGGTTTCTGGTGCGTGCCACTCCAGAAGCCCAGGTATGTCCAATGTGCATCTTGTAAGGAGGTTCAAATGAGGTTCTTGGCGCTTCTAGCGGTGTTGGGTCTCGTGTTTGGCGCGACGGCCAATGCTGAAAAGTGGCCGATTGACTACGTGCCTGGCACGCCCGTCTACAGTGGCGAGCGCGTCGGTGGTGAAGACGTTGCGAATGCAGTTGTCATCATGGAGCTGCCTTTCGCGGACGATGGCGACACCTGCGGGTTCCTGGATGACTACGATGAGGTTTGCCCTTACACCGGCTCGACCTCGCCTGACGTCGTTTACCAGTACACCCCGACGGGTGACGGCCTGGTTGACATCACACTCTGTGGTGCCTCGACGTATGACACCAAGCTGTATCTGTACGAAGATGAAGTTACCCCTGGTGCCCCGTTCGCCTGCAACGACGACGAGTGCCCCGGTTGGGTTTCCGAAATCATGGGTCTCCAGCTGAACCTCGGCCACACGTACTACATCGTGGTTGACGGTTACGGCGGCGACTGCGGCTACTACACGATCGACATGTATGGTGACCAGGGTGGCTCGCCCACCGAGTCGCCGACTTGGGGTACCATCAAGGGTATGTTCAAGTAGTCGTATCGGTGTATTGCTGGAATTTTCCCGCTGGGCCTTCGGGTCCAGCGGGAATTTTCTTGCGCCCACTTCCTGCTCTCCGACTTCAGCTCTCCCTGCCTGCCCAGGAGTGCCCAGCGGTATGGCGCCTCTGGTGCCAAACCTCCCGAGGTTCAGATCTCTCTTCCCCCCAATCCCCCAACCCCCTCCCGGCAGCTCGTTCCGGCAGGCGCGTTGCGAGGTGGGCCGCATCACCGCTCGATCTGAGCAACTAGATCTGCGATTTCGGCCATTCGTCGATCCCAGCTGTGAGCTTCCGCCATAACCCGTCGAGAACACGGTGTCTCCACGCCCGCAGGAGCCACAAGCGGACCTGTCCCCATCAGAGCGGGTCCGTTCATGAGCGCACCGGCGCCTTCGGGCAGCATGGCATCCTCCCCGGGATCCTCGGCCCTGCCGGCTCCGCCGGTCCCTTCGGCTCCGCCGGTCCCCTCGGCTCCGCCGGTCCCCTCGGCTCCGCGTGCGCCCAGAGCCCCGCGACCTGCCTGGGCACGCGCAGTCTCACCCAGAAACAGGGCGGCCTCGATGCACTCCGCCAAGGAGGGGAGCCCTTCGTCGGGACCGTACGCATAGGCGATTCCCGGTCGCAGGTGTTCCTGAAGGCTGGCCAGATTCGAGCAGACCACGGGCTTGCCGCAGGCCAGGTACTCGAAGAACTTCATGGGAAAGCTGTGCCTCGTAGAGGAACTGCGCACGAACGGAATGAGACCTACATCGCAGTGATGAATGTACGCGGCCAGATCTTCCCTCCGTCGGGGGCCCAGTAGATGGACGTTCGGCAGTCGACGAAGCGTCTCGAGCGGTGTCTTCCGCTCTCCAAGGCCTGCCGGCCCAACAAAGATCCAAGACCAGCTGGGGTGTGCGCGGGCCGTTGCTTCAAGCACGGGGATGTCACACTTGTATGCCGCCAGGTTTCCCACGTAGATGAGTCTTGGGGCCGGCACCTGTGCTAGATCACCCGGCTGGGGCGGCGGGCACCCTGGAGGAGGATACGCACTCAAGTCAGCAACGTTTGGCATGAGATGCACGCGGCGATGTCGCACCCGCAGGCGCTCGTGGAGTGGCCGGGATGTGGCGATGACCCGGTCGGCGCGACTGAGAACCTTTTCCTCGAGGGCCCGGATCAGGGCCTGATCGACATCCGGATTTGCATCGTAGGCATCGACGCAGTGATAGACGACCGAGCGAGCATCCAGGCTGGCAAGAATCGGTTCAGCGCTGGGCAGGAAGGTCCATACGATGGGGTCTGACATGTGCAGCTGATGCAGGGCGCGGCGCAGACGAAACAGAAGCAGCCACGCCGAAGCAGCCTGCCAGCGGGGCTCGGGTCTGGGCGGAAGGCTGACCGGAGAAAATACATGGAGGTCGTGGCTTGCGTCCGGCTGGTAGGTGAGTCGTGCCAATCCCCGTAGTCGGCGGAGAACCTTCGAAAGATCGCGCCGATCAAAGCGGGGGGTGCGCAATCCGAGACTATTGACATACAGCACCCGGCGTTGCTGGGAAAGGCGCCACATGAGGTGCTGCGCATTGACCCACTGCGGGGCCTCGAAGTCTGAAGAGGCGAAGCAAAGGATCGCTCGCGGCCGATCCGAGCGAACATCCCGATCCCACGAACCGGGCCCACCTTCCGGGGACCACGTACTCTGGGTCCCGGACGTCTCCGCATCACTCATGACAGCTCCGCCTGGCCTGCCTGACGGTGGATGAAGCCCAGGTTGTCAGACCGATAGGGAGGGCCTTGGCCGGGATTGGTGGCCCTTCCTGGGGTCGGATCGAGACAACTTCTCTGCCGGGCTGGCGGCGGAGGATCTTTGAAGGAACCAACTGGTTGGTCAGTGGCTTGGGGAAGCATGGCCGCAGTGTCCTTCGGCGTCACCAGGATCTGGGCTCCAGAGTCCCAGCGGCCGTGGCGATGACGGATAGCGTGACACCGCGCAAACAGCACAAGCCCTGAGCGCATCGCATTGTGTCCGAGGTGTCCAATGGGAGTCGGCCGGACCAGGCCCTTGCGCCATTCGCCGGTGCGTTCGATGCGCCGCGCCGCACTCACAGGGGAGCACGCCTGGTTCCGAAACGACAATGCCTCCAGGTCCGGGACGAGGATCGGTCTTGCATCTCTTCTGTGCACGTCGATTGCAGGCTCGCGCTGTCCCGACAGCGCGGTGACCGGCACATGGCCGCGGGAAGAGGACCGGTGGCCGACTCCAGCTTCCAAGATGGAATTGCCATCGTCGTGGTGTTTCATGGGACAAACCCTACCGTTGGATATTGCATCCGTCCAGCATTAGCTATCTCGGGTCAGCTCCCCTATCACGAACGGATGCACGTTCCCCAACCAGCCAGGGCCACCGCACGAGTCGACGACGGTACCACCCAGGACAGACGACACCCGAGGGGGTGGCGGCATCATCCTGGGGCGGCATCATCCTGGGGCGGCAATACCCGAGTGTCGCGGACCCGCCCGGGTGGCGGCGGTCCGCGGAGATCCAAATGTGAGCAATCCACAGCGATGCGTGAAGGCCCCGATCGATCCGGTGTAATGCCTACTCAGGCGGCTTGTCCCAGGTGATGCCGCCTGTCCCAGATGATGCCGCCTGTCCCAGGTGATGCCGCTTGTCCCAGGTGATGATGTAGCGCGATGACTGGCGAAGGCCACGCTATTGCGTGGTCAGCTTCAGAAACCGCTCGTCGAGGTTCTTCTCATGCCACAGCCGATGGCAGATGCTACAGAGCACGACAAGGTTGTCAGGGTGGTTCGATCCACCCCGGTCCCGGGGGACGATGTGGTGAACCTCAAGGAACTGCGTATTCTGGCATCCCCTAGCTCTGCATCGGTGTCCGTCGCGTACCATGACCTTCCTCCGTACCGAGGGAGGTATAGATGAGCGATTCCGGCTCCCGGGTTTGATCAGGACGGCATCACAGTGGGCCGCTTCGAGAACAGGGCGGCCCACTCGTCGAGGGCCCAACTGAGTCTGGACCGTCGCTTTCTGGCACGCTTCGCACTTGTAAATGACTATTTGATAAGGAGTTGATCCTGTGCCCCGGGGCAAGGGACTCCCGGGGCTCGGGAGAGAGTCGGTTCGGTTCGGCACGCGGCCAGGGTTGTCATCCGAAGACTGGATGCCGTCATCTTCAGGCGGGGAGAACGCATCGGGTGTCACGGTCCCTGTGGTGCGTTCATCGACGGCGGGGGCGTGGGTTCCGATCGACCGCGGCCGCGAGGCCGATGCGACGAACGCATGCAGTGCCTGCAAGACGATCTGGGCCTTCGTCGTGTTGGGTGGGAACAGCCCTTGCTTTCTGGCATTGGCAAGCAGCGCCTCGAACTGGGCAGCCTCCACGGGAAGCAGGCGAAGGAGGACCGACACGGGTCCGTCGGCAGCCAGCTCCTCAGAACCTTGTACCTCACCGTGCCCGAAGACGTCGGCAGAACCAAGGAATCCGTCGGGGACACTGCTCTCAGCGGCACCGAGATCGCCGGACGGGCCGTCGGGGACACTGCTCTCAGCGGCACTGAGATCGCCGGGCGGGCCGTCGGGGGCGACAGCCCCGGCGGAGGCGCTGGGCGATCCGGCGGGGGCGCCAGCCACGGATATTGACGCCGCCGGTGTTTGCTCTCCTCTTGCGACTTGAGTCCCGGGTTGCGTCGATGGCAACGGAAGGGCCTGGAGGTTGGGCTGCTGATCGTTCTGGCGGGCAGCGAGGTCATTCTTCCTCTTGGCGCGTCTGACCAGGGCTTCCAGTTCGCGGCGGCTGCATCGGGATGCACACTTCAGCCAACTCCGCTCGTTGCGGGCACTTGCCACTTTGGCAATCTCGCGCACCTTCGTCCACTCGATCCGGCCCGAATAGAGGGCGCTGCGGGTGCGGGGTAAGTCCCTGAGATCCTCGATCAACCGCAGATAGCGGGCGATTCGGTTGGGAGTGAAGTCGAGTTCCTCGGAGGCGAAGGCGTGAATCGAAGCATAGCCGTATGTGCGATACAGCTCCCGGCGGAGAATCTCACTGAACCACACACAGGCGCTCATCTCCGCGTTGTACATGTTGTGAACGGCTTCTCGCAGATGGCCGACCACTTCGTTTGCGGACATGTGCCGACGCCCACGAAAGAGCCTGGCATGAGGCTTCCGTGGCGCGCGGCCCGATCTTGGCTGTACGGCTTGTGACGGTGTTTCTCCCGACTCGGGCGAAGGTCCCGGCCGCCAGGCACGATGCCTGGCGGAATCAGAGCGTGTCGACTCGGCGACGATTCCGGCCTGCGATTCATGAACCATATAGAGATGCGCCACGTTCCACCTCCTTGTATGGAATTTCTGTTCCTGCGCCGGGATAGGGAGTGGTCCTCAGAACCACGGCGTGGCTGTTGAGGTCCCAGCCCCGGCTCCTCGGGCGCCCCTGCCAGGTGAGCCTTGCCACAGCTCCCGATGCCGGCGGCGGTGGCGATGCACACTTCCGATTGTCCGCTATGGAGTTCGCACCGCCACGGGATTGAGCAAGAAAGCATCGACCGGACGATGGATTCAGTTGTTGGTGCGTTCAGGCGAGCATTACAGGATAACTAGTCAACTCTACGACATGCACTATCGGGATACAAGTCTAAACTACATCTCTCGTATGAATTGTGCGCCCGTGCTCATGTGAATTCTGTAGCAATTCACATGCCATGTTGCGGCAGGCCAGGCAACGAGGCGGGTGAAGTGCGCGGGAGTGCGCCGGAGGGCATGGGAGTGCGCCGGAGGGCTCGGGAGGGCGCGGGAGTGTGCCGGAGGGTACGGGAGAGGGAGACAGTCGCATGCCGTCGTGGGGACGGTCCCATGCGACTTGATCTGAGCGCTACTCGGGACAGGTGGGCATTCATCGATCAAGCCGAGTCGGTCGAGCCGCGCAGTCATCCCGGGTGGGTTGTTCGTCCAGGAGTCCCAACGGTCGAGCCGCGCAGTCATCCCGGGCGGGTTGTTCGTCCAGGTGTCCCAACGGCCGGGCCGCGCAGTCATCCTGGGCGGGTTGTTCGTCCAGGTGTCCCAACGGCCGGGCCGCGCAGTCATCCCGGGCGGGTCAGCCGTCCAGAGGTCCCCATCGGTCGAGCCGGCTGGCCTTGAGCAGGATCCCTGGATGGGATCCTGCGGGGCAAGGGCGGGGGTCTGTGACGGAGCCGGGATTGGATTACTCGGGCGCGAGGGCGCGCGTGCGGATTTCGCCGTGCAGCTTCTCCAAGAATGCGCTCACTTCGGACGGGCCATGGACGACATTGTCGCGCGTGCGTACATTCACGGTGCCGGCCTCAACCTCCTTGTCGCCCACGACCAAGATGTAGTTGATCTGCTCGAGCTGCGCCGCGCGGACCTTCTTGCTCACCGATTCATTGCGCCGGTCGATCTCGGTGCGTAGGCCGCCAGCCCGCAACTGGTCAGCGACCGACTCGGCATAGGGCAGATGGCCGTCGGTCACGGGGATGACTCGCACCTGCACCGGGGCGATCCACAGCGGCAGCTTCGCGGCGGTGTGCTCGAGTAGCACGCCGATGAAGCGCTCCAGGCTGCCGAGGATGGCGCGATGGAGCATGACCGGCCGGTGGGACTGCCCGTCGGCGCCCTCATACGTCAGGTCGAAACGGCTCGGCATCGAGAAATCGACCTGGACGGTACCGCACTGCCAGCTGCGTCGCAGGGAATCGCGGATGTCAAAGTCGATCTTGGGTCCATAAAATGCCCCGTCGCCTTCATTGACAGCGAAAGGCAGTCCCAGCCGTTCGAGACCGTCGTGCAACGCCCGCGTGGCCAGCTCCCAGATCTCATCGCTGCCGATGTACTTCTCCGGCTTGGTCGACAGCTTGATTTCAGGATCCGGGAAGCCAAAGGTTCTGTAGACGTCGATACAGAACTCGATCAGCTTCACGACCTCGTCGGTGAGCTGCTCTTCCGTGCAGAAGACATGAGCATCATCCTGAGTGAACGCACGCACCCGGAAGAGCCCATGCAGCACGCCCGAGAGCTCATTGCGATGGACCAGTCCCAACTCCGCCTGACGAACCGGCAAGTCGCGATAGGAATGCATGCGGCTCTTATAGACGAGCAGGCCGCCGGGGCAGTTCATCGGTTTGACCGCGTGGGGTTTCTTGTCGATCTCGCAGAAGTACATCGACTCGGCGTAGTGGTCCCAGTGCCCGCTACGCAGCCAGAGATCCTGGTTGAGGATGATCGGCGTGCGCACCTCGGTATACCCGCGTCGGCGGCACTCCTCCCGAATGTAGTCGGAGAGCTCGTTGTAGATGATCGTTCCCTTGTCATGCCAGAAGGGGAATCCCTGCCCCTCCTCGTGGAAGGAGAACAGGTCGAGCTCCTTGCCCAGCTTGCGGTGATCGCGCTTCTTGGCCTCCTCGAGCATCTTCAGATGGGCGCGGAGTTCCTTGGGATCATCGAAGCTGATGCCATAGATGCGCTGAAGCATCCGGTTCTGAGAATCCCCGCGCCAGTAGGCTCCGGCCACCTTGAGAAGCTTGAACGCCCGGATGCGATTCATGTCCGGGACGTGCGGGCCGCGGCAGAGATCGACAAAGGAGTCGCCCTGCCGATACGCCGAGATGATTTCCCCAGCATCCATCTCGGAGATCATCTCTGCCTTGTAGGGGTTTCCCTTGAAGAGCTCGAGGGCCTCCTGCCGTGACAGTTCGAGACGCGCGAGCGGCCGTCCCTCGCGCACGATCGCCTGCATCTTCTGCTCGATGCGCTCGAGATCTTCCTCGGAGAAAGGGGCATGGTCGAAGTCGTAGTAGAAGCCTTCCTCGACCACGGGCCCGATCGTCGGCTTGGCTTCGGGGAACAGCGCGACCACCGCCTCAGCCATCAGGTGCGCCGAGGAATGCCGGAAGACGTCGAGTCCCTCAGGGTCGGCGAAGGTGACGAAGCGGACCTCGACATCGCGGTTGGGGCACACGGACAGGTCGGTGAGATCGCCGTCGACCAAGGCGGCGACGGCGCGCTTGGCAAGTCCTTTGGAGATGCGGGCGGCGACCTCCAGCAAGGAGGTGCCTTCCGGAACCTCCCGCACGCTGTGGTCGGGCAAGGTGATGTTCGGCATACTGCGGATCTCCCTCAAAAGGGGCCGCCCTCCAGGGGGGGTGTCGCGTGTCGGATCGTGACCGAAGCCCTGGGTGGCCCCGCCGGTTACTTCTCTTCTCCCATTGTGGGTGTTCCCACTGTGCGGAAGCCAAGGGCATTGTCCGTTGAGTCGGTTCCGCTCTCTTGCCGCCAGAACGTGAGGCAAGCGGTGGCCCGCGATCTCCAGCCACCGCCACGGACCACTTTCTGATTGGCATTCGGAAATGCCTGGTCACGACACCATTCCGCTACATTGCCGGCCATGTCGAAGATCCCATAGGGGCTCTCATTGCTGCCGGTGCTGTAGCCACTGTGTGAGGAACCGTCATAGAAGCCACCGGGCGTGGTTGCAACGCCGACGGTTGATTCGAAGGGGTCGCCGCTGTTGCGGTAGTTGCAGCGGTGGCTGTCCAAGACCTCGCCCCAGGGATAGGGAAATCCGAGTCCGACCGTCACTGTGGTCGTATCGCCCGGGCCTATGATGGTGAAGGTGGAGTCCCCCAGGAGCGTGGATGTACCGCGGGCGGCTTTCTCCCACTGATACTGAGTGGGCAGCTCCCGGCCCATGAACTGGGCGTACCGTTGGGCGCCGTACCAGCTGACCTCCACGGCGGGATGATTCTCCTTCCCGGGCCGCGGCACAAACAGGCCCCGCTGGCCCTCGTGGGGGAAGAACTCGATACCCGAATCGCTGTCACCGTCCGGGTAGACCTCGGCGAAGACGATGTTGTCGGTGCGATGCATGACAACGCCCTCCTCGACGCGCAACTTGAGGCTGTCGAGCAGGGACTGCAGAAACCGCGCATAGAGCTGATTGGAGACCTCGAAGCGATCGATGTTGAAGGCGTCCAGGTACACCGGGTTCTGATCGCTGCAGAAGCGCGCGGGCTCTTCAGGATAGAAACGGCCGCAATCTCCATAGAAGAAGTACCCGGCGGGAACGTCGACCTGCTCGATCCGGGTTCCGAAATTCCAGATGGGCGAGAGGGCCGTGGCTCCCTTGTCATCGCGGGCTACGACGCGCCAGAAATAGGCGCGCGTGAGGATGAGTTCATCCGGGGGAACGTAGGATGATTCCAGGATGCCGGCGGCCACCTTGGTGAGTCCGGTCTGCGACTGGCCGAAGTACACGTCGTATTCGATCGTGTCGCCGGCATCGCTGTCGGTTGAGGTCCATCCCAACGTGATGCTCGGTCCTTCGATGCGGGTCGAGTCGCTGGGCGGAAAGGGTGCACTGGGGATAGTGGGCGTATGGTTGTCCAGCGCGCGAGCCCATACGGGCTCGGTGGGGTCTCCCGTTCGGCCGATGTTGTCGAAGGCCAGGAGGCGATAGTAGTAGAGCGAAGAATCGGTCACGGTACGGTCCATGTAGACATCCGTGTCCAAGGCGACCGAGTCGATCACGGTCCAGGATCCGTCCGACCCGCTCGGTGAGCGCTCAACCTGGTAGCCGGCTTCCTGAACGCTGACATCGTCCCAGCGCAAGGTGATTCTGTCATTGGCCGTGGCCGACACATAGAGCCAGCTTGGCGGCCGAGGGCCGCTTGCAAGGGTCGGCCGAACAGGGTTGTCATCGCTGCAGCTGACGACCCACACCACGAGCACCAACAAGAGCGACACCGCCGCCAGGCGTCCGCGCTTCATGACTGATCCCTCCGGTTCCCTCAAAACGGCTGCGCCCAGGGCGCGTCGACCACGGCATGGTGTCCCGGCGGAGCCTCCTGCCGCACGTTGCTAGTTCTCCATGCAATCGAGCTGGGACATCTGAGCGAGCTTGTCACTCTCATTGAGCAGCGTGACATCTTGCTTCACGCGCGCCTGGAGTTCAATGCGTGGCAAGCAGCGACTCCAGAGTTCCTTATCCTTCGACTTGAGGCTCTCCCTCAGAATCACGATCTCGGGAATGAGATCGTCGGAGAGGGGTACGAACCAGGCGATGAGAGACCAATCGATATCGGGTAAGTACATGAATTCCAGTCGGTAACCGCCGTCGGCCTCAGTCTGGGTCTCAGCCAGGATGAAGCCCTCCTCGAAGATCTTCACGCTGACTCCGGCAAGGCCTGTACCGGAGGCGTCGCTGACCACGCCGGACATGACGCCGCGGGTGCGCCCGGGAGCGTCGGTTGCCTGCCCGCCGGCGGCCATCGGCCAGAGAAGGCCAGCGGCCAGAACCAGGGTTGTCAGTCGCAACTTCTTCACGAGTTTCCCTCCTCCGTCCCGACCCACTCTCCACGATATCGGGGAGAGTATAGGTGAATATACGCAATTTGATAGAGAAGCTACCAATCCCCCCTACACCGGTCAAGTGTCTTCAGTTCGCCCCATCGCGCCAAGTGCAAAACCACCATAATACTTGCGCGCGGCACCTCCTTTTGCTACTTTGCGCCCGAGCACATTCAGAGAAGAGCCTAATTCCCTGGAAATCAGCAAAATAGCGCGAGTTCTCCGCTCCGCGTGGGCAGGGATGCCCGATCTGGCGAGGCTGAGCATGTTCTTGAGCAAGCTAATCGGCTACATGTCGAACGACGTGGCCATCGACCTGGGCACGGCGAACACGTTGGTCTACGTCAAGAGCAGAGGGATCGTGCTCAACGAACCCTCGGTCGTGGCCGTCGAGAAGGCCACCCGCAAGGTGTTGGCGGTCGGGGGCGAGGCCAAGGAGATGCTGGGCCGCACGCCTCAGGCGATCGAGGCGGTTCGGCCGCTGAAGGACGGTGTGATCGCCGACTTCGAGATGACCGAGGAGCTGCTGCGCAAGCTGATCTCCAAGGTTCAGCGGCACCGCTTCCTCGTGCATCCGCGCATCATCGTCAGCGTTCCTTCGGGCATCACCGAGGTGGAGAAGCGGGCGGTACGCGATTCGGCCGAGCGGGCCGGCGCCCGGGAGGTGTTTCTGGTGGCCGAGCCGATTGCTGCGGCGATCGGGGTTGGGTTGCCTGTCGATAAGCCGCTCGGCAACATGGTGATCGATATCGGTGGCGGCACCACTGAGATCGCGGTGATGACGCTCTTTGGCATCGTTCACGACACCAGTCTCCGGGTCGCCGGCGACAAGATGGACGAAGCGATCC
Organism: uncultured bacterium; assembly: GCA_964417675.1. Lineage (GTDB taxonomy): Bacteria > Eisenbacteria > RBG-16-71-46 > CAIMUX01 > WJJG01 > CAYQJL01. The sequence continues at coordinate 190,121 of CAYQJL010000282.1, read as the reverse complement.
AGCAGTACGTCAAGCGTGCCTACAACCTCCTGATCGGCGATCGCACGGCCGAGCGGATCAAGATGGAAATCGGCAGCGCCTTTCCTCTGGAAGAGGAGCTCGAACTCGAGATCAAGGGCCGCGATCTGATCGGGGGGATTCCCAAGACCATCAAGGTGACCTCGGTCGAGATCCGCGAGGCGCTGCAGGAGCCGATCAGCGCCATTGTCGAGGGCCTGAAACAATCACTCGAGCAGACCCCGCCCGAACTGGCCTCTGATATTGTCGACCGGGGGATTGTGATGACTGGGGGCGGCGCCCTGCTCCGCGGCCTGGACATGCTCCTGCGGGAGGCGACGAACCTGCCCATTACGGTAGCCGAGGACTCGCTGCTATGTGTCGTGCTGGGTTGCGGGAAAATCCTCGATCAGATCGAGACCTATGAGAAGGTCCTCATGAAGAGCAACGTCTAGCGGCTCGTCCCATGGTTCGGTTCATGGCTCGTTCCGTGGCGTGTCCCGGTGTGCCGGCCGCTAGCCGGTCTGGCGGGTCAGGCGGCGGTGCGGGCGAGGCCCCGATCTTTCCAAGATGGTTCTGCGACGGGCGGAGTGGCAGTTGATGATGCGCAAGGGTCCGGCTCATCCAGGGATCGGTGATGGGATCATCCTGGGACTTGCCGTGGGATTCTCGCTCATCCTGCTCTTGGCCGGGTCCTCGTTTCGCGCCAGCAGTGCGACCTTCCTGCGCCGCACGGTATTGGCGCCCTTCTGTTTGGCGAGTGAGTACGTGCCGGCCCGATTCGATCGTGCGGCTGGGGATGTCCTCCGACGGGAGCAGAATGCGCTCTGCGCCCTGGACCGGGCCGCCTGGCGGGAGGCCATGCGCGAAAATGCCCGGCTACGCAACCTCCTGGGATTCGCCGAGCGTTCACTGCAGAGCCTGATGCCCCGGGAGGTCATCGGGCGCAGTGTGGACCGTTTTGGAGAGGTCTTGACCCTGGCGGGGGGGAGCGAATCGGGAGTGGCGGTCGGGCAGACCGTTCTGGACGTGGCCGGGCTGGTCGGTGTGATCACGATGTGTGATCCGCAGATCAGCTTCGTCCGCACATGGCGTCACGATGGCCTCACCATCAGCGGAATGCTCCAGGACTCTCGCTACGTGGGTCGCCTTCACTGGGACCGGCGGCAGCGGGTTCTGCGCCTCGAGGGCATTCCGCTGCAGAGTCAGGTCGGCGAGGGCGAGTGGGTGGTGACCTCGGGGTATGGGGGTGTCTTCCCATCTGGCATTCCCATTGGCGAGGTTGTGAGTACAGAGGACGACAGCACCGGACTCGTCAAACGTGTGGCGCTGCGGCCCTTCGTGGATCTGGACCAGACCGAGGAGCTCTTCTTGCTGGTCGCCGCGGCCGATTCGGTCCGCCTCCCGGGCAGTGGGGACGAAGGCGTCCGGCGGGGGGATTGAGCATGTTCTATCTACGCTATCTCTTTCTCCTCTTTGGGATTACTCTGCTCGAATCTACAGTCGGTCAGCGTCTGGTTCTGGGAACGGTCCACCTTGACCTATCCCTGGCACTGGTCGTGTATGCAGGGCTCTACGGCGGAGGGCGGGGAGGCGTGATCATCGGATTCGCGGTGGGACTGCTGCGCGGTTGCGCCGAGCCAGCCTACCTTGGTCTGGAGAGCCTCCTGCTGGCCTGCGTGGGTTTCGCAGCGGCCGGCGCATCGCCCATGGTCAACCGGGAGCATCCACTGGTCCAAGCCGTGCTGATCGCCCTGCTGCTGCTGGCGCATGATCTCGTCAGGGTCCTGGTGGTTGGCAGCGGAGGGGTTTGGCGCAATCTTCTCGTGTGGCTGGCGGTCTCCCCCGCAACGGCCGCCTATACTGGAGTCGTCGTTCCTTTGGCGGCGGCGCTCTTGCCCCGCCTGTTCCGCAAGGGGGTTCGCCGTGCCGTTTCCTGAGAATCTGCGCGCGCGCAGATCCCGTGCGCTGGCGCTGACCCTGAGCGTCGCGGCCCTGATGCTGTTGCTGGGGGGGAGGCTCTTCTTCTTACAGATCACGCGCGGATCCCATTACGCGGAGTTGGCCCGCGAGAATATGGTTCGCAGTGAGCCGATCCCGGCCCTGCGCGGCCGGATCTTCGACCGAGAGGGCCGGCTGCTGGCCGGCAACCGGGTGAGCTTCAACCTCAGTCTGGAGGCCGGGCATCCGGCCTACAAGCGTGCCCGCTATCTTGGCGAAGCCATCGAGGAAGTGGCCCGTTTGCTCGGCCGCGATGCAGAGGATTTGGCGCAGCGTGCCCGGCTGTATCGCAACCGCTTTGAACCGCTGCTGCTCGACCGCGATGTGGACCCCACCGCATTGGGTCCCTTCTTCGAGCGGCTCGAGCCGATTCCGGGCATCACAATCGCGGAAGTGCCGCTGCGCTGGTATCCGCAGGGGCATCTGGCGGCCCACATCCTGGGGTACATGGGGGAGGTCAGCGAGCAGGAGTTGCTGCGCACCGATCACAAGTACCGCCGCGGGGAGCTGATCGGGCGATCCGGTCTCGAACGCCAGTATGAGTCTATCCTGAGGGGCCGCGGCGGCGAAACCTATGTCCGGGTCGATGCATTCGGACGAGTTACCGACCTGTTTCCCGATCTGCCTCCCCAGCCTCCTGAGCCTGGAGCGGATCTGCATCTTTGCATCGACGCGCAGCTCCAGTCCGTGGCGGAAGAGGCCCTTGCCCGTACCCAACTCCAGCCGGACGCACTGGCCCGGCGGCGCGGCCTGCCGATCAAGGGATCGCTTGTGGCGATCGACCCGTGGACCGGAGAGATTCTCGCCTGCGCAAGCAGCCCGTCCTTCGATCCGAACGGGTTCGCTCATGGACTTTCCGGCGAAGAATGGGCGGCACTCAATGCCGAGGACCGGCCTCTTCTGAATCGGGTGATTCAGGCCGGCTATCCGCCGGCGTCGCTGTTCAAGGTCGTGTCGACGCTGGCGGGCATCGATGCCCAGGTGATTTCGCGGACTACTCGGTTTGATGCATGCAACGGAAGCTACACATTCGGGAATCGCACGTTCGGTTGTTGGAAGGAGACCGGCCATGGGCGTGTGGATCTGTTCGAGGCCTTCGGGCAGTCCTGCGACGTGTACTACTATCAGCTCGCGCGTGAGATGGGGCTGCGCCGGCTCCTGCGCTACATGAACTCCTTGGGTCTTGATCGGCCAGCCGGCATCGACGTACCCGATGAGCGCGAGGGACTGATTCCTGACATGGAATGGTATCGCCGGCGTCTGGGAACGACGCCGCCGGAAGGAATCGCCTTGAATCTCTCGATCGGACAGGGGGAGATCATACTAACTCCTTTACAGGTAGCGGTGTACATAGGGGCGCTCGTCAGCGATGGGGTACAGCGCCGGCCGCATCTGGCTCGCCGGGCCGTATTGCGGGATGGCACCGTGACCTGGAGCGCGGATCGGGATGCCGGCAGCCGGGTCATCGACAGCACGCCGGAGACGCGGCGCCTGGTCAGGGAGCTGCTGGAGCATGCGGTCGAGAGTGAGCGGGCCACTGGGCACCGGGCTCGCGTACCGGGATTCCGTATTGGAGGTAAGACGGGAACAGCTCAGAACTCTCACGGTGAGGATCACGCTCTCTTCCTGGCGGTAGCGCCGATCGATGAGCCGCGTATTGTCGTGCTGGCAATCGTGGAGGAAGCCGGCCACGGGGGGGTGGTGGCGGCCCCCTTGGTTCAGCAGGTGCTGGAGGTTTTTCTGCGTGAAGATCCTCTCGCGCTCGACCACCAACTCCACCCGCGCGTCTCTCCCGACCTCGGCCGGGGCGTCTCTCCCGACCTCGGCCGCGGCGTCTCTCCCAACCTTGGCCGCGGCGTCTCTCCCGACTCGAAACGGGGCGGGGCAGACGAGCTGGGCGCGCACCTGGATCGGCCGCGCGACCCATACTTCGGTTCCCCCCCGGCATGCCCCCCCCCGGCAGATCCCGTTCGGTCCAGAGAGCCGGCGGATGAGGGGGGCGGCGGCCTTCTTCGAGCGCCGGGGGCGCTCTGACATGGTACGTAAGCAGACCTACTTCTGGGAGCCACTGCTGATCCTTCCGGTCATCGGGCTGCTGATCGCCGGTTCGGCCGCCGTGTACTCGGCAACCGTCATCTCGCCGAGTGGTGACGCCGAGCAGTTCACACGACACATTGCCTCCATCCTGTTGGGCATCATGGCGGCCGGCCTGCTTGCATGGTTGCCGCCTAGATTCCTGGAAGACATTTCACCCTTGCTCTTCTTCCTGGCCGTTCTGTTGCTCCTGCTGGTGCTCTTCGCCGGACAGGCGCACTACGGCGCGCGCCGGTGGCTGGTCGTGGGGCCGATCCGTGTGCAACCCTCGGAACCGGCCAAGCTGGCGTTCATCCTGTTCCTGGGCCATTTCGTGGCCCGCAAACGGTGCGATTTGTCCCGGTTCTGGTCTTTGGCCGGCGCTCTGCTGCTCACGAGCCTGCCCTTTCTCCTGGTCCTGCGCGAACCGGACCTGGGAACCTCGCTCAGCTATCCCGCCATCGCGGTCGTCATGCTGTTGTGGGCCGGTCTGCCGTGGCTGGTATTGTTCGTGCTGGCCTCGCCAGCACTGACCGCGGTTCTTTCGGGGCAGATCCTCTTGTGGGTTCCCTTTCTTCTGGGAAGCTGCGCGCTGTTGCGTTGGCGGCGGGTGAACTGGCTTCTGGTGGGCCTGTTCGCGGTGCTGCAGATCGGAATCGGCCTCCAGACGCCCCGCCTGTGGAATAGCCTCGCGCCGTACCAGCGAACCCGAATCAGCTCCTTCCTGCATCCGGAGCGAGAGCCGGCCGGTGCTGGCTATCAGGTCATCCAGTCGAAGATCGCCATCGGATCAGGACAGGGCGTGGGGAAGGGACCGGGGAGGGGTTCCCAGACAGGTCTGGCATTTCTGCCGAGACAGCACACCGACTTCGTCTTCTCGGTCGTCGGCGAGGAGTACGGTTTCGCGGGTGGCGTGACCGTGCTCGGTCTTTTCGGCCTATTGATGATTCGTGGACTGATCCTGGCGCGCCGGGTACGATCGCGTTTCGGGAGTGTGGTGGCCACCGGAATCGTCATGTTGATCTTCTACCACACGACCGTCAATGTGGCCATGACCCTGGGACTGGCGCCGGTGACCGGTCTGCCGTTGCCGTTCTTGAGCTTCGGGGGTTCGTTCATGGTAACCATACTGGCGGCGACCGGTCTGCTTGTGGGCGTGACTGCCCGAAGGAACGAGTATCAATGACCTCGGGGGAAGGTGATCATCTTTGAAGCCGATTTTGTTTGAACTGGGGCCTTTGAAAGTTCATGCGTACGGCCTAGGCCTGGCGCTGGCCTTCCTGTTCGGTAGTCTGTGGCTCAGCCGTCGCGCCCGGCCGCTGGGGTATCAGGATGAGGACTTGATGAAGATGGCCTGGTGGGTGCTCGCGAGCGCGCTCATCGGCGCACGTCTCTACTATGCCTTGCAGCATCCGGGCGAGTTCGAGGCTGACTGGGCCGAGCTCTTCCGCGTGTGGCGGGGCGGCTTGACCCAATACGGTGGTGTGATCGCAGCCATCATTGTGGGTGCCCTCTACATACGCTCGAAGGGTTGGGCGTTTCGTGAGGTGGGTGATCTGACCGCGCCGGCCATCGCGCTGGGGGAGGGCATCACCCGCATCGGGTGCTTCTTCAATGGATGCTGCTTTGGGCAATCGTGCAGTCTTCCCTGGGCGGTTCGATTTCCACCCGGTTCGCACGCGCACTGGGTTCTGGGAGATGCGGCGATTCATCCCTCGCAGCTCTACTTGAGTGTGGCGAGCTTCTTGCTCTTCTTCGCGCTCGCGCGCGTGTCCGTTCCGCTGCGCCGTTCCGGACGGCTGCTGGCGGCCTACCTGGCGGCCTCGTCCGTAATCCGTTTCCTGGTCGATTTCACACGCTACTATGCGGCCGAGGACGGGGTCTCCGTTGGCGGGCTGCACCTTGTGCACAGCCAGTGGTTCATGCTGGGCTTCCTGGCGCTGGCCGCCTGGCTGTGGTGGGGAGCGCCGCACGCGCCGCAACCGAAGCACGGGCCGCGGCCGCAGGGGTGAGCGTGGGCCGCAGGGTGAGCGCCGAACGCAGGCCCGGTGTGGGCCCGGACGCGGGATGAACATTGGCATCGTATGAGGTCCTGGCATGGCCTGGATCGCATCTGGATGGCGGGGTCGTGGCATGAGAGCTGCTTTCTCAGTCGGACATGAATCGTCTCGATCGGCTCCTTGCCGGGGGTGCGCGCCTTGGGCAGCGCCTCGCGACATTGGCTGGGACTCGCCTAGATCGGTCTGGCCGCGGCCAGTTGGATGGGGTTCGGCGGGCCGTCCGGCCTGCGGGTGCTGTCCTGCGGGCGGTGCTCCACGCTCTGCTGGAGCTGGCGGCTCCGGTGAGCTGTCCGGTTTGCGGCCACGCCACGGGTGGGCCCTGTGCATGCCGTAGATGCCGGCTGCCTGATCGCGGCAAGGTCATCCGGCAGCTGCGCGCCGATCGGGCGGGGGCATACCTGGTCCTGTCGGGCGGCCCGTTCGAGGCCACCTTGCGAGAGATGGTTCATGCCTACAAGTACCGAGAGGATCCGTTTGCCGAACGTCTGCTGGTCCGGCAGCTGATCCACGCGGTCGGCCGCCATCGAGGGTGGTGTGCGGTAGTGCCGGTTCCCACGCATCCGGTGCGGGTGCGTGAGCGTGGGTTTGCAGCCGTGGAGCGCCTGGCCGCGGGGTTGGCTCGCGAGATCGGGCTTCCGGTTGTGCCCCTCCTGGTGCGGGCCAGGTACAACCCACCCCTGACCGGCCGCCGGGCGGCCGAACGAAGGCGCCTGCTGGCTTGTGCCATGACAGTCCGGGGTCGCGCCGACGGCGCGCTTCTGCTGCTCGACGATGTGGCTACGACCGGAACGACCCTGCGTCTGGCCCGCGGGCTGTTGCTGGAGGCGGGGGCCGAGGGTGTCGATTTGATCACCGTGGCTCGGACGCCCCGGCCGGGTGAAGGTGTCTCGTACTGATTGAAGGAAATTGGGTGCTGTGGTAGCGTGCGTCCGGTCACAAACCCACCCAGGAGAGAGCAGGTCAGATGTTTCGCGAAATCGTAGTCAATGCCGACCCGAGTGAGACTCGGGTGGCGGTTCTCGAAGATGCCTCCCTGGTGGAGTTCTTCGTAGACCGTGAAGAGGCCCGGCGTCGCGTAGGTGACGTATACAAGGGGCGTGTCGAGAAGGTGCTTCCGGGCATGCAGGCCGCGTTCGTGGACATCGGGCTGGAGCGGGCCGCCTTTCTGCACGTCTCGGACATGCTGGCGTCGATTCTCGACCTGGACGCCTTCGACCTCGATGACGAAGGCGATCGACACGGCCCCCGCCATCGGGACGTTTCCATCGACAAGCTCTTGCAGAAGGGGCAGGAGATCCTGGTGCAAGTCATCAAGGAGCCGATTGGCACCAAGGGATCCAAGGTCTCTGGTCGCATCAGTTTGCCCGGGCGTTATCTGGTCCTGATGCCGGGCCTGGATCGCATCGGTGTCTCTCGCAAGATCGCGGACCGGGAGGAGCGCCTCCGCCTGAAGAAGATCCTGCGTGAGCTCAGGCCGCGCAATGCGGGTGTGATCTGCCGCACTGTGGGGGAGAAGCGGTCGAAGAAAGACTTCATTACCGACATCAAGTATCTTACCGACATGTGGGGGGAGATCGAGAGACGTGCCGCGGCCGAGCCCGCCCCCCTGGCGGTCCATCGGGATATGGGCCTGGCCACGGGCCTGATGCGCGACATCTTCACACAACAGGTCGACCGGGTCGTGGTGGATTCGAAAGAGGTCTACAAAGAGATACTGCGGTATCTGAAGACCGACGCCCCGGAGCTCAAGTCGCGCGTCAAGCTGTACACCGGAGAAGGACCGATCTTCGATGAGTACGGTATCGAGAGCGAGATCTCGAAGAGCTTCGAACGGAAGGTCTGGCTCAAGAAGGGGGGCTACATCGTCATCGAGTCGACCGAGGCGATGGTCACCATCGATGTCAACACCGGCCGGTTCACGGGAAAGAAGTCGCAGGCCGACACGATTCTAAAGACGAACATCGAGGCGGCCAAGGAGGTGGCTCGTCAGCTGCGCCTGCGCGATCTCGGTGGCATCGTCGTGGTGGACTTCATCGACATGGAGGACGAGCGCCACCGCCAGGCCATCTTCGAAACCCTGCGAAACGCGCTCGCGCCGGATCGAGCCCGCACGCGCATCTACCCGGTGAGCAGCCTGGGGCTGGTCGAGATGACCCGCCAGCGAGAAGGCGAGCCGCTGTTGAATTACTTCAGCGAGGAGTGTCCGTGCTGCCGGGGAATGGGCAAGATTCTGAGTCTCCCGGCAGCGGCGATGCGTTTGGAGAGGAGCCTCCAACGGCTGGGGGCCAAGTCGAAGGAGAAGGATGTCCGAGTCACCTTGGAGCCGGATCTGGCGGCCTTTGTCTTCGACCATCGCGGCCACCGACTGGAGCGGTTGGAGCGGCAATACGGGTATCGCCTTGATATACAAGAAGATCCGCGGATCAGACGTGATGAGGTGCGGATCTATTTCCCGCACACGAAGAAGGACGTGACGGCCGAATTCCAGGGATGAGTCCGTCGGCGGCAAGGTGGGGGGGGCAGATGGGTGCCTCGTGCGTTGGAGCGCGGCGAAAGGCTTGACGTCCTCAGGCTAATCTGGGTATACTCTCGGCTTTGCGCAATTAGAGCCAAGTTGTTTGCAGCTCTGGAGGGAGCAGTGTACGCGATCGTCTCGCTTCAAGGATTCCAATATCGGGTGGCCAAGGACGCCGTCCTTCAGGTCCCAACCTTCGACGGCGAAGCGGGGTCGGAGGTGACGATCGGCGATGTCCGCCTGATTGCCGACGGGGATCAGGTGCTCGTCGGCAGCCCGTCGATCGAGAATGCCGCCGTGAAGGCCGAGATCCTCGGCCATCTTCGCGGCCCCAAGGTTCTCATCGGCAAGTACAAGCGCCGGAAGGACTATCGTCGCAAGCGGGGTCACCGCGCCGATCTGGTCGAACTCAAGATCAAGGACATCGTGCGGCCGTAGTGCCCGCCACCGATTTGGGAGGCAGTCATGGCTCATAAGAAGGGTGTCGGCAGTTCCAGGAACGGCCGCGATTCGAATCCCCAGTTCCTGGGTGTGAAGCGCTTCGGCGGCGAGAAGGTCACGGCCGGTTGCATCGTCATCCGTCAGCGCGGAACGCGCATTTTGCCCGGCGACAATATCGGGCGCGGCAAGGATGACACGCTCTTCGCCTTGATCGACGGCACCGTCCTGTTTGAGCGCAAGGGCAAGAACCGAAAGCGCGTCAGCATCGTTCCCATCGGATCGTAACCGCGTTCCCGGATTCCACCTCCCTTTCGTTGGACTCTTAGGTTGACCCCTGTGACAGGGGCGACCTATGTTCGCCAAAGGATTGCCGCGGAGAGCTTTGTAGCGGACAGGAGGCATCTGGCGATGGGACCCTCGCGCGGGGGCACAGCTGTGATCATTCCGGCGCGGCTGCTCTCGACCCGCTTCCCCGGGAAGCTTCTCCACGAGGTCGCCGGCCGCAGCCTGCTCGAATGGAGCTACCGACGGGCAAGGGCCGCGACCGGTCCCTGCGGCGTCTGGATCGCCACGGACAGTCCCGAGATTGCACAGGTGGCCTCTCGATTCGGCGCCAGCGTCGTCCACACCGGAGAACATGCCAGCGGCAGCGATCGGGTCGCAGCCGCGGCGACCCAACTCTGGCCACAGCCCCAGGCGGTCATCAACCTTCAAGCGGACGAACCGCTCATCGATCCGGCGCTGATCACCCGGGTGTGTGCCGCCCTGGAGAATCCGGACACCGTTTCTCCTGAGATCGTAACCGGCGGCGCCCGCTTCCAATCGGAGCAGGATTGGCGGGATCCCGGCGTGGTCAAGGTCGTCTGCACTACGGAGGGACGGGCGCTCTATTTTTCCCGTGCGCCGATTCCCTTTAGCCGGGATGATGCTCTCCAGATGCAGTTCCGATCCGTCCAGAACCATGTTCTTTCCCACATCGGCCTGTACGGATATCCGTTTGACCTGCTGCAGCGGATCGTGGCCGCGCCCCGGTCGGCGCTCGAGAGGCTTGAGTCGCTGGAACAGATGAGGGCCCTCGAGATGGGGATCCCGATCCGCGTGATCGAGTTCGCGGCCGCGGTCGGCGGGGTCGACACGCCCGCGGACCTCGAGCGGGTGAGGCCGCTCTTGGAACGGGAACGAGAACGGGCGATGGCGGCCGGGCAGCACGAAGCCGCGGCCGGGCAGCGCGAAGCCGCGGGCGGGCAGCACCAAGCCGCGGGCGGCGAATGACGCGAGCTGCGCGGTACGCGGCATGGGACCGGGGAGGAGACGCAGGGCGCCGGCGCGCGGGGCGATGGCGGATCGGTGGTCAAGATCACAGGAGGTGAGAGCAGGTGAGCCAGTCGAGCTTCGCACAGGGGATTGCAGCGATCAATGAAGAGCAGCGCCGCCATGTGTTCGTGACCGGTGGTGTCTGTTCCTCGCTCGGCAAGGGCATCGTAGCGGCATCCTTGGGCCTGTTGTTGAAGGAACGCGGGTTCCGGGTGACCCTGCAGAAGTTCGATCCCTACCTGAACGTCGATCCGGGCACCATGAGCCCATTCCAGCATGGCGAGGTGTTCGTCACCGACGATGGGGCCGAGACCGACCTGGATCTCGGGCACTATGAACGCTTCACCGATTCGAATCTCAAGGGGCGCAATTGTGTCACCTCGGGGCAGATCTATGACAAGATCATTTCCAAGGAGCGCCGCGGTGAGTTTCTGGGCAAGACCGTGCAGGTCATTCCGCACGTCACCGAGGAAATCGCTCGCCAGATGCTCACAACCCCACACGCCCAGGATGCGGACATCAATATCATCGAGATTGGTGGGACGGTGGGCGACATCGAAGGCTTGCCCTTCCTCGAGGCCATCCGACAGTTGCGCCTGCAGCTGGGCCGCGACCGGGTGATCTTCGTGCATTTGACATTGGTGCCGTATGTGAAGGCCGCGCGCGAACTGAAGACCAAGCCTACCCAGCACAGTGTCCGGCGCCTGACGGAAATCGGGATTCAGCCCGATATCCTGGTGTGTCGCTGCGAAATGCCCCTTGGCGCGGAACTGCGCAAGAAGATTGCCCTCTTCTGCAATGTTTCGCATGAGTGTGTCATTGAGGGAATCGATTGCGACACGATCTACGAGGTGCCCCTCCGGCTGCAGGCCGGCGGGTTGGACAAAAATGTCCTCTCGATACTGCGTCTCGAAAACAACCAGGAAGCCGACCTCACGAATTGGCGCAAGATGGTCGAGTTGATCAAGAGTCCCCCCCGCGAGATCGAGATCGCGATCGTGGGCAAGTACACCCATCTGCACGATTCGTACAAGAGCATCCTGGAGGCCTTCACCCATGCTGGCGTGGCCAACCGGTGCCGGGTCAAGGTCCGCTGGATCGAGTCGAGCGTCCTGGAAACGAAGGATACCAAGGAATACCTGCGCGGTGTCCATGGGGTTCTCGTGCCGGGGGGGTTCGGAGTGCGCGGGATTGAGGGCATGCTGGCGGCTGTCCGCTACGCGCGCCGTCACGAGGTGCCCTTCTTCGGCATATGCCTGGGACTCCACTGCGCGGTGGTCCAGCATGCCCGAGACGAGTGCGGCCTGGAGGGCGCGCACTCGACCGAGTTCGACTCGACGACCCCCTATCCGGTCATCGACCTGCTGCCGGACCAACGCGGGCAGGTGCCCAAGGGCGGGACCATGCGCCTGGGGGCCTATGACTGCGAGACCAAGGAAGGCAGCCTCCTGCGCAAGGCCTACAACGCTGAGATCATCTCGGAGCGCCACCGCCACCGCCTGGAACTCAACAACACCTACCGGGCGAAGCTCGAGGCGGGCGGATTGCGCATCACCGGGGTCAACCGGGACCGGGAGTTGGTAGAGACGATTGAATTGCCCGGACACCCGTGGTTTCTGGCCTGCCAGTTTCATCCTGAGTTCAAGAGCCGCCCGCAGCGTCCGGCGCCGCTGTTTCGGGATTTCGTGCGGGCTGCCCGCGACTATGCGTTGGGGCAGCCCGCGTTGCCCGGGCTGGAGAAGCCCACCAGCCGGGAGGTCGTCCGATGAGCCTGTCGAACGGGAGCGCCCCGCCTGGGGGATCGGGATTCGTGATTCCCCCGAACGCCAAACGGCCCTTCCTGATCGCCGGGCCGTGTGTCCTGGAGGGGGAAGCCATGGCCCTCGATGTCGCTGGGACCATGGCCGCGCTGGCACGGGAACGGGGCCTGACCTATGTGTTCAAGGCCTCCTATCGCAAGGACAACCGCACGGCGGCGGCTTCCTATACGGGCCCGGCGATGGAAGAGGGGCTGGCGACCCTGGCCGCTGTCCGTGAGCGGATCGGGGTTGCGGTCCTGACCGACATCCACTGCCGCGAGGAAGTGGCGGCCGTGGCCGAAGTGGTCGATGTCCTGCAGATTCCGGCCTTTCTCTGCCGGCAGAGCCGGCTCTTGACCGCGGCCGCGCAGACCGGCCGGACCATCAATATCAAGAAGGGCCAGTTCCTGGCGCCGGCCGATATGGCGCACGCGGTCGCCAAGGTGCGCGAGGCGCGGCCCGACGCCGAGATTCTGCTGACCGAGCGGGGCAGCTGCTTCGGATACCGCGATTTGGTGGTGGACATGCGGGCCGTGGCCCTGATGCGCTCACTCGGTGGCCGGGTGGTATTCGATGCCACGCATGCGTTGCAGCGTCCCGGGGCGGGTGGGGATCGCCGCTTCGGCCCGGCGCTGGCGCGGGCGGCGCTGGCGGCCGGGGCCGAGGGCATCTTCGCGGAGGTCCATCCGGATCCCGCGCGGGCCCTCAGCGACTCGACCACGCAGTTTCCGCTGGAGATCATGCCGGCACTGCTGGACGAGTGGGTTCGGGTGGGGGCCCTGATTGCCGAGATCGAGGAGCACAGCCCGGTCCTGGAAGCCGACAGCTGGCCGGGGCTGGAAGCGGCCACCTGACCAAGATGCGGCATGGCGCCTGACCAAGACGGGACAAGGTGCCTGACCAAGACAGGACTTGGCCACCTGACCGGGCACCGCGGCCCGGGGGAGAACATGGCGGGCAAGGAGAGACTCCAAATACAATCCGCTGGAGTGGTTGTGCGTCAGGAGGTTGCGCTTTCCGGGGGACGCTGTTCGGGAGAGGATTCGATGACCGTGGGAGAGTGCCTGCCGGATTCCGGTATCGTTCAGGAAACCGCGCGGGCGGTGATCGGCGCGGAAATGCGTGGGATTGCGTCGCTCGAGCCGTTGCTTTGCTCTGAGGCATTCCGGCGCGCCGCCGGGGTGCTGTACGCTTGCCGCGGTCGCATCCTGATCTTCGGGTTGGGCAAGTCGGGTCTCGCCGGACAGCGCATCGCCGCTTCCCTGCGCTCTACCGGGTCACCGTCGCTCTACGTTCATCCGGTCGAAGCGCTGCATGGGGATCTGGGGATCGTAGCCCCCGAGGATGTCGCGCTCCTGATCAGCAAGAGCGGGGAAAACAGCGAGGTAAGCGCGCTGATCCCCACCTTTCGGCGGATGGGCGTGACGATCATCGGACTGACCACGGCGCCGGAGTCTGAGCTGGCCCGGTCGGTGGACCTGGTCCTCAGCCTGGGGCCGGTCGAGGAGATCCCCCCGCTCACAGAGGTCCCAACCGTGAGCACGACGCTCTTCCAGGTCGTCGGGGATGCCTTGACCGTATTGCTGTGCCGCTTGAAGGGATTCACCTCGGATGATTTCGCGTTTCTGCATCCCGGAGGCATTCTCGGCCGGCAGGTCACCTACCGGGTGGCCGATGTCATGCACAGCGGCGCCTCCGTGCCCATCGTCAGTCGAGAGACCCAGTTGGCTGATGCACTGGGTGAGATCATGGCGAAGCGGTTGGGCATGACGACCGTCGTCGACGCGCAAGGGGTTCTGGTCGGCGTCCTGACGGATGGCGACTTCAAGAGGATTCTGCATCGGACAGGGGGCAGCATTCAGAACATGACCGCCGGCGAGGCGATGAACCCTTCCCCTCGGACGATCGATCCGGACGCCTTGCTCGTCACCGCATTGCACCAGATGGAGGCGAATCAACCCGGTGCCATCACATCCCTGGTGATCGTCGATGAGGCCGGGCGCCCCGCAGGGGTCGTGCACATCCATGACTGCCTCAAAGTCAACAAGGGGTAGCGCGTGGGTTGCCTGAAGCCAGTCAAGCGCTGGGTGCGGTTTCACATCCTGCGTGCCCTCTTCGGAACCATCTCCCTTCTGCCGCGCCGCTGGGGATTGGGGATCTTCGGCTTTCTGGGAGATCATGCCTTCCGATTCTTGCCGGGGCCGCGCGACCAGATCATCGCCAACACCCGGCTCATCTACCCGGATTGGGCCGAGGAGGAACGGACCAAGTTCGCGCGGCGGGTCATGCGCAGCATCGGACGCAACGCGATCGATTTCGTCCGCCTGCCGCGCTACACTCCAGGGGACATCGGCACGATCGCGGATTTCGAGGGTTCCGACCGCCTCCGACGCTGCCTGGAGAAGGGCAAAGGCGTGATCGGACTGAGTGCGCACATGGGTTGCTGGGAGCTGGTTCCACTCCTGCTGAGGGCGGAGGGATTCGAGATCGGGGTTGTCTACCGGCGTTCGTCGGATCCCCTTCTTGAGCGCTACATCACGAGCCGCCGGCAAAGGATGGGGGTGACCACCCATGACCGGGATGCCGACGCGCGCGGAATCCTCAGAAAGCTCCAATCGAATGCGATTGTGGGCATCCTCATCGATGTCCGGACAAGGGTCGATTCGGTCAAGGTCCCCTTTCTTGGGCACCCAGCCTGGACGCCGCTGGGCGCGGCTCGCTTGGCAATGCGCACCGGCGCACCGGTCGTGCCGATCCTGGGCCACATGCGCCCCGATGGACGGCACAGCTTCCGGGCAGGGGAGGAGGTAGCGATTCTTCGTCCCAGGCCGCATGCCGACCGAGAGGAGGTCCGGCGTGCGGAAGAAGAAAATACAGCGCGCTGCAATGAAGTGCTCGGCAAGCTGCTGGAGGAGAACATCGAGCAGTGGGCGTGGGTGCACCCGAGATGGGACGTGCGCTAACCAGGGCCCGGGAAACCGCCCGGTCCCGGGAGGGTGTATCTGGAGAGCAGGCGCACAGGCACGGTAGGGCCGCAAACGGACGGGGATGTATGAAGGCTTTGGCACCTAAATGGCTAAGGCATCTCGGGGGAGGTTGTCTCGGGGAAACGCCTCTTTGCAGAGGGCCCCTTCATGAAGGGCCTCTTCGTGGATGGTTTCTTCGTGGAGGGCCCCTCGATGGAGGGTGTCTGCGAAGAGGGTTTCTTCGTGGGGGTTTTCTCCGTGGGGGTTTTCTCCGTGGGGGTTCTCTCTGTCGGGCGGCTTTTCTCGGGGGGGGGCTCCGTGGAGGGTTCCTCCTGGTGGGCTCGCTGGTCCTGCTCAGTTGTGCCGGCGATGGCGACAGACCGGTCTCGGTGGGCGAGGAAGGAGGACCGGTGCAAACCCTCCAGCGGATCCTGCTCCGGGAGAGTGCCGCCGGGAAGTTGCGCTGGGTCCTGCGCGCTGACTCAGCCCGCAGTTACGGCGATGAGGATCGGACCCTGTTGATGGGCGTGGATGTCGACTTCTACAATGCGGGAGGAGATACGATTCGCTCTTGGCTTACCGCGCTGGAGGGAGAGATCGATCCGGCCTCGCATGACTTGACCGCGCGGGGCGATGTACTCATTCGTACCCGGGAAGGCCAGCGGCTGGAAACACAGGTGCTCTGGTGGGACAATGAGAGCGGTAAGGTCCGTTCCAATCACTTCGTGCGACTGACCGACGGGGACAATGTACTGAAGGGAGTGGGAATCGAGAGCGATCCCGAGCTGAAGGAGTACACCATCCAGTCCCATGTGAAGGGGGAGTTCTACGACGGGGGGAGCGTCTTGGATGAGAAGGCACCCTGAGCCAGTGCAGAAGTCGTCTGTTGAGCCAACTCGGCCGGAAGCATCCCATCCGGAGCCAACTCGGCCGGGAGCATCCCATCCGGAGCCATCCGGGCAGGAAGCATCCTCTCGGATGCGATCCAGTTCGGTGCCCTCCGGGCGTGTACTCGAGACCAGGAATCTGGTGCGCTTCTACGGCAAGTTCCAGGTCGTGGGTGGTGTGAGCTTGTCGGTGCGGCAGGGTGAGGTCGTGGGTCTGCTCGGCCCCAACGGTGCGGGCAAGACGACCACCTTCTATATGATCACGGGTCTGCTGCGGCCCTCCTCCGGAGAGATTCTGCTGGACGGCAAGCAGATCACCGGCCTGCCGATGCACAAGCGGGCGCGGATGGGCATCGGCTACCTCTCGCAAGAGCCCAGTATCTTCCGGCGCATGACCGTGCGCGACAACATCATGGCCGTTCTGGAAACCCTCGCTCTTCCCAGCCGAGAACGCGATGAACGCTGTGCGCAATTGCTCGAGGAGCTCGACATCACCCACATCGCCTCCCGCCGCGGCTACAATCTGTCGGGTGGGGAACGGCGCCGGGTCGAGATCACGCGCGCGCTGGTGACCAGGCCGTCGTTCATGCTCCTGGATGAACCTTTTGTGGGAATCGACCCGATTGCCGTGGCAGAGATCCAAGAGAACATCTTGCGTCTGAAAGCCCGGGGTCTGGGGATCCTGATCACGGATCACAGTGTCCGCGAGACATTGATGGCCACCGATCGGGTGTATCTGATGTACGAGGGTCGCATTCGAATTGAGGGCAATGCCCGGGAGTTGGCTGACAACCCGGAGGCCCGCGAAATCTATCTCGGGAAGGATTTTCGGCTGTAGCGCCTGGCTTCATCTTCATGCCTCTGGATGGAGTCACGCCGTCATGGAGGAGGAACCCGGCGCTGCCAGCGCCACTGGCAGGGCCGGATGCCGATTCACCCACGCACCGGGGGAAGCCATGTCGAATGGAGATAAGAGCCGAGCTTGAAGTAAGCGGACGCCAGCAGCTTGTTCTGTCGAGGCAGATGCAGCAGTCCCTGGCGATCTTGCAGGCTCCCGTCGCGGAGCTATCGGCGCAGATGCGTGAGGTTCTGGCCGAGCATCCCTTCCTGGATTCCGATCCCGCTCCGGCGGAAGGGGCGCTCGTGGATGGCCAGACGGCGGCCGAGGGGCCCAGGGAGGCGTCCGAGGAAGCGTCTCCGGGAGATGGGGACGTTCCGGTTGAGCCCTGGGGGCAGGAGAGGCGCGGGTATGGTGAGCGGCCCCGCAAGGCGAGCGCCTCCTGGCGCTGGGATCTTCTCCAGCAGTACCGGCTGCAAACGGAAGTGGCCGACGGCGCCGGCATTGCCGAATATTTGATTGGGTGTTTGGACGGCCGCGGCTACCTGGCCGTTTCCGTGGCCAAGATCGCCCGCGAGCTGTCCGTGGCGCGCAGGTCGGTGGAGGATGTACGTCAGGTGATCCTGCGTTTGTGTCCCGTGGGCGTGGGGGCCCGGGATGTCACCGAATGCCTGCTTGTTCAGCTCGAGGAGCGGGGCGAGGCCGATCCGCTGACTCGTCGCCTTCTCAAGAAAGGGCTGCTGCCGCTGTTGGCCCAGCGCAACTTCGAACTCATGGCGCGCAAACTCGGCGCAACGGTGGAAG
Organism: uncultured bacterium; assembly: GCA_964417675.1. Taxonomy (GTDB): domain Bacteria; phylum Eisenbacteria; class RBG-16-71-46; order CAIMUX01; family WJJG01; genus CAYQJL01. The sequence continues at coordinate 172,426 of CAYQJL010000282.1, read as the reverse complement.
ATGTCCAGCGTTCGGCCGAGCGCATCGCCCGAATGACGCCCCGCCCCTTGCGGGGCGTCCCAGCGACCCAGGCGCACAGCATTCTGCCGGATCTCACGGTGGTCGAGGCGGGGGACAGCTGGGAAGTGATGGCCAATGAAGAGCACCTGCCGGCGGTTCGGCTGGTGCCCCCGCCCCCGGCGCTGTTGCATTCAAGGCAGAACGCCACCCGCGCTTTCGTGCACCGCCACATGTCCTCCGCCAGATGGTTCCTTGGGAGCCTGGCGGCTCGCCGGCGAACATTGGTGGGGCTCATGCGACTCATCGTGGAGGAACAGGCGGCTTTCTTTCGAGAGGGTTCTTCCGGGCTGAAGCCATTGGTGTACAGGCATGTAGCGGGTAGATTGGGCTTGCATGAGTCTACCATTGCCCGGGCCGTCAGGGGGAAGTACGTTCAGACACCAAGGGGACTGTTTCCCTTGCGTTTCTTTTTCTCCAAGGGGCTGCCGGCTGTGGCGGGAATGGATCGCTCTCCCGCGTACATCCGGCAGCGCATTGTGGAGTTGATTGGGGATGAGCCGCCCCGGGCACCGCTTACAGATCAGGATCTGACCACGGCCCTGCTGGCCGAGGGGATCCTCATCTCGCGGCGGACCGTGGCCAAGTATCGGGATCAGCTCAGGATCCCCAAGGCGTCCTTTCGTCGGGGTGCTTGACACCCAACGATGATCGTCCCCAACCGGGCCGATCGCGGGTTAGCAAGGAGGAGAGAATGGACATCATCACCACCGCCCGTCATTTCGACATGACCCCCGAACTGCGCGACTATCTGGAGAAGCGGCTCGACCGGCTGGGCCGCTATCTCGGGAAGCAAGAGGAGGTGCACATCGTCCTCACGACCGAGAAGTACCGTCAGATAGCGGAGATTTCTGTTCGTGCCCGGGGCACCGAGATCGTGAGCCGCGGTGAGTCGGACGAGATGACAACGTCGGTGGACAAGGTGGTGGACCGGATCGAGCGCCAGATCAAACGGATCATGGCGCGCCAGCGGGATCGGAAAAACAGACGCAGCCTCAAGGATCAGCCGACGATCCCGGCTGTTCCGGAGCCGGTGGACGAGGATGAACCGACTGCGGCCGAGGAAGAGCTGGGGCTGGAGTTCGCGGAAGAGGATTTCGCGCCGGTGGTCGTGCGGGATGACTCCTTCCACCCGGATCCCGTCTCGGTGGAGTCGGCCATCGAGGCGCTGCATGCATCCGATCGCGATTTCTTGCTTTTCCGCAACAAGGGCACCAACAAGGTCAACTTGATCCACTTGCGCGAAGATGGCAATTATTGCCTCATCGAGGCGCCCTGATCATCGAGGCGGCGTGGTCATCGAGGCGGCGTGGTCATCGAGGCGCTTGACTCGTGCGGTGCGGCGATCTCCCGGCGCCCTTGCTCTCAGGGTGCGAGCGGGAGAAGAAGAGGGCGCGGGGTGCTGCGGCGTGGTTCGACGAGGTTTCTGAGAGCGGTTGCCGAACGGAGTGGAGGGGATCTACTGGAGGGGTGAGGGTTCACATGGTCGGAATGACCGTAGCCGAGTTCTTTGAACAGACCCGTGAGCGATTGGGACTGCGGTTGCTCAGCCAGAGCCTTCACTCCCGCAGCCGCCTGATTACGAGTGACATCAACCGTCCGCAGCTGGCGCTGACCGGCTTCATGGAGAACTTCCTCTGGGACCGCCTGCAGATCATTGGCGAGACTGAGATCCGCTACCTTGGTACCTTGGATGAGAACCGGCGCGGAACCGTCCTCTCCCAGATCATGGGGTTCGCGATTCCCTGTATCGTTGTGACCAAAGGCCTCGATCCGCCGCCCGACATGCCCCGGATTGCCTCGCAGAATGAGGTGCCCCTTCTGGGTACCGAGATGGATACCACGCACTTTCAGCATGAGCTGACCGCGTTCCTGCAGGAGGCGTTTGCCCCGCGAACACGGGTGCATGGTTCGCTGGTCGATGTCTACGGTGTGGGACTGCTCTTCACGGGCCGCAGCGCGATCGGAAAGAGCGAAACCGCGCTCGACCTGGTCGAACGTGGGCACCGTCTGGTCGCCGACGATATCGTCACGATTCGGCGCCGCTATCCCAACATTCTGATTGGCTCGGGCAACGAGCTGCTGCGCCACTGCATGGAGATTCGCGGCATCGGGGTGATCGACGTGCAAAGCATCTTCGGGATTCGGGCCATCCGGGCGTTCAAGCGTCTCGAAGTCGAAGTCAATCTCCGGGATTGGAGCAGCGACGAGAGCTATGAACGCCTGGGAATCGAGGAACAGAGAACCACGATTCTTGGCACCGAGATTCCGTTGATTGCGATTCCGATCTTCCCGGGAAAGAACATCACGGTCATCGCCGAGACGATCGCGCTGAACTACCTGGTCAAAGCCTATGGATATCATCCGGCAGCCCGCTTCAGTGAGAATCTGCTCGAGACCATCCGGCGCAAGCGTACGCTGTCTCGCCTGGCCGAGGGGGATCAGGAGTGAGCGGGGCGTCCATGCTCGGGGTCCTTGTCACGCATGGCCGGCTGGGGGAGGAACTCAAGCGGACCGCCGAGGCGATCCTGGGTCCGCAAGAGAACCTCATGTGTGTGTCGAATCTCGGGGTCTCTCACAGGGCGCTGGTGGAGACCCTTGACCAGGCCCTGGCGCGCCGCGATCCGCCCGGCAGTCCCGCGGTGATCTTCGTGGATCTGGCAGCGGGGAGTTGCGGTCATGCCTGCCATCGGATCGGCCTGGAACATCCCGAATTGCTGGTGGCCTGCGGCGTCAATCTCCCCATGCTGATCGAGTTTCTGTATCATCGCTCGCGGGTTACCCGAGCCGAGCTGTGCGAACGCCTGCGCCGGCGGGGCCGCGAGAGTATAGAGTGTCGGGGATGGAACGATGTGCAACTTGGATGAAGCGGCCGGTCATTGGGATCGAGCGACCCGCTTTGCGCTGGTGCGCGTCGATGACCGCCTGTTGCACGGGCAAGTTGTCTATGGATGGGCGCAGGCGCTCGATCCGCGCGGGTACCTGATTGTGGATGATGAAGTTGCGGGCGATGACTGGGAGCGGGAGGCCTTCCTCTCGGCGGCCCCTCCGGAGGTGTCGGTGGGCATCGAGGCGGTTGCGGAGTTCCTGTCGGCAGCGGCCGGGGCGGCACGGACGGAGGCCAGCCGGGTGATCGTCTTGTTGCGGAGTGTGGATACACTTGCGCGGCTGTATGACGCCGGATTCCGGCCGGGAGGTGGCGTCAACCTCGGCGGGCTTCATGATCGACCGGGTACAATCGAGTACATCTCCTACCTTCACCTTACCGAAACGGACCGAGCATCTCTCCTCGATCTACTGGACCGGGGCCTGTTCTTGTTCGCCCAGGATCTACCCAGTTCGCCGCGGGTTGCCGGAGATGGTTTGAGAAGATTACTCCGGCCTTGATGTTGTCCGCTATCTGTGGTTCGACTTGTACGATTCGTACTCGAGCCACGAGGGGCGGGAAGGCTCCGTCCGGGCCCACAGGTCCGGTCAGCGCGTGATCCGTGGGGACTGTCCGCGACAAGGAGGTCGAATTGGCGCCGATCCGTTTTGTCTTCTGCGTTCACAATCATCAGCCGGTGGGCAACTTCGATCATGTGATCGAGGATGCCTATCAAAGGGCGTACCTGCCGTTCCTCGAGGTGATGGAACGTCACCCCGCGATCCCGTGGGTCTTGCACAACTCCGGTTGTCTGTGGGAATGGTTGGAGGAGAACCATCCCGAGTATCTTGATCGCATTGCGGGTGCGGTTCGAAGCGGCCGTCTTGAGATCCTCGGGGGCGGGTTCTACGAACCGGTCCTGCCGGCGCTGACGCCGGAGGACCGGCGCGGTCAAGTTGAGAAGATGAGGGAGTACCTGACCTCGCGCTTCGATGTCGATGCCCGTGGCATCTGGCTGACCGAACGCGTGTGGGAACCGGATTTGCCACTGGATCTCGTGGATGCCGGGATCTCGTACTTGCCGATTGACGATACGCAGCTCCAGCAGATCGGCGTGGGCGCGGAGCGGATTCGTGGCAGTTTCCTGACCGAGAGCGCCGGCCGCAGCCTGCGCCTGTTCCCGGCGCTGATGAGCTTGCGCTATCGGATTCCGTTCGCGGATCCGGATGAAGTGGTCCGGTTCTTGAGGAACCCCTTCCCAGGCGGTGGGGATGGACTGGCCGTCTATGCTGATGACGGCGAGAAGTTCGGAACATGGCCCGGCACGCACAAGCTGGTCTACCAACGGCGATGGCTCGATCGCTTTCTGAGCGCGCTCGAGGCCGCCGGTGACGCGATCCTGCCGACGACCTTCGCGCGGGAGGCGCGCGAACAGGATCCGGTTGGACTGGCCTATCTGCCCACCGGATCCTATGCCGAGATGGGCGACTGGTCATTGCCGGCGCATCATCAGGCCGTCTGTGAGCAGCTGCGCGAGACGCTGTCCGAGGCGGGCCTCGAGGATGAGGGGCGCCTGTTTGTGCGGGGTGGCTTCTGGCGAAACTTCTTCGCGCGCTATCCGGAGAGCAGTTGGATGCACATGCGCGCGCTCGAGGCCTCCGGGCGCTGCCGCGCCTTCCGCAGCACGATGCGGCGAGAGGCGTGGGAGAATTGCCGGGATCACCTGTGGCGGGCGCAATGCAATTGCGCGTACTGGCACGGTGTGTTCGGCGGAATGTACCTGCCGCATCTGCGCCATGGCGTCTACGCAGAGCTGATCAGGGGGGAGGCGCTGTTGGCCCGCGGGCTGCATGGTCGCGAGCCCTGGGTGGCGATGCGAGCCGCGGATCTGGACATCGACGGCCACAATGAGATTGTCCTCGAGAACGATCAGCTTGCGCTGTTCCTCGATCCGAATGGCGGTGGGCGCTTGCTGGAATGGGATGACCGTTCTGCGGGCTACAATCTGATCAATGTGATCAGTCGCCGCGAGGAATACTACCATCGCAAGGTGACCGGGAGTGCCGCCGAGCAGGCGGCCGATTCGCTGGAGCCCGAGGGGTCGGACGCGGCCGGATCTGCGTCGGGCGCCGATGCGGACCCAGGAACGCCGGACGCGGTCCGATTCGCGGCGGGCGCCAACGCGGGCCCTGAGACGCCGGACGCGGCCCGATCCACGGCGGGCGCCGATGCGGCCCCCGAGACGCCGAACGCGGCGGCGGTGGATTCCTCCCAGGAACAGGCCGCGAGCATTCACGGGGGGATCACCTCGAAGGAAGACGGGCTGCGTGAACTGCTGACCTATGATTGGTACGATCGGGCCGCGCTCACCGATCGATTCTTCGATGAGGAACCGGATCCGGTCCGCCAGATGCTGCAGAGTCAGCACGAGATCGGTGATTTCGTCAACCAGCCGTATGAGGCCGACGTGATCGAGGAGAAGGATCGGGTCCAGGTGCGGCTGCGACGGACCGGGGGGCTATGGCGTGGGGGGAACTGCCAGCCGCTGCAGGTTGAGAAGACGATCAGCGTTCAGTCTGGAGAAAGGGGCTATAGCGTCGACTACCGTTTCCGCAATCAGTCGGACCATGAGATGCGTGCGTGGGCGGCGATCGAGAACCATGCCAATCTGCTGGCAGCCAAGGCGGATGACCGTTTCCTGGTGGTAAACGGACAGCGTGCGAAGCCAGCCTATCTGGGGGCAGTGGGACAGGCCCCCGCCGTGGACTCCCTGCATCTGGTCGAGGGATGGGCCAACTGGCATATCGAGTTCTCTCTGTCAGCGCCGGCCGCCTATTGCCGCTATCCGGTCAGGACGGTGAGCCTGTCGGAAGGGGGCGCTGAAAGCAATGATCAGGGGCTGGCGATTCTCTTCTATTTCCCGCTGCACCTGGTGCCGGGTGGGGAGCACCGGTTCGGGTACCGGGCAGAGATGCGTGACGGCCAACCCGACTTGCGTGTGCCCGCGGGAGAGTTGGCCCGAGGCAGGCGGCCGATCCGCTTGGTGAAGTCGAAGCGCTAGGAGGCACCGGTGGGGGGGGCGACCGTACCGGATGGCTCGGGCACTGGACCGGCTCCCGGGTTCCGCCGGACGGCTGTCGGGACCGGGCTTCGGTTTGCATGGCTCCCCCCGGTGATCGCCGTGGGGGCGATGGTGGCCGCCGGGGTGTCCGCCGAGAGGTGCGCGGGGACAGTCGTCAGCGCGGCAATGGGAGCGTCCGGTGGAGCATTCGGCGTGACCTTCCATGCACTGTGCGCCGAGTTCGGCAGCGGTCTCCGATGGGCGCTTCTCGCGATGTGGGCCGCCCTCGTGGCCGCGGACGAACGCGCAGTGGGACCTCTGTTCCTGCACCAGCCGCTGGTGGCCGCTTCGATGGCCGGAGTGCTCCTCGGCAATCCACTCGCCGGGCTGGGCATGGGCTTCGCTCTTCAGGCGGTCTGGCCCGGTCTGCTCCCCATGGGTGGGTCCCGGCAGCCGGCCGTGGGACCGGCCGCTGTGATCGGGACCGCCTGGTTGTGTTTGCTCTCCCCGCTGGCCACTCCCTGGGACGCAAGCGTGGCGGTGGTGTTGGCGTTGCTGGCTGCCACGGTCGGTGAGTGGACGGAGAATCGGTTGCGCCGGCGCAACGAGCGGCGCGAGCGCGTCGTGTACGCGGAGGCGACATGCGCCAGCGGTGTGCGGGTGGAGGGACTCCTGGCCAGCGGAGGGATCGAGGCGTCCCTGGTGGGCCCGCTCCTGCTCCTGAGCCTGGTGCTGATGCCTGCCATGATTCTGCTGTGGGTCAGTGACCTTGCCTTGGGATTCGAATCCCGCATCGGGGCAGCAGAGACCTGGTGGGGCCTGGCCGGCTTGGGACAGGTGGATTTGCACGGCGGGTTGCGGGGGGCGCCGCTAGGTGCCCTTCTGCTGTTCGCCTTGGGCGGCGTGCTCGGGCAGCGGGCCCTGGGCCTGGGAATCGAAGTCAAGCGACTGAAGCATCGCTGGCAGCGAGGCCGGTCCGGGGACGGGGCAACGGCCCCAGGCGCAGCAAGTTCCGTAACTGGCAAGGCAGGCGCGCTGGGCAAGCCGCCCGGCGGGGAGACGTTCCAGGTGCATTCTGGAAGCCCGGGCGCACCGTTCCCACGGCTTCGCCAATGGCGGGCCTTCCTGCTCTTGCAGGCATCGTTCAACTTCGCCTACCTTCAGCGGGCTGGCTTCCTTGGGATCGTGCGCGCCATTCCTGAGGAGCGCTTGCGGGGCGCGGAAGCCATTCGCAGCCAGACCGAGTTTGACATTGCCCAGACGGGAACGTACAACACTCAGCCCGTATTGGCCGCGGCCCTGGCGGGTGGCATCGAGCGTGTCCTGACCGAGGCGGGTCGGGGCTCGCTTCCGCGGGCCCCGGCCCGCTTGCTGACGGTGGGCGGTGCGGTGCTGGCCCAGTGGGGTGACCGCGTTCTGTGGGGCGGCGTGCGCCCTGTTCTGAGCCTCATGGTGTTGGGCCTGACGGTTCTTCCGGTTCTTCGTCCCTGGCTGGGACTCCTTATCTATGTGGGCGCCAGCCTGCTGTTTCATGTCGTGATGCGGTGGGGTCTCTACCGCTGGGGCTGGCGCAAGGGGTGGGACTGCGTTCGAGGGGGGCGTGGTTGGGTGTGGGATTGGTTGCCAACGGCGCTGGCGTTGCTGATTCCGCTCCTGGCTCTGTGGGTCGGTTTGGTGCTCGCCAGGCATTTGGGTCCGTTTGCCGTGGGAACAGAATCAGGGGTCATGTCGTTCTTCCGGCATGGGCTGGTTTGGTTTATCCTGGGCCTTCCCTTGGGCCTGCTCGTTGGAGGGCGGGCCCTTTTGTGGGGTTGGGCGTGTGCGCTCGTATTGGCACTGGGCCTGACACCCTGGCAATGAACTGCTCCGTTTGTTGTGTCAGGATTCCCCGGGATCTGCAGCCGGGATGCCGGTTCGCAGGAGCGAGTTTCCTGGGATGTCGGGGTGCCGGGGTCGAGTCTGATTGACCCGGCCGGCGGACGAAGGTGGCATGCCTGATAGGATGAGAGGATCCGAGTGCACGAAGCACGTGTTCTGGTAACGAATGTGCCGGGTATCCATGCCCGGCCGGCTGCCCTGTTGGTTCAGAAGGCCAGCAGTTTCGCCGCAGAGATCTTTCTGGCGACCGGTCAGCTGACGGTCAATGCGAAAAGCATCATGGGGGTCATGATGCTGGCAGCCGAAACCGGCACGGAGCTGACGATCCGAGCGGAAGGGCCTGATGAGCAGGAAGCCGTCGGCGCCCTGGTCGCGCTGATTGAGGCACAATTCGATGAGTAGGTAGTCGCGGGTGAACATGCCACACAGTATGGCCGTCCCACGCCCCGCAGCCGGCCTGTGTGGCACCACACCCGGGCAGGCAGTTGGCGGGCATGCGGCCCGCGTGCGACCAGGATGGGCCGAACGTGCGGCGGGCATGGGGGACGGATGTGCGGCGGGCATGCGGCCCGCGTGCGACCGGGATGGGACGTGCGGCTGGGATGAGACTGGCAGGTGGTGCAGGGCGCTAGCCGCGAAAGGAAAGGTTCGGTATGCCGCGATCCCGTAGACCAAGGCGCACCGTGTTGTACGGGGTCGGTGCTTCCGCCGGCATCGTGCGCGGTAACGCGAGCATATTGGCATCGCACGACTTCGTCGTACCGGCACACCGGGTCGAGCCTGGGGGGGAGGCCCGGGAGATCCGTCGCTTGCGCCGGTGTCTTCGCGAGGCGCGCGAGGAGGTAACCAGCGTGCGCAAACGCCTCGACCGTCCGGTCGAGGATCCCGCCGACCAGATCCTCGCCTCTCATGAGATGCTCCTTCAGGATCGGGAATTGACGCGCGAGATCGTTGCGGCCGTCAAGTCCGAGCGCATGAATGCGGCCAATGCCGTGCGCACGGTCCTGGCGGCCAAGGCGCGCTACCTCGAATCGCTGCCAAGTGAGCTCTTTCGAGGGCGCGCGGCGGACATCCGGGACGTCGAACGACGCATTCTGGCGCGCCTGCTCGGCGAGGAGCCGTCTGCGGTTGGGCACATGGCCCCCGGATCGGTGGTCGTGGCCGATGAGCTCGGCCCGGCCGACACGATTGGACTCGACTCGGAGCGCACGCTGGCCTTCGTGACCGAGCGCGGAACCCTGGCGTCGCATGTGACCATCGTTGCCCGTTCACGAGGCTTGCCGGCCGTCCTCGGCGTGGTGGGTGCCATGACCGAGATTCCGGACGGCGCCGACCTGATCGTGGATGGTGACCGCGGTGAAGTCATTGTCTCGCCGGATAAGTCCGACCTGGAGCGTGTCGAGCAGGCTGAGCGCCGCCAGGCACGCATGGTGGCTCTCGCCGGGGATGTCAATCGTTCGCCGGTTACCTCCGATGGAGTTACCATTCCCGTGCGTGCAAACATCGAGCGGCCGGAGGACGCCGCGATGGCGGTCCAGGCCGGTGCGGATGGCATCGGCCTCTACCGCACCGAGTTCTTCTTCATGGGGGCGACCGCCTTCCCGGACGAGAACCAACAGCATGCGGCCTATGCCAAGGTTGTGGCGGCATTTCCCCACTCACCTGTGACGATTCGTACGACCGACCTGGGAGGCGATAAGGTTGCCTTTCTGATGGGCGTTCCGAGTGAGGAGAATGCCTTTCTGGGACTGCGTGGCATCCGCTTCTGTCTGCGGCACCCGGCACTCTTTCGCATCCAGTTGCGCGCCATCCTGCGCGCCACCGCGGGGGGGCAGCCGCGCATCCTGCTGCCCATGGTCAGCACACTGGCCGAGGTGCGCGAGGCGCGCGGCATCATCGAGGAGTGTGCGAATCAGCTGCGCGACGAGGGGATCCTGATCGCCGCCGACATACAGGTGGGAGTCATGATCGAGGTGCCCTCGGCCGTGCTGGTCAGCGAATGGTTGGCCCAGGAAGCCGACTTCTTCAGCATCGGTTCGAACGACCTGATTCAATACATCCTGGCCGTGGACCGGGGCAATGCCCGTGTCGGTCACCTCTACGATGGTTTCGATCCCGCCGTCATCCGGGCGATCGACGGCGCCATCTGGGGAGCAAAGCAGCAGGGCATACCGGTGGGGTCGTGCGGCGAGCTATCGAGCGACCTGCTTGGGGCGCTCCTGTTGGTCGGATTGGGTGTCGAGGAACTCAGTGTTGTGCCTCCGATGGTCGCGACCATCAAGACCCTGCTCGGCCAGGTGAAACATGCCGATCTGGAAGCGATGGCCCGGGCCTGCCTCGCGGCGCCGGATGCCCACGCTGTCCGGACGGCGATACGCGAGGGACTGAAGAGCTATTCGCAGTTCGTGATCGAGAGCCGGGACGGGCGTCTGACCTGCCAGTGGCATGTCAATGGCCCCCCGGTCGACACGGCCGCTGTCGAGGAGTCAACAGAAGGGGGAGAGGATTGATGCCGGAGGCCCAGACCCGACCCACAGCCATCGTGCCCGCCGCAGGCGTGGGCACGCGCCTGCGCCCACAGACCCACACCGTACCGAAGGCCCTGGTGAATGTGGCCGGCAAACCCATTCTGGGGCACATTCTGGATGCACTGCGCGACCGCGGTGTAGAGCGGATCGTCGTGGTGGTGGGCTACATGGGGCAGCGCATTCGGGAGTATCTGCGCGAACGCTATGGCGATCAGATCGAGGTCGTGGAACAGACAGAGCGCCTTGGCCTGGGACATGCGATCGCCGTGACCGAGAAGCAGGTGCGATCCGGCCCCATCTTGATCGTGTTGGGGGATACGATCGTGGAACCGGATTGGGACGCCTACCTGAGCGGCGCGGAGGCGGTCATCGGCGTGAAGGAGGTCGAGGATCCGCGCCGGTTCGGCGTCGTGGAGGTTCAGGGCGAGAAGGTGTTGCGCCTGGTGGAGAAGCCTCAGGATCCGCCCAGCAATCTGGCCATCGTAGGACTGTACTACTTCCCGGATGCGGCGCCGCTGTTTGCGAGCCTGAATGTCCTGATCGAGGAGAACCGGCGGACGAAGGGGGAATTCCAGCTGACCGATGCCCTGCAGCGCCTCCTGGAGAATGGCATGCCTATGCGAGTGTCGACCGTGGACGGCTGGTTCGACTGCGGCAAACCCGAAACGCTGCTTGATACGAATCAGCATCTCCTGCGTATGGTTCCGCAGCCGGCGCCCATCCCCGGTGTGACCCTGGTGCCGCCGGTCTTCATCGCGCCGACGGCCCGGATCGAGAAGTCGATCCTCGGTCCCAACGTGTCTGTGGCCGACGGAGCCGTCATTCGGCGCGCCATCGTGCGGGATACGATTGTCAATGAGAGTGCCCTCGTGGAGGACATGTTGCTCGAGCGTTCCGTGATCGGGGAGAGCGCCATTGTCCGGGGCACCTTCCAGAGACTCAATGTGGGCGACTCCTCCGAGGTCGTCCTGAACAGCGGGCCGTAGCCCGCCGGATCCCTGCGCTTCTCTCGCAGGGGATGGTCCGGGCGAGGGCCGGGACGCAAGCGGTTTGATCCGGCAGGGTCCTCCGGTCCAAGCCGTGGGGCGATCTCCCGGGGAACAGGATCCACGGGCCGATCCCGCGGGAACAGGATCGGAGGGACGATCCCCCGCGGGAACAGGATCGGCGGGGACGCCTGTGGGGGGGGGGCGGTTGTATCCAGGTTTGGATTGGGCTAGGATGTCGCACCGTCTCGATACCCAGTGTGGAGCCATACGGCGCAAGGGTGCGACGTATGGGGCAGTAGGCAGGTAGGGTGCATCGAACGCACGGATCCGGAAAGGAGCAAGGCATGGGTCGTAGCACGATATTCACCTCGGAGTCGGTGGCTCGGGGACATCCTGACAAGGTGGCCGACCAGATCTCAGACGCGATCCTGGATGCCTTTCTGGCGCAGGAACCCACGGCGCACGTGGCCTGTGAGACGCTGGTTACGACCGGGCTGGCGTTGGTGTCGGCCGAGATCACCGCCCGCGAGGCCTATGTCGATATCCCCCGGGTGGTGCGCGATACGATTGCCCACATCGGATACACCGATCCGCGCATCGGCTTCGAGGCGACCACCTGCGCGGTCTTGCCGGCCATTGATGAGCAGTCGCCCGATATCGGCCAGGGTGTGGAGCAAGCGGGTGGTGCCCTGGGGGCCGGCGACCAGGGCATCATGTTCGGCTACGCGACCGATGAGACCGAGACGATGATGCCGCTGGCCATCGGCCTGGCGCATCAGATGATGATTCGACTGGAACAGGTGCGCGTGCAGGGGGATCTGGACTTCTTGTACCCGGACGGCAAGGGGCAGATCACGATCCGCTACGAGGACGCCCGTCCGGTTTCGGTCGAGGCCGTCGTGCTTTCGGCCCAGCACAAGGACATTGGCATTGCGAAGGTCCGCGAGGGACTCCTCGAAGAGGTGATCAAGAAGTCGATTCCCGCGGAGTTGATCGACTACAACCGGATTGCCAAGCACATCCACATCAATCCCACCGGGGCCTTCGTCAACGGGGGGCCGCAGGCGGACACCGGCTTGACCGGCCGCAAGCTGATTGTGGACACCTATGGTGGCATGGCGCCGCATGGCGGCGGGGCGTTCTCCGGAAAGGACCCCACCAAGGTTGACCGTTCAGCGACCTACGCGGCCCGCTGGGTGGCGAAGAACGTCGTTGCCGCGGGCTTGGCGCGGCGCTGCCAGCTGCAGCTCGGCTATGCCATTGGGGTCACGGAGCCGGTGAGCATCTCGGTCGAGACCTTCGGGACGCATCAGATCCCCGAGGAGCAGATCGAGGCGCGCATTCGCAAGGTCTTCGACCTGACGCCCCGCGGCATCATTGGTGCGCTCGACCTGCGCCGGCCGATCTATGAAAAGACTGCCTACTATGGGCACTTCGGAAGGGAACTGCCGGAGTTCACCTGGGAGCGCATCGACCGCGCCGCCGCCCTGCAACAAGGTTAGGTCTGCCGTGGGCCGGGACGCGTCATTGCGGGGTCCCGGCCCGCCGGCGATGGGGCCCGCGCATGAACCCAACGGGCAAAGCGCAGTTGCCATACGCCGTCTCGTTGCCTACGATGGTCCCGGCCCAACCGAGGGGGCCGACGCTGACGAAGGCCAGATCTTGATAGACAGGCAAGGGTCCTCTCTCTGGGGAGCTCGAGGGGGTGCGCTCCTTGTCTCCGGCAGCTCGTGGGTCAGTGGAGGAAGGTATGGCTCGTAGCCGTCGCAAGCCTCCCCGGCGTTGGGTGCTCGGTCTCCTCCTTCTGGCGGTCAGTCTCCTGACTGCTTTGAGCCTGACCGGTCCCGGTTGGGGCAGCATGACAGGCCCCTTCGGGCAGGTTTGGGTCCAGTTCTGGGTACAGGCCTTCGGGATTCCGGGACTCGGACTCATCCTGCTGGTCGGCACGCTCTGGGGCATCGCTCTGCTTGCTCGGCTTCCTCGAGTGATCTTCTGGGGTCAGCTGGTGTTCGTCGGACCGTTCGTCATTCTGTGGGACGCGTTCCTGCAGGGCGTCGTTTCGCCTGCCTCCCATCCGACCCTCCACGGCCGGATTGCCGCTCAGGTTCATCTTGCGGTCTGCAACTTCTTCGGGGCCGAGGGCACCATGCAACATGGTCTGGCCCTGGGCGCGTTGTCGCTCTTCGCCACGATCCTGCTCCTGCGTTACGGCCTGCCGGCCGCGGTGGGGGAGAATCTGGCGCGGATGGGCGGTTGGATCGGGCAGGCGGTCGCTGGGCTGGTGTCTTTCCTCGGCACGGGGAGCGCCGCGGCTGCACGGGCGCTCTGGCAGGGCCTGCTCTGTCCCGCGGGAAGTTGGGGCGCCAGGGGCCTCCGAGCAGGCGCGGGTGCCTTTGGCCGTGCTGTCAGAAGCCTGGGAGAACGGGGTCGGGACGGTGTGGAAGACGAGGTGGCCTCGGAGGCCGCGCGCATGATGCGCGAGGAGCGCCGTCGGGGTGTGACCGTCGGCGGCAGCGCGGAGCCCGACTTGGCGGCTGGAGTTGAGGAGGTGGATCGGGATCAAGGGATGCCCGAATTGGCCGTAAGCGGGAGCGACCTGCAGGAAGAACGCACGCGGCGGCCGGAGCTTTCCAGAGACGCTGTGGAGTCAGCCCGGCCCGCCGCCGGGGCGATCGCACCGATGACCGGGACGGGCGTAGGGTCGGAGGCACCGGCGGGCAAATCCAAACGGCGTGGACCGGCGCCGGAGGTGCCCAGAGGCGCACGGCCGGTGGCGCCTCTGAACCTGCTGCGTGACTACGCCGGGGGCGGCAGCGAGGTCTCGAAAGATGAGATCTACGCCAACGCGCAGCTCCTCAAAGACACGCTGGCCAGCTTCGGAATCGCGGGGGAGGTCAGTGAGGTCCATCCGGGGCCGGTGATCACCCGCTACGAGTTCACGCCCGGGGTCGGGGTCACGATCAGCCAGATCGTAAGCCGGCAAACGGACCTGGCCTTGGCGATGCGCGCCCCGCGGGTACGTATGCTGGCCCCGATTCCGGGAAAGGCCGCGGTGGGTGTCGAGATCCCCAATCGCGAGCCTGCGCTGATCGGTTTCAAGGAAGTGGCCGGTCGCAGGGCGTTCTTCGAGAGCAAAGGCGAACTGGTGGTGGCGCTCGGCAAGGATGTGGCCGGCCGGCCGTTTTACACTGCCTTGGAGAAGATGCCCCATCTGCTGGTGGCCGGCACGACCGGTTCCGGCAAGAGCGTCTGCATGAATACGCTGATCGTCTCCTTGCTGATGCAGAACGCACCCGACCGTCTACGGCTGCTGATGATCGATCCGAAGATGCTCGAGTTCACCGGCTACAACGGGATTCCTCATCTGCTCCAGCCGGTAGTGACAGAGGCGAAGGAAGCCGCCAAGGCGCTGCGTTGGCTCACGCGCGAAATGGAACGTCGCTACCGGATCCTGGCCGGAGTCGGCGTTCGCAACATTGCCAGCTATCATCAGAGGCAGGCCAAGGCCGGCCCGGAAGAGGCGGGCCGGCCGATGCCCTACATCGTCGTCCTGGTCGATGAGCTGGCGGACCTGATGCTCTCGAATTCCTCGGAAGTCGAGGTTCCCATTGCCCGGCTCGCGCAAATGGCGCGGGCCGTAGGCATTCACCTGGTTCTGGCCACCCAGCGTCCCTCGGTGGATGTGATCACCGGAGTGATCAAGGCCAACTTCCCGGCCCGGATTGCTTTCCAAGTGGCGAGCCGGACCGATTCGCGCACGATCCTGGACATGAATGGAGCCGAGTCATTGCTCGGGCGTGGTGACATGCTCTTCATTCCGCCCGGTAAGGCCGAGGCTCACCGCATTCATGGCGCTTTCATCAGCGACGAGGAAACCGAACAGATCGTGGCCTACCTGCAGCAGTTTCCCGAGTCGGAATCACTGATTCAGCCGGAACAGGACGGCGGCGTCCTGGGTGATGAAGATGACCAGGAAGATCCGCTCTTCAGCGAGGCGCTCAAGATCGTGGTCAGCAGCGGCCAGGGTTCGACCTCGATGCTGCAGCGCAAGCTGCGGGTGGGGTACACCCGCGCGGGACGCCTGATGGACATGCTCGAACGGGCCGGGGTGGTGGGCCCTCCTGACGGAAGCCGGGCCCGTGAGGTGCTCTACCGTCCGGATCAGCTCGCCGAGCTGCTCGGCACGGAGGCGGCGATATCATCGTGAGAGTACTGGGCGAGATGCCGGAGCGTTCGGGGTGGGCGGCCGTGGCCGGGTTGATCGCGGCGCTGCTACTCGGCCCCAGTGCGATTGCCGGGGAGATGGATGCAGGGGGCGACCCGAGTGCCGCCGCGAGCCGTTCGGCCGCACGGGACAGGGAGCTGGCCGGACAGGTTGTTGAGCAGGTGCTTGGGCGCATGCAGGACGCTGTCGGCTTTGCAGCCGAGTTCGAGCAGATCAATCGGTGGGCCGCCTTCGATGAACCCGACCAGGCCCGGGGGCGGCTGACGGTGGCGCCGCCGGATCGGTTCCGGTTTGACTACAGTGAGCCGGACGGACATGTTGTGGGCAGCGACGGCGAGCATGTCTATACGGTGATTCCCGAGGAGCGGCAGGTACTGCGCGCGGCTGTCCGGCACACGACCGGTCTGGGTGAGCTCTTCTGGGAAGGACTCGAACGAGCGGCGGATTCCACGGCGTGGATCGAGCGTGATGAGCAAGGCCGCGAGTTCGCCCACATCGCACTGCCTCCGAGGCCCGAGTGGGGGCTACACGAGCTGGAGGTCGTCCTCGAGACGACACGGGCCACGCCGGCCTACTACCGCTATGTGGATGAGGAGGGCAACCGGGTCCGTTTCCAGTTTCTGAGTTGGGAGTGGCTGGCCCGCGTGCCGGAGGACCTGTTCGGTTTCCCGATTCCCGAGGGCTTCGAGCGATTGGATGTCGATTGAACATGCCCCAGGATTGGAGGACGAGCTGCTGCCTGCTCATGCTGGGCTGTCCCAAGAACCAGGTCGACAGCGAACGCATGTTGGCCGCGCTGGAGGCGGCCGGTTACCGGCTGGTCGCGGATCCGCAACAGGCCGCGGTGCTCCTGGTCAACACCTGCGCCTTCATCGAGGATGCCGTTCGTGAGTCGGTGGATCAGATCCTGGAGCTGGCGCAGCTGAAGCAGGCCGGTCGATCGCGATCACTGATCGTTACCGGGTGCCTGGCTGAACGATATGGCGGGGAACTCCTGAAGGAGATCCCCGAGATCGATGCCCTGCTTGGACCTGGACAACTGAGCCGCCTGCCCGAATTGGTCTCGAAGGTCACGGCCGGCGAGCGCGGCATGGCATGGATCGGATGCTTCGAGCCCGAGCCCGACCGGCCGATCCGCGTGCCGACCGGCAGCCCGCACAGCGCGTATGTAAAGATCGCGGAGGGATGCGATCACCGCTGCAGCTTCTGCTTGATTCCCCGTCTGCGGGGTCCCCAACGGAGCCGGCGTCTGGAAGCCATCGGGGAGGAAGTCCTTGAACTGGCCTCCGAGGGCGTCGAGGAGGTGATTCTCATCGCGCAGGATACCACGGCCTACGGACGTGACCTGCCGGACAGGCCGTCGCTGGCGGCTCTTCTGCGCCATCTCGAGGGATTGACGGAGGGGCCGCGTTGGATTCGGGTTCTGTACACCCATCCGAAACACTGGACCGACGAACTCATCGAGCTGTATGCCGGGGCAGCCCGGCTGATTCCCTATGTGGACATGCCGATCCAGCACGCCAGCGACCGGCTGCTGAAGGCCATGGGGCGGGGGCACACGCGTGCGGCGCTCGAGACGTTGCTACGCGCCCTGCGCACGCGCATTCCCAATCTCATCCTGCGCACCACCGTTCTGCTTGGCCATCCGGGAGAACGGGAGGAAGACCTGACGTCGCTTCTACGATTCCTGGAGGAATTTCCCTTTGACCGTCTTGGAGCGTTTGCCTACAGTCCCGTGGACGGTACGCGGGCGTATGCGATTCCCCATCCGGTGCCTCGGGCTCGGGCCGAGGCACGCCGGGAACAGGTGCTGGAACTCCAGCGCGGGCAGGCGGTTTTTCTGCAGCAGAGGCGTAAGGGCCAGGAATGTGACCTCCTGATCGAAGGGGTTCATCGCGATCAGGGCTATGCCACGGCTCGCAGCTACGGCGAGGCGCCTGGGATCGATGGCATCGTTTATTACAAGGCGCCGGATCTCGTACGTGCGGGTTGTGTCGAACCTGGAGACTGGGTCTGGGCGCGGATGATCGGTGCGGGTGCCTACGATTTGGTGGCCGTACCCGCTTCGAGAGATCGCGGTGAGTAAGGGCGTGCCGGGCGGGCCACACATGTCCGGCTGCTCGAGTTCGGTGACGGGAGGCAAGCCCTGATGACGCGTGTGCTGAAGAGCCAGGTAGGCCGGCAGCTTCTGCTGGCACTGGCGGGATGGGCGCTTCTGCTCGGGACTTTCTGCTGCGTTTTGCGGACCGCGAGTGCCGGTGAGGAGCGCCCCGATCACCTGTCACTCCTCGAGTCACTTGGCCGCGCCGCCGTCGTGGAGTGTCTCGATCAGCTCGATTTCCCCCCCGGCACGGACGTCCATTTGATTCCCGAGACCGAGCACCCGGCCAACTGGTTTGTAGGTGGTCTTCTTGCGCGGGGCCTGCGGGAGCGCGGGTACGGAGTCATCCGCCCGGCCTTGGCCGGGCCCGGTGGGGCGCCGGCGGCGGTGTCTGTTCCCAGCAGTGTGCCTGGGGCTGCCTCTCGCGGCGGGGAATCGCAACCGGTCGGTCCGGGGGACGAGCCACCCGAGACGGGGCCGCAATCGCCGCTTGGGCAGGAGGCCGAATCCGATCAGGATCCGGAGTCCGATCAGGATCCGGAGTCCGATCAGGAGGCTGATGATCCATTTGCCGAGGCCGACGAGTCGGAGTTCGGCGAGGAGGCCGAGGGGTCGGGCAGCGGTACGGGTGAGGAAGCAGAGGATGAGGAGGAGGCCGACCTCGAACCGATCCGGCCGGCCCGGCGTCGTGCGCTGCAGCAACAGCAGAAGCAACAGGAGGCTGGCGCTCAGACGGGTGTCGAGACGCCCGGCCAACCGGTGCTCATTCTGCCTCCGGCTGGGGAGATCCTTACGTTCCGGGTTCTTGAATGCGGGGTCAGCTATCCATGGGTCAAGCGCGACTGGCTGGTGGGACCGCGCCGCTACGGCCGCTACGCCAGCGTGAAGGTGCGCGGAAGCCGGGTGGTGCAGCCGGGTGGGCGCGTGGCGGCTGTAGCTGCCGGCGATCGCATCAACATCGATGAGCTACCGGGGTGGGCGTTGCCCTACGCGGAGGGGAACGGGTATCCCTTTGCGATCGAGAGGCCCGAGGGGGCACAGCTGCGCCGCCTCATCGAACCGGTGATCGTCACAGCCATCATCGGTGGTCTGGTGTACCTGTTCGATCAGAATCAGAAGTAGCTGCCAGACGATCCCATGTCTGCTCTGGCACGGACAGGCACGAGCGCCTGGAGCAAGCCCGCGAGCGAGTAGGCAGCTGTTCGGAGCAGGCACGCGCGGGAGTAGGTAACGGCCCGGAGCAGGCACACACACGGGCATGGGGAGCAGGCCGGCCCGTGGGGCGGACCCGATGCCAGCCGATACGAAAGGCGGGGCCAGGAGACCTTGAAACCATTACAGAAACGGCAATCATGACCCATGCCATCCGCATTGCGACCCGTCTTCTCTGGTTGATCGGTCTGGCCTGTCTCGGATGCAGTTCGGCGTCCGGTCCGTCAGGGATGCCCGGGGCCCAGGGGCAGTTCGAGCGTGGCAAGACAGCCTATGACCGTGGCCGGTACATGGAGGCCATCGAACTGCTCGATGCCTTCGAGCGGCAGTACCCGGGCAGCCAGTTCATCGACGATGCGCTCTTCTACCTGGGCAAGGCACACCAGGGAAACTCGGAGCATCGACTTGCCCGGCAGGCGTTCGAACGGATTCTTACGGCCTTTCCACGCAGCTCCTTTGGGGAAGAGGCGCTCTACGAGGTCGCCCGCTCCTGGTTTCTGAGCATGCGGGGTCCGGCGCTGGATCCAGAACCGGCCGAGGAAGCCGTCAAGGCACTAGCCGACTATCTCCAGCGCCATCCGAATGGCAAATATGTGGACGAGGCCCGCGCGGCGATGGCCGATGTCCAGGACACTCTGGCCGAGAAGGCCTATCTGAACGGCCGTACCTATTTGCGGCTTGGCCGCACGCAGGCCGCGAGACGCTATTTCCTGAAGTCGTATGAGCAGTGGCCCCAGGCTTCCGTGGCGGGCAAGGCGGTGGACGGCGTTGCCCGCGCCTTCGAGCAGGAACAGGCCTGGGAGTCGGCCGCGGCGTACTACGAGCGGCTGGTGACCTTGCTCGAGCCGGATCCCGGGCGCTACGAGGACGGTCGTGATCTTCTTGCCCGTGCCCGGGAGAAGCTCGCCGCGCTTCCTCGCTAACCGTTGCGGATCCCGGGGGCACTCGTGAATCTGGGTATTCTGGGCGGCACGTTCGACCCGCCGCATGTCGGACATCTCGTTCTGGCCTCGCGCTGTGCCGCGGCACTGCGGCTGGATGAAGTACGGTTTCTTCCCGCCTACCGTCCCCCGCACAAGACACAGCGCCAGCTGAGCGCCTTCCAGCATCGCTTGGAGATGGTGCATCTGGCCATCGCGGGAATCCGTCCGTTCACCGTATCAGCCCTGGAGGAGTCGCGCGCGGGTCTTTCTTACACAGCGGATACACTCGAAGCGCTTCACAGCGGACGGAGCGATCTGCTCATCTGGCTGCTTCTGGGCCGCGATAGCCTCGACGATCTTCCCGGCTGGAAAGACCCCGAGCGGATCCTGTGTCATTCGCGACTGGCAGTCTACGCGCGGCCCGGGTATGGTGCCCCCGTGGCCGGCAAGCTGGCGGCGCAGGTCGATTGGATTGCGGGGCCGCAGGTGGATGTGTCCTCCTCCGAGCTGCGCGAGGACCTTGCTGCAGGGCGTCCGGTACGCTTCCTGGTCCCGGATCCGGTGTGTGAGTACATCGAGCGGCATGGTCTGTACGGCCGGGTCTGAGCCCCGCCTACCCTGCAGTTCGACGGGAGGATTCGTAGATGCACGGTCCCGAGTCGCCCGATTCGGACGGCCGCCGGCGGAAGCGGCGGCGCCTCTTTCTGGTGGACGGATCCGCCCTTCTCTACCGGGCGCACTTCGCCTTTCTCCGGCGGCCTCTGACCACATCCCGGGGTCAGCACGTGGGGGCCCTGTTCGGCTTCACCAGCACGCTCCTGGCCTTGCGACGCGACGAGAAGGCCGAGTACATCGCCGTGGTATTCGACCCACCCGGGCCAACGTTTCGTCACAAGATCTATCCTCAATACAAGGCCCATCGTCCCGAGATGCCCTCGGAACTCAAGGGCCAGTTTCCCCTGGCTCACCGGCTGGTCGACTCGCTCTCCTGGCGGGCCTTGCTGCAGGAAGGCCTCGAGGCGGACGACCTGATCGGCTCGTTGGCCCGCCAGGCCGCCGGTCGTGACTGGGACGCCGTCATCGTTTCGGGGGACAAGGATTTCGCGCAACTGATCGGCGGGGCCATCACGCAGTACATTCCGTCGCGAGGGCGGGAGCCGGCCGAGTGGGTGGGTCCGGAGGAGGTGGTCGAGAAGTGGGGTGTACGGCCGGAGCAGTTCATCGACTTCCTCGCCCTCACGGGGGATAGCTCGGACAACGTGCCCGGGGTCAAGGGTATCGGTCCGAAGTCGGCCGCGAAGCTACTCCAGGTCCACGGCAATCTCGACCGAGTCTACGCGAATCTTGCCCAGGTGGAACCGGGCGGCATGCGCAGGAAGCTTGAGGAAGGCCGCGAGCAGGCTTATCTGAGCCGCGACCTGGTCAGCATTCGCACCGATGTGGAGGTGGCGCCGGCGGAGGCCTTCAGGGTTGCCGATCCGGCAGAGCAGGGGGCGTTTCAAGATTTTCTGGAGGAGATGGAGTTCCACGCCCTCGCCCAGCGCGTGTTCGGTGATCCATCGGAGCAGCCGAGTGGCGGCGCTCTGGGCGCGCAGGCAGGC
Organism: uncultured bacterium; assembly: GCA_964417675.1. GTDB lineage: Bacteria > Eisenbacteria > RBG-16-71-46 > CAIMUX01 > WJJG01 > CAYQJL01. The sequence goes on along the minus strand of CAYQJL010000282.1, from coordinate 150,985 downwards.
GCGGCGACGGCGGCGGCCGCCGAGAGGGACGCCGGCGATGGAAGCGTGGTCGGGGCGGGCGCCGGCGATGGAAACGCGGCCGGGGTGGGTGCTGCGCCGGAAGATCGATCCTCCGGGGCGGCTGCCACTGGTCTGCCAAGGCGCATACAGGTCGCCGACGGCTGGGACGTGGCCTACACGCTCATCACCACGCCCGGTGAACTCCAGGCGGTGATTCGCCGGTTTCCCGGCGGGGGTGGGGGCCTCCCAGGACTCTCCATCGATACCGAGACCGACTCCACCGCGCCCCTGACAGCCAAGCTGGTTGGTCTCAGTTTCGGGTGGGAAGCCGGGCGGGCCTGGTATGTGCCCGTGGGCCACGATCAGGAGCCCCGCCTACCGCTGGAGGCCGTGCGTGAGAGTCTTGGACGGTTGCTGGCCGACGCGCAGGTCACCAAGATGGGGCAGAATCTGAAGTTTGACTTGCATCTGCTTCGACGGCATGGACTTCCCGTCGCGGGTCCCTTGTGGGATACGATGGTTGCGTCCTATGTGCGCGATCCGGAAACGCGCCACGGTCTCGATGCGCTGGCTGCCGAGTTTCTTGATCACGCCATGATTCCGATTCACGCCTTGATTGGAACGGGCCGTCAGCAGGTCTCGATGGGAACACTACCGCCGGCTGCTGTGGCGCCCTACGCCTGTGAGGATGCCGACGCCGTCGTGCGGCTGATGCCGTTGCTGGCGCGCAATCTTGATGACGTGGATGCGCGCGAGCTGTTTCTCGATCTCGAGATGCCGTTGCTTCCGGTGCTGTTGGATATGGAGTCGACCGGGATTGGACTCGACCGTCAGGTGCTTGCGGCCATGTCGGGGGAACTGGAGGCTGAGCAGAGCAGACTCTCCGCACAGATCCACAATCTGGCGGGCGGTGTCTTCAACATCAATTCCCCCAAGCAGCTTCAGGTCATTCTGTTCGAGCAGTTGAAACTACCGGCGAAACGAAAGACCAAGACCGGCTACTCCACCAGCCAGGACGTGCTCGAGGAGCTGGCCGTTGAACATCCCCTGCCCGCCAAGATCCTCGAGTACCGCCAACTGAGCAAGCTACAGAGCACCTATGTCGAAGCTCTGCCCAGAATGGTCTCTCCGAGTACAGGCCGCATTCATGCCCATTTCCACCAGACCGTGGCGGCGACCGGTCGGCTGAGCTCTTCAGATCCGAATCTGCAGAACATCCCGATACGCACTCCCCTGGGACGGAGGGTCCGCCGGGCGTTTGCGGCTCCGCCCGGTCGTTGTCTGCTATCGGCGGACTACTCGCAGATCGAACTGCGAATTCTCGCCCACCTTTCCCAGGACGACTATCTGACCCGGGCGTTCTGCCAGGGAGCCGACATTCATCGCGCCACGGCGGCACGGGTTTTCGGGGTCGGGGAGGAACAGGTGGATGCAGCGATGCGCTCGCGGGCCAAGACGGTCAATTTCGGAATCCTCTACGGGATGGGCGCGCAGCGTTTGGCGCGCGAGCAGGGCATCCCCGTGAAGGAGGCCGCGGCCTTCATCCAGGAGTACTTCGCCAAGCTCCCCGGCGTGAAAGTGTACATCGACGCCTGTGTCGAGACAGGCCGATCGCGCGGGTACGCCGAGACCCTGCTCGGGCGGCGGCGTTATCTGCCCAATCTTCTGTCGGGGCACCACGGGGATCGTTCGGCCGCCGAACGAATGGCGCTGAACACGCCCGTGCAGGGCTCGGCGGCCGATCTGATCAAACGGGCCATGATCCGGCTTCACCGGCGCCTGGCCCGGGAACACCCGGACGTGCACCTGTTGCTGCAGGTTCACGACGAACTCTTGCTCGAGCTGCCCGAGGCAAAGGCCTCTGAGATGGCTGCCCTGGTGGAGGATGAGATGTCCTCGGTGTTCAAGCTCGCGGTTCCGCTGAAGGTGGATGCCGGCTGGGGGAAGACCTGGTATGACGCGCATGCCTAGGGGCCGGGGCCATGAACCGATGCCGCGGGGAGGCGGGGATGCGCCCGTCCGGGCCGTGGTCGTTACGGGTGGCATCGGGTCGGGGAAGTCGACCTTCTGCCGCCTCATGCGTGCCGACGGGGATGTGGCCCACATCGATGCAGACCGGATCGTGCGGGGCCTTCTGAGGCACAATGCGGACCTCCATGAGCGAATCGTGGCCGCCTTTGGGCGGGGAGTGCTGTCGCGGGATGGCCGGATCGATCGAGCCAAACTCGGCGCGCGCGTCTTCGGTTCGCGGCGGGACCTGCGCCGGCTCGAGGGATGGCTTCATCCGCCGGTGCGCGAGCGAATGGCCCGCAAGGTAGCGTCCTTGAAACGGGGGGGCGAGATTGCTATCGTGCTTGCCGAGGTTCCCCTGCTTGCCGAGGGGGGCATTCCGGCCTGGTGTGACCTGGTGGTGACCATTGAGGCAGATCGGGATGTCCGCCTGGCGAGAGTCGCGCGCCGCGGGCTCGACCCGCGGGCGGCTGAACGGCGTATGCAGCGGCAGGCCACCGACCAGGAGCGGCGGCGGCTGGCGGACCTCGTGATTTGCAACAACGGCACACGTGAGGCCCTGCTTCTGGGTGGGCAGCGTCTGCGCCGGATGCTCAGGGCGTGCGGCGCGGACCATGAGCCGTGATCCCAGAGGCCGTCAGCCGGCGAGATCATGGGCCGAGGCAGGCCGCGGTCCGGTGGGATGGGTGCCGAGACGGGCGTCGACCCCGTGGTTTCGAACCAGAGGATAGGGCAGAGAACAGGATGAATCAGGAAATCGATACGATCTTGCAGGCCAGCGACAAGAAGATCACCCACCTGCGGGGGTTCCTTTGACCTGGATCGTCGTGAAGAGCAGTTGCGCGAGCTAGAGAAGAGGATCTCCACACCGGGATTCTGGGACGATCCGAAGCAGGCCCAGCTCGTCGTGGCGGAGATGAGCAAGGTCAAGGCGGTTGTGGATGGATGGCGGCAGCTTCGCAAGCGTCTGTCCGACCTTGGCGAGCTGGTCGAACTCGCTCGTGAAGATGCGGATGAGTCCTTCGAGGACGAGCAGATCGGTGACGCGCGGCGCTTCGCCCGGGATCTGGAGCGTTACGAGCTGCAGACCTACCTCACCGGGGAGCGCGATCATGGCAACGCCATCCTCACGATCCATCCCGGCGCGGGGGGGACCGAATCTCAGGACTGGGCCTACATGCTTCATCGGATGTACCTGCGCTGGATCGAACGAAGCGGCTTTGCGGCCCACATGATTGACTTCCAGGAGGGTGAGGAAGCCGGCATCAAGGATTCGACCTTTGAGGTGCGGGGTCCCAATGCCTATGGGCTTCTGCGGGCCGAGATCGGCGTGCATCGGCTGGTGCGCATCTCGCCCTTCGATTTCAACCAGCGGCGCCACACCTCCTTCGCCTCGGTCTACGCCTACCCCGAGGTTGAGGATCTGGGCGAGATCGAGATCAAGGACGATGAGCTTCGGATCGACACCTACCGAGCCAGCGGCGCGGGCGGCCAGCATGTGAACAAGACCGAATCGGCCATTCGCATCACGCACCTGCCGACCGGCATCATCGTGCAGTGTCAGGCCGAGCGCTCCCAGCATCGCAATCGCGAGATGGCCATGAAGGTGCTTGGCGCGCGGCTGTATGATCACTTCAAGGAGCAGGAGCGCAAGGACACCGAGAGCCACGCGGCGGTGAAGAAGGAGATCGCCTGGGGTTCACAGATCCGGTCCTATGTGCTACATCCCTATACCATGGTCAAGGATCATCGCACCGGGCATGAAGTGGGCAATGCCCAGGGGGTCCTCGACGGCGACCTGGATGGATTCATCGAAGCCTACCTGCGCATGGGTAGCCTGCCCGCGAATGGGTAGCCTGCCCGCAAATGGGTAGCCTGCCTGCGCATGGGTAGCCTGCCTGCGAATGGGTAGAAAGGAGTCGGCGACGTCATGAAGGATTCGATCTTCCGGGAATATGACATTCGCGGCATTGCCGCGGAGGATTTGACCGACGAGGTGGCCGTCTCCGTGGGGGCCGCCGTGGCCACGCGCCTGAAGCGCGAGGGAGCCACGCGCCTCTGCCTGGGGCGCGATGTGCGCGAGAGCTCACCGCGGCTGCAAGCCAGAGTAGCCGAAGGCATTCTTTCCACGGGCGTCACGGTGCTCGATGTCGGCGTTGTTCCAACGCCGGTTCTGTACTACTCGATCGTCGACCGTGGGGCCGATGGCGGCGTCATGATTACCGGCAGTCACAATCCCATCGAGTACAACGGGTTCAAGATCTGCCGCGGAACCTCGCCGATCTGGGGCGAGGAGATCCGGGCCATCCGCGATCAGATCAGAGGCGAGGATTTCGATCGGGGCGCCGGACAGACCGAGGTCAGCGACATGCTGCCGGCCTACCGGAAGATGGTCGTCGCACGCTTCCCGGTGCGTCGCCGTCTCAAGGTTGTCGTCGATGCGGGGAACGGAACCGGGGGGCTGGTCGGCCCCGACATCCTCAGGGATCTGGGTCATGAGGTCGTCTGTCTCTACTGCGAACCGGATGGCCGCTTTCCCAATCATCTGCCCGACCCCACGGTAGCCAAGTACGTCAAGGATCTTCAGGAGCGGGTCGTGGCCGAGCAGGCCGACATCGGGGTGGGCTTCGACGGCGATTCCGATCGCATCGGTCTGATCGATGAGAGGGGGCGGATGATCTATGGGGACCAGCTCCTGGCGCTGTATGCCCGGGAGCTGCTCGAGCGTCTGCCCGGAAGCAAGATCCTCTTCGACGTCAAATGCTCCCAGGCACTCGATGAGGACATTCGGGCCCACGGGGGCGAGCCGGTGATGTGGAAGACCGGCCACTCGCTGCTCAAGGCAAAGATGAAGGCGGATGCGATCCCACTCGCGGGGGAGATGTCCGGCCATATGTTCTTTGATGAGGGGTACTTCGGCTTCGATGACGCCATCTACGGGGCTGCCCGCGTGCTGGACTATCTGGGACGGTGCGAGCAGCCCCTGAGTGCGCTGGTCGACAGTCTGCCGCAGTACGTGAACAGCCCGGAGGTGCGAGTGGCCTGCACCGATGAGGCCAAGTTCCGGATTGTCGAGCAGGTCGCGGCTCACTTCGCACGGGATCACGAGGTGATTACCATCGATGGGGTGCGGGCCCTCTTCGGCGATGGCTGGGGGCTGCTGCGGGCCTCGAATACCCAGCCGGTGCTCGTACTGCGGTTCGAGGCGCGCAGTGAGTCCGGACTCAAGGTGATCGAGAAGGCGTTTCGGGAGGCGCTGGCACGCTTTCCGGAGGTCCGTTGGGAGCCGTAAGCCACTCTACGCTTGACACTAGGGAAGCAGACGCCTAGCGTATCAATGATTGTCACCTGTAGGCTCGGTTCTCCGAGCCATGGTTGAAGGAGTGCCATTTTCGGGGGGAGTCCAGCGTGAATCGCGTGGTGGAATCGGATGGCTGGAGGTCGGCCGGCAGAGCAATCCCGCCTGGTGACCGGCGGCGGAAACGGCCTGTTCTCGATGGAGTTGGCGCCTTCATCCGCAGCGGTCTGCTGGTGGGATGGGGGCTGCTCTTGCTTGGCGTGGGCTTCTCGGGCTGCTCGGAGGAGTTGCCGCCGGCCCCTGAGGAGAAGAGCACCAACTCCATGGTGGCCGTCTACCAGTCTCCGGAGGAGTTCGAGGACAACAAGATCGAGATCAATGGGGAGCGGCTCGACCGGGAGTGGGGCAGTGAGTTCACGCCGGATCGGCCCTACACGCACGTTCGTGTCTCGCGCGAGCACGGCGCCGGGGACGCGGGACCGCCACGCTATGTCTCCATGAAAGCGCTGTACACAGATGAGCATCTCTACCTCCTGGTTCAGTGGCCGGATGACTCCGCCGACCTTCTCGATGATGTGTTTGTCTTCACGGGACCCAGCCTGGGAGCGCCCATCGTGACCTGCTCGCAGGTGGGTGGCCAGACGGTGTGCGACAGCACCTATCGCTCGGGCCCGCAGGACAGCCTGATGACGCGCAACTGGTGGCGCCAAGTGGGGGACGACGACAAGTTCGCGATCGCCTTCGAGATGACACCGGCCTCCGGGGCCTTGGGCGCCTTCGCCGATGTTGGCTGCCTCGCGGCGTGTCACACCGCGGGCCGCTCGTTTGACAACCTGGAGCGTGGCCGGCTGGATGTGTGGCAATGGTACGCGGGCCGGACCAATCCGCTGCGCAACCTGTTCAATCCCTACGATGATCCGGACGATCCGGAGCAAGGGATTCCGGGGTATCTGGACGACCAGTACATGGATCCGGGGGCCGGCTTGATCCCGGACGAAGGCGTACCCGGCTTCCAGCCCAACTTCTTGCCGGGAGAGGGAATCCCGCTGTATGTCTACCGGCGGGACGATGATCCCTTCCACGACAGCCCGAACGAGAATTGCACGAACTACTTCGGCGAGCCGTGCCGCACCAACAACGGCGTCTCGACGGCCTTCATTTGGCGCAACAACCTCAACGCGCGGGTGACTCTCTTCAATCGCGCGGACATTTTCAATGAATCCGTCATGCCGGATGCGCGCATGTGGGCGCCGGGGGATGTCGTGGCCGGCTACCTGTTGACGCTTCCCCGTGACAGCCGGGCCGACGTGCGTGGCAAGGCCATCTTCGACGATGATGTCGGTGTGTGGACGCTGGAGATCGCACGAAGGTTGAGCACCGGCTATCCTCTTCAGGACGTCAGTTTCGACCCCGATGCGGGTCTGGAATACCGGTTCACGATTTCGATCTTCGACGGTGCCACGGCGGATCACCTCGGCAGCGAGCCGGTGGTGCTGGTGTTCGAGCCGCGGGGGCAACGGGGGCAAGCCAAGTAGAGAGCGTGCGGGAGCGATCCCGCCTCAATGGAGGTTGTGGCTGTGAAATTCCGTCTCGCACTTGCCTTGCTGGCACTGGTGGGCTTCTCCGGAGCGTCCCAGGCGCAAACGACCGTACAGGCAATTCTCATGGAGCAAGCCGGGGTGGATCCGGAGTTCTTGCGCCCATCGCCCTCCGTGCGCCTGGCGGGGATGGGGGGGCTGTCCTTGGCGGTGGCCGACGAAGCCAACGAGATCGGTGTGCGTGACTTCGCGAGAAACGCGGCGGGGTATCTGGAGGATAGCGACTCGTGGGTCGTCGAGACGTGGCTTTCCGGAAACACGCAGCTGGGGAATCGAGACCACTTCGCCACGGAGCGGCGATTCGGTGGAGCCGGTGTAGAGGTCATCCAGCGCTCGGAAAACCGCGCGCTCGGCGGTCTCATCAACTGGACGTACTACCAGCAAACCGATCGTCCCGGCGACTGGAGCAAGGTACGGGGGCCGGTCAGCTCGGCCCTTGTCAATCAGCGATTCGGTGCCCTGACGCTGGGGATTCTCCTCGGCCGGGAGAGTGAGAACGAGGACCGGATTTCTGAGGATTTCTTTTCCCTGAAGCACGAACAGAGTCGGTGGGTCGGCCAGCTGGGCGCAGCCTACGCAGCCGCCGGTTGGACCTTCTGCGGAGCCTGGGATTTCGAGCGCGGGGACGTCAAGGCCCGTTCCATTGACCCGGCCCGCTTCCATGAGGATACGTTCCACTGGACCCGGCCGATCGACCGGTACAGCGTTGCGGTTCTGGTGCCTCCCGGCCCGATCGAGGGCGGAGTGCGGGCCAGTTTCATGGATCGCGAGGGTGGCGAACGGGCCGAGATCAGCTGGAGCGACCGCTCTCCCTGGAATCCAAGCGGAACCAATTACTTCGCGGATGTGGTCACCTTCGAGGAAACGGAAGCGGAGAGCGAGGTTCTGACTCGCTGGCGCTTCCACTGGGGGGCGGCGACCCTGTTGGCGTTCGAGGGGGCGCTGCGTGTCCATGACGCTGAGGTAAGCGAGGGGATCAGCTTCAAGGGTTCCCGGCGCGAGGGTGCTTCGGAAGAGACGAGTGTCTCGTTGGCGCTGGGGGCGAGTCACCAGCTGCTGCGCGGTCGATTGCTGATCGGCGCCGAGGGGCGCTTGAGCCAATCGGACTGGGAGGTCTCCACCGATACCACCTTCGAAGAGGCCACCGCCCAGAGCGGATCCATCCGGGCTGGGGTCGAGTATTTCTTGAATCCGTCGGTGGTCTTGCGCGGTGGCCTGTTGTATGCGGCCAGCGACCGCGACATCGACGCCCCCCTGTCTCTGGTTCGGCGGCAGGGAGTCTCGGGTGGGGTCTCCTGGCTGCCGAGCGGCGGGCTGGTTCAGATGCACGGTTCCCTGAGCTTTCAGAAGGAGGAACCCTGGGACGATGAGGCCGTCGGCATTGAGAGCATCGACGAGACATCCTACATGCTGGGGCTGCGCCTGTTGCTGTAGGACAACCGGGGGCCTGGATATATCCGGATGGCCGTGTTGGGCCGTTGACCGACAGGAATGGGGCGCGCCTGACCTCCCCATGACGCGAGGGTCTGCACAAAGAAGGGGTGACCCGCCATGCTGAGCAAGAGGATCGCAACGAGGGTCTTCGTTCTGGGCGTTGCTGCCCTGGCCCTGCTCCCGGCCATGTCCGGGGCACAAGAGCCCTCCGCGACGGCGGATGGGGGGACGCTGACCGGCCGGGTGGTGGACAAGAGCAACGGCCGGCCGCTGGCGGTTGCCCAGGTTCTTGTTCTGGGCCACAAGTGGGGTACCACCTCGGACGAAGACGGTGTGTACCGGATCGAAAGCCTGCCGGCCGGGACCTATGACCTGAACGTGATGATGATGGGCTATGAGGACAAGACGATCCGGGGCATCGTCATCGAACCGGGCCGGACCCAGCGCGTGAATTTCGACATGGACCAGAGGATCGTCGCCGTTCTGGGAACCATCGATGTAGTCGGCAAGAAGAAAAAGATCGACAAGGAGCGCACCGAGACCTCGCACAACATGGACTCTCAGGACCTGAGCGATCTCCCCGTCGACGATGTTCAGGAGGCGATCGCATTGCAGGCCGGGGTCATTGCCAAGGGCGGCGAATTGATGATCCGCGGCGGTCGCGCCGGCGAGGTCCAGTTCCAGGTCGATGGCGTGCCGGTTCGCGACCCGCTGGGAGGGGCCGGTCTGTCCCTGGCCTCGCAGGCGCTGTCCTCGACCGAGACCATCGTGGGCGGGATGAGCGCCAAGTACGGCAATGCCCAGTCCGGCATCATCATCTACAACACCAAGGAGGGTGGGGATCGTTTCGGTGGGGAGTTGCGCTATACGACGGACGACTATGGATCCCCGTCCAATACCTTTGACAACTACGACCGGCTGTTCCTGGGCGTGGGCGGTCCCATGCCGGTGGAGAACCTGACCTACTACGTGTCGGGCGAGCTCACCTATGCCGACGACTATCCCAAGACGCCGGAACGGCGTTCGCGCAGGAAGCTGCTCAATTTCGTCAGCGTCGGCGATCGCAAGACCAACTCGAGGAAGATGCAGGGAAAGCTGGCCTACCGGCCGTCTCCCAATACGAAGTTGACCTTCGAGATGCTCGATCAGGCCACCAACCGCGACAATTACTTCCACCAGTGGAGCCGGGCCGGATGGGTGCAGGAATTCCTGGATACGACGCGCACGAATGAAGTCGTGTTGCGCCACGGCCGCTGGGCGCCCTATCAGGTGGATTCGACCTACCACTACTACAACGCGGCCGAGCATACGCCGGACATCCTGGATGAGTTCCAGCAGCAGAAGGTAGTGTTCCGGCACACCCTTGGCCAGAGCTCTCACTACGTCATGCGCTTGAGCCGCCAGCACTTCTTCGTGGATCAGCGCGTGCAAAATAAGCAGGCGTGGGAGTACCTGGGCGAGCGCGAAGCGGACCTGTGGTTCAACTACTGGGATGGAGAGTCGCACGACTACTTCGTGATATCGGGTGACTACCCCTTTCTGTCAACGCGGGAGACGGAGGTCTATCAGGGGATTTTCGACTTCACGTATCAGAGGGGGCGGCACACATTCGAGACCGGCGCGACGATGCAGTACAACGATATGCGCTACTTCGAGCTCCAGCGCCCGTACAACACCAACTCCAGGGGGGAGATCGGGGCCAGCCGGACGCGATATCACTACTACAATCCCGAGGGAGGCGCCTACGTCCAGGACCGGTGGGAGCACGAGGGCATGGTGATCAACGCCGGCCTGCGGTACGACTTCTTCAGCGTTGGTGAGCAGATCTCGATATCGGATGTGTCCGAGCGGGTCAAGCAGCAGCTCAGCCCGCGCGTGGGCATCGCCTATCCGATTTCGGACCGGGATGTCTTCAGTTTCTTCTACGGTCGTTTCTATCAGGTTCCGAACAGGACGTTCCTGTTCGACAACCTGGATTCCTATGACGCCACGCGCGGCAACCCGAATCTGACGAATGAGACAACCGTGACCTATCAGGCGTCGATCCAGCACCTGTTCAATGCCTATCTGGTGGGCCAGTTCAGCATCTACTATCGCGACATGTTCGGTCTCATCGCGGCGGAGGCCACGGAAGATTGGTCCTCGACCGGAGACATCTGGACCTATGTCAACAAGGACTACGCCTCGGCCAAGGGGTTCGAGGTGAGTCTGTCCCGTTCCTACCGCAACAACTACCGCTGGGACCTTTCCTACACGTACGGCGTTGCCACCGGGGTGGCCTCGGATCCGAACGCGGCCCAGGCGACGAATTTCGTCTACCTGCCCAACGCGGAGATTCCGCTAAACTGGGATGCCCGCCACAGCATCGGGGCGAGCCTCTACATGGGTGACCGGGTGAACTGGGGGGCCAGCCTGAGCTGGAGCTTCACCTCGGGTTACCCCTATACCCCGTACCAGCGCGACACGCGCGAAATCGAGCCCGAACAGGAAAACTCACGTCGACTGCCGTCTACTACTACGCTGGATGTACGGGCGGACAAGTATTACCGGCTGTGGGGTCAGCAGTTGTCGCTCTTCCTTCAGGGCCGGAACGTCTTGGATGCCAAGAACATCACGAACTTGACGCCAGGCAACTGGCCGCCGGCGCCGGTCAATGCCAACTATCGAGTCTACTATACGGAAACGGGTCGCGCCGGAGGGGCCTATCTCGAGGATCAGGACGGGGACGGGGTGGAGGAGTTCATCCCGCTGAACGACCCTCGGGTATTTGGCTCGCCACGCACGATTCGGGTCGGGATTGGCTTCATCTTCTAGGATGCGGGCCGGACCGGCACGGTACGGAGGTGGGTGCAGATGAGGTGGATGCAGGTGAGTATGTTGCGCGGGAGTGTGCAGTTGCTGCTCTTGGCGGTTGCCATGGTCGTCGGGAGCGGTCCGGTCCATGCCTACTGGGAGGGGCACAATCCCTTCGAGGTTGACGAGCAGGGGCAACCGCTCTATGCCATCCGGCAGCCCAACATCTTCTACCACAATGTGGGCCTTCTGGAGGTGCTGGTCAGCAATGTCGGCGTGATCGGGAATCCGTTTGGACTCGACACGTTTGGCGCCGGCTGGAAGGGGGGCGAATACCTGTACGCGGCCGCTTTGTGGATCGGTGCCATCGCCAGCGACAACCTGGCCTATGTTTCCACCGGTGCCTACCAGTACGAGTTGCGGCCGAGCCTGGACCCGATCGATACGATCTATCCCTCGTTCGAGGGCGCACCCGGGGGTGACCGGGCCGGCTTTTCCACCAGCGGCGGCGATGACGACGGGGACGGTCTGATCGATGAGGATTTCCTCAACGGGAAGGACGATGATCGGGATGGGCTGATCGACGAGGACTATGCGGCCATTTCCCAGCAGATGTTCAGCTGCGAGTACTGGGACTACACCGAACAGGCCATCGAGACCTACCCCGAGCACCGGCCGCTGCATGTCAAGGTGCGGCAGAAGAGCTATGCCTGGTCGACGGAGGGGGCCCACGAGTTCATCGGGTTGGACTACGAGATCATCAACGATGGCTTCGAGGTGCTGCGCGAGATCTACCTGGGGTACTTCGTCGATTCCGATGCCGGCCGCAAGGACGCGCCGGGGTACTACTCCGACGACGGCGGAGAGCTACGTACAATTGACACCACCTATGTCAACCGGCAGATCGAGTACACTTGCACCGATGCTGACGGCACCTATCGCGAGTGCAACAAACAGCGGCTGAACATCGATATCGCCTACATGTACGATACGCCGGGGAGCGAGCCCGGAGGAAACGCGGCGGACGATATGGGGCCGGGCGCGAACGGCTATTTCGGCGGCATGTTCCTGGGGCACACCACCGATCCGTTTGGGGAACGCGCCCCTTCCAGTGTGGAGATCCACACGATGCGCTTCTTCAGCGGCAGCGGGACCTATCCGGAGGGTGATCCCCGTAACGATTTCGAACGGTATGACCTCCTTTCGGCGGGCGACAAGCCGCGGCGGCCGACCAGCCAGCCTTCGGATTACCGCTACTGCTTCAGCGCGGGCCCCTTCAAGGAGCTGCTGCCTGGTGAACGCCTGCTGCTGCAGGTGGCCTTCGTGATTGGCAACGAATGGCGTGGGCTGTTGGAGAACGCGCTCAACGCCCAGCGAATCTACGACGGCGTTTGGCGAGACACGGATGCCAACAAGCTGACCGGTTGCTGGGGGAACGAGACGTGCCTTCGCATCGAGCCGGGCGGTGAGCCGGAGTTCTGGAACAATCCTTGCGATTCGCTGGCTCCCGCGGTGGGTCCGATCAAGAATACGGACTGCAACCGGCCGGAGTATTGGGTCGACAACGACTGCGACTGCTGTACTCCGTTGCAGACTTCCAGCGACGATTGCGACGGCCGCGAGACGTTGGTGCACTGGGTCGGTACGGTGGCGCCACCATCTCCGACCGTCAGCACGGAAGATCCGGCCATGCGTTCCCGAGTGGAAGGTGACCGCCAGATCAAGATCGAGTGGAACAACAGCTCCGAGTTGGTGGCCGATCCCCTGCGGGGCGAGATTCTCTTCTGCGGATACCGCATTTGGCGCGTGGAAGGGTGGAACCGCCCGATTGGCTCGACGGGGCCGGCGCCCAATGAATGGCAGCTGGTGGCGGATATGACCTACGAACCGGTCGGAATCCAGCTCGACCTAGAGGAGTACAGCAATCCGTTCGCAGCGGTTGTCGACACCGTGCCCTCTCCGGTGGAGGAGGGCGCCTGGTTGCATCAGTACGAGGTCGGTCGTTACTTCTACCTTGATACGCTCGGGTTGAAGAACGGCATGCTCTATTTCTACGACGTGACGGCGTACAGCTGTTGGTATGACTCCTTGGGCAATTACTTCGAGTTGTCCAGCTTCCCGGCGGCGGCCGAGTCCGAAGGGGTGCGACCGTTGTGGGGCGCCGTATCCGACGGCAGCTGGCGGGACCGGGTCATGGTCGTGCCCAACCCGTGGAACGGAGGAGCGGCCTGGGACTTGAATCCCAGCGACCGGGATCCCACCGGGACTTTTATCGCTTTTGCGAATCTTCCGAATCGTGAGTGTGCTGTCCGTATCTACACACTGGCGGGAGACTTGGTGCAGACACTTCCGTACGACGGCAACGTAGGGAGCGGGACGGTCCGCTGGAATATGCTCTCCCGCAATGGTCAGAGCATTACGAGCGGTGTTTATGTTTACGCGGTGACGTGCGGCGGCGAAACGGTTGTTGGGAGATTCACGGTCATCCGCTAAGGTGGGTGGGTCGACCTGAAGAGGGGAGTCATGGTCATGGAGGCAAGAACGGTGAAGCGGCTCATCGTGTTGGCGGTCCTGCTGCTTACTCTTCCGGGTGTCGCTCAGGGAGCGCGGGAGTTCGAGAAGGTCGGGACCATCGGTGGGCAGTTTCTGAAGATCGGCATTGGTGCGCGCGCGGCGGGTATGGGCTCGGCCTTTGTCGCGGTGGCGGACGACGCCTCGGCCATCTACTGGAATCCAGCCGGGGTCGCGCGGATCACTACGAATGTGATTGCGTTGAATCATTGCGACTGGGTGGCTGACATTCTTTTCTCGCAGGCGACCTACGTCTTCGATCCCAAGTATGTTCCCGGCATGATGGCGATCCACGCCCGAAGCTTGTACATGCCGGAGCAGATCGTGCGGACTGTGTACAACCCAGACGGCGATGGAACCCGGTTCGACAACGGTGATGTGGCGGTGGGTATGACCTACGCGCGATCCTTGACCGACAAGTTCTCCGCCGGGCTGACGTTCAACTATGTGCACTCGACGCTGGCCGACCATTCGGCCACGGCCTATAGCTTCGATTTTGGAACCCTGTACGACACCGGCTTCCAGTCCTTGAAGATCGGTATGTCGATTCAGAATATCGGGACGGAGATGGAGTACATCGAGGACACGGTCAAGCTGCCAACCCTCTTCCGGGTGGGGATGTCGGCCAGCGTGTACGAGGATGAGCAGTATACGGTGCTCTCGGCGGCCGAATTCTCGCATCCGCCGGACAACAACGAGCGGGCCAATCTGGGCGTCGAGGTGGGCTACCGTGACTTCCTGCACCTGCGCGGCGGATATGGTTTCGGCTATGACGCCGAAGGTCTGGGAATGGGCCTGGGGTTCAAGGTGCCGACGAGTTTCAATGCTGAGGCCCGCGCCGATTACGCCTACTCCGATCTGGGGTATCTGGGCGGCGTGCACCGCATTTCGGTGGACTTCCGCTTCTAGGGGGCTGAAGGTGCAGCCATATGGGCGCGCTCGGGCGGGGACTATGGGGGTCCCCGCCTTTCTGCTGGCGGTCGCTCTGCAGAGTGGCCTGGGGGGCGTGTGGGCAGCCCCCCTGCTGGATCTGCCGGCCGAGGCTACCGGTGAGATTCACTTTCAGGTGGATGCGGTCCGACTCCTCTCGCAGGAGGGGCAGGAGGAGGCCCATCTGTTCGTTGGGTTCTTTGACGATGAGGTCGAGTGCCGGGAAGAGGCCGACCGCCCGGGGCGGTGGATTTCGCTGACGGCGCAGCTCGATTTGCTGCGTCCCGGCACCGCGCCGCCGCTGCGGCAGAGTCTCGATCTGATGGTTCCTTGTGACCCACGGAACGAGCCGGTTGTCTTCGCCAAGCGCTTGGTCATGCTCCAGGTTCCGATCCCGGCCGAAGTGGAGGCCTTCGAGCTCGAGATCCGCGACCGGCGCGCGCACCGGCGGGGTCTTGTCCCGCGACTGCAGTCTGAGCATACACGCGGGCGAATGCGCGCGTATCTTCCGAAGACGGCGATTCGCGAGGGGCGCGGGCTGGCGGGGCCGCTCTTCTGCTGGGATGCCGGTTCGCCGCTCCAGATGAAGAGCCAAGGAGGCTATGGCATTTGTGAGGCCATGGAATGGCGGGAGCGGATCGAGGCCAATCCCAGCCGCTCCTACGGGCTGTTCAATCCCACCGTCACGCTCTATGCCGAGGCCTACGGGCTCGGCGATCACCCGCTCGATCTGCGACTGACGGTCTTCGTGCTCGCGGACAGTACCGAACTGGTCCGGGAAACGGAGAGAGTCACACTGTCGTCCGATCACGCCGGCCTTCTCCAGCGGCTGGATGTGTCCGGTCTTGATGCGGGTGCGTACGGCCTGTCGTTGGAGGCGATCCCGCAGTCGGTGGGGGGCGGCGAGTCCTTCCGAATCGAAGGGCACTTCCAGATCCACTGGGAGCCGGATGCCTGGCGGAAACCGCAGTATCAGATGCATCAGGAGGCCTCCCTGCTCCTGGATGATGAGAGGCTCGAGGCGTTTCTCTTGCTGGAGCCGGGGCAGCAGGAGGCGCACCTGGACAGCCTGTGGGCGGGGGACAACGGGCAGGGGCTCGACCGCAAACGGCTGTTTCAGGAGCGGGTGGAGAGGGCGGACGGCCGGTTCACCGCTGCCGGCGTGCGTGGAAGTCTGACCGATCGGGGCAAGACGCTCATCCGTTTCGGGGAACCGGAAGAGGTCCACAAAGAGCTCATGCCCCAGGATGCGGATCAGCTGTTCTATTTCCTTGGTCGTGAGATCGATGAGAATGAGTCCGTGGAGATGGCCGGCCGACCCCTCCGGCATCCGCTGGACAACTCCCCCTATCAGGTCTGGTACTACATGAACCGCGGCGAACCCCTCTTTCGGGAGTGGGGCATGGTGGGCACTGGGGGCGGATTGCGGTTCGTCTTCGTTGACGAACTGGGCGATGGGAATTATAAGCTCGTGTATACGAACCTGTTGGGCGGTGTGGAGTAAGGAGGTCGAGCGATGGCACGGGGAGCCCTGACGGATCTTGCCGTTCGCGGGAAGCGCGTTCTGCTTAGGGTGGACTTCAACGTTCCGCTCGCGGCCGGATCGGTTATCGACGATACGCGGATCGAGGCGGCGCTGCCGACCATCCGGCACCTGGTGGAGGCCGGAGCACGGGTCATCATCATGTCCCACCTCGGGCGCCCCAAGGGCGAGCGCAAGCCCGAGTTCAGCCTTGCCCCGGTGGCCAAGGCGCTGCAGGGGAAGCTCTCCTGTCCGGTATCGTTTGCGCCGGACTGCGTGGGTGAGGAGACCGCCCGGATGGCGGCGGATCTGGAGGCCGGCGGGGTCCTGCTGCTCGAGAATCTTCGCTTCCACGCGGGCGAGACCAAGAATGACCCCGGATTCGCCGAAGCGCTTGCCGCCCATGGCGAGGTCTTCGTCAATGATGCCTTTGGGACCGCGCACCGGGCCCATGCCTCCACCGTGGGAGTGCCCGCCCTGATTGCGGAGAAGGCCCCCGGATTCCTGCTCGAGAAGGAGATCCGCTTCCTGGGCCGACTGCTCGAGTCGCCCGAGCGCCCGTTCGTCGCGCTCCTGGGCGGGGCCAAGGTCTCGGGTAAGATCGAGGTGATCGAGAACCTACTGCCCCGCGTGGACACCCTGATGATCGGGGGCGCCATGATGTTCACCTTCTGGCGTGCTCAGGGGCACGCCACCGGCCGCTCCTTGGTGGAGGAGGACCTGGTCCCGGTGGCGGGGCGTATTCTCGAACAGGCGGGCGACAGTGGGAAGGAGATCCTTCTGCCCAGTGACTGTGTCGTCACGGAGGATGTCGAGTCCGGATTGCCCGGGCGGGTTGCGACTGCCGGCCATCTGATGGCCGAGGAGATTGGGGTCGACATCGGCCCGGATTCACGAGCCTTCTTCGGCGACCGGATCGGCGGTGCCAGAACGTTGTTCTGGAATGGACCGATGGGGATCTTCGAGCAGGCATCCTACGCGGCAGGGACCCTCGCCATGGCGGAGGCCGCCGCCGCCGCGACCGGCGCGGGTGCGGTCACGGTCGTGGGAGGCGGTGATTCGGTGGCGGCCGTCAACAAGATGGGGCTGGCGGGACGGATCTCGCATGTATCGACCGGGGGCGGTGCGTCGCTCGAGTTCATCGAGGGCAAGACCTTGCCCGGCATCGCGGCCCTCGAAGGCTGAAGACCATCTTGGAAAGGATCCATCCCATGCGCACACTTCTGATTGCAGGCAACTGGAAGATGAACAAGCTTCTGGAGGAGGGCCTGGAGCTGATCGACCAGATCCGGACCGGACTGGACTCGGTTCCCCAGGATCGTGATCTGGCCATTTTCCCGCCCTACACGTTGCTGCACGCGGCCGCTGGGCGTCTGGCAGGCACGCGGATTTGGCTGGGTGCGCAGGATGTGCATTGGGAGGACGAAGGCGCCTTCACAAGCGCTGTTTCCGGGCCCATGGTTCGCGACATCGGTTGCACCCAGGTTCTCGTGGGGCACTCGGAGCGGCGCGAGCATTTTGGCGATGATGGTGCGATCCTGGCGCGCAAGCTCCGGGCGGCGCTGCGGCATGGTCTCCATCCGGTCTATTGCATGGGCGAGAGGCTCGAGGACCGGGAGGCCGGGAGCACCGAGGCCGTGCTGAAGGCCCAATTCGACGAGGTGCTCCCCGGCATCGACTCCCAGCATTTGAAGCGGCTGGCTCTGGCCTATGAGCCGGTGTGGGCCATTGGCACGGGCCGCACGGCCACACCGGATATGGCGCAAGAAGCCCATCGCTTCCTCCGAACGCTCCTGGAAAGGGAGTATGGCGAAGACGTTGCCAGCCGGCTACGGATCCTCTACGGGGGGAGCGTCAAACCGGACAATGCCGCCACGCTCCTGTCACAGCCGGATGTTGACGGAGCGCTGATCGGGGGGGCTTGCCTCGCGGCCGAGAGCTTCCTGGGGATTGCGCGGGCCGCGATCTAGGTGCCGCGGTGCGGCTAAGAGCCGGGGTGGGTAGGCAGCCGGGGCACGAGCCCGGCATGACACGGCCAGCGCCGACGCCCGTGCCACTGTCGGTGGCAGCGCCGACGCCCGTGCCACTGTCGGTGGCAGCGCAAGCACCAACGCCGGTGCCAACGCCAGCGCCGTTAGGGATACCGCCTCCGGTCAGCGCGTGGGGCCACGCGGCATCTTGACAGAACCGGGCGGGCAGTGATAGCATCCCATGCTTGTGTGAAATCATAAGGAGTGCCGCATGTTCACAATACTACTGATCCTCCACATCATCGTGGCCGGGTTGTTGGTGCTTTCCATCTTGCTGCAAAGCGGCCAGGCAGGCGGTCTTTCCGGTGCCTTTGGTGGCGGCGGCGGGTCCCAGACGCTGTTTGGGGGACGTGGGGCCTCCACGTTCCTGACGAAAGCGACCGCCTATCTGGCAGCCGGCTTCCTGGTGGTCAGCTTTCTGTTGGCATTTGTGCAGACTCACCGCAGTACGGCCCAGAGCGTAGGCGGGCGCAATATCATCCGACAGGAACTGGCCCCCTCACAGGAAGCCGTGCCCCCGCCGGCGATGCCCCCCGGAGCAAGCGGCCTGCCGCAGGCGGCGCCGGGCGATGGGGCCATCCCGGTGCCCTCGACTCCTGGTCGCGATGCCGGGACGTCCGAGCCGGTGCCGGTACCGGTCCCGGACACCCCGCCCGCCGGGGACCCCGCGGGAGACGATTAGCGTACCGCCCGGCTCAAGTCCGGCAAGGATGAAGCGGTGGCGGTACTGGATTCGGAGGGGTGACGTCTGGCGTATTGACTGCCGGGGTGGTGGAATTTGGTAGACACGCACGTTTGAGGGGCGTGTGGGGCAACCCGTACGGGTTCGAGTCCCGTCCCCGGCACAGGTTATCGCTCGTACAGGCCCGGGGAGAGGTCATGCTCCTCGGGCCTGTCGTATAGCGGCTCGGGCCTGTCGCATAGCGGCTCGGGCCTGTCGCATAGCGCCTCGGGCCTGTCGTATAGCGCCTCGGGCCTGTCGTATAGCGGTCTGTTCGAGAGAGGTACAGGGTGCAGAAGGTCTTTCTCTACAATGAGGCGGTCGTCCAGTACAACTACGGGATGACCCATCCCTTTCGTCTCGAGCGCCTGTGGCTGACGGACTATCTTTGCACGCAGCTCGGACTCTTCGATGATGCCGGGAATCGCAAGGAATCGTTCGGGCCGGCCGACCGGGACGACTTGCTCAAAGCCCACCGCAGCGACTATCTGGACATCCTCGAACAGGTTTCCGCCGGGATGATGCCGCCCGGGGTTGCGCCGTATGGGCTCACTTCGGGGGATAACCCGATCTTTCCCAACCTCTGGGAGTACGTGCTCCTTACCGGGGGCGGGTCTCTGCGTGGAGCCCAACTCATCGCCGAACAAGCCGCCCAGCGCGTGTTTCATCCCGGCGGCGGGTTGCATCACGCTCTTCCGGGCAGGGCGTCGGGCTTCTGTTATGTCAATGATGTGGTGCTGGCCATCGGCCGCCTCCTGGATGCCGGTCTGCGCGTTTTCTACGTCGATGTCGATGCCCATCATGGGGATGGCGTTCAGGAGGCGTTCATCACCTCCAACCAGGTCATGACGGTGTCGGTGCATCAGGATGGACGAACGCTGTTTCCCGGATCGGGGTTTCAAGGGGATATCGGCCGCGCGGCGGGCGAAGGCTATGCCGTCAATGTTGGGCTACTGCCGCATACGACCGGGTCGGTGTACCCGCGCGTCTTCGAGGAAGTCATCGAACCGTTGCTGCGGGCCTTCCGGCCGGACGTTCTGGTGACGGAGTTGGGCGCCGATCTGCTGATCGGTGATCCGCTGGCCAATCTCGAGGTCTCGCTGGCCGACTGGTGGACGATCCTGGAGCGATTCCGCTCGTGGAACCTTCCCTGGTTGGCCGTCGGCGGGGGCGGGTATGATCTGGCGAATGCGATGCGAGCCTGGACCATGGCCTGGCTGGTCATGATCGAGGGGCCCAAGCCCGGTCCGCTGCCGGCGCGCCCCGCGATCCTCCCGGGAGTCGCTGCCCATATGCCATGGCCCAGGGATTTCTGGTCCTCTCCGGGGGGTATGGGTGGCCTGGGGGGCGGAGACGACGCGATCGATTCGATCCTGGCCGGGATCAAGAGCGAGCTGTTCGCCCGCCACGGGCTATAGGCCGGGGCCTGGCACAGGCTGGCCGCAATGGCGAAGGGGGCTTGAAAGGTGCGGACTGTGCCACGCGGAATGGGAGCCCAGTTGTTCTGGGCCTTCTTGGCCGCCGCGCTTCCCTGTTTGCTCGCCATCGGTTTCCTCCTGGAGCGTCAAGCCCGCCGGGCATTGGATGCCGAGATGACCTTGCGGGTCGAAGCCCTTGCCACGACGGTGCGGGCGGCGATTTCGCCGGCGGCTTGGGAAGGCCTGATGCGGCTGGAGCCGGGAGAGGACCAGAGCCGGACCGCTCAGTCGCTGCGTCAGCGGTTGGAGGGCATCCGGCGTGAGATTGCGGCCGACTGGCTGGGAGTGTGGTCGCCCGAGGGCCAGGTGCTCATCGAGACTTCCGGTCGGTACCGGCTGGGTGATGTGCCCGCCCGGGCGGCTCTGCTCGACCGTGAACTCGGCCAGGTTCGCGCCGGGGCGGTAGCCTCCAGCCCTCTCCTTCGCAGTGAGTCCGGCCGTTTCGTGAAGATCGGACTGGCCGGCATCTCGCTCAGCACCCCCGCGACGGTCCCGGACGAGTTGACTCCGGCAGCGGAGCGTACGGGTCTTGCCCCCCCCCCGGAAGCCGTGATTCTGGTGTCGGCCGAGTCCGGTTCGCTCGAGGCGATCGGGGGCATGCGCCGGACCATGGTCGGCATCGCGCTACTCGGGACACTGCTTCTCATGGCGGTCGCGGTCCTGCTGGCCCGCCGGCTCAACCGCCGGTTGCGGCTGCTGGCCGCGGCGGCGGGAGACATTGGCCGTGGCAGCCTTGAGCGACCGGTGCCCGACCTGGGCGGCGACGAGATCGGCGTGCTGGCCCGAACGCTCGAGCAGATGCGCTCGGCGGTACGCGACCGGGAGCGGGAATTGAGGGCCATGCTGGGGGGGGTGGCCCATGAGATCCGCAATCCGCTGGGGGGGCTGATTCTCTCGAGTGAGATGCTGTCGCGGGACCAGAGCCTGGGAGAGAGGCAGCGCCGCCAGGCCGGGCGGATTCTGGCCGAAGGGGAGCGGCTGGAGCGGGTCGTCAGTAGTTTCTTGCAGTTTGCCCGTCCCAAGGAGCCATCGCCGGGAATCGTGAGGATCGGCCCTTTGGTTCGCGAATGCATCGAGAATGCCGCGCTGGGACTGTCGTTCGAGGGGCAAACCGGCCAGGACGGCCCGGAGCTCTCCGTCTGGTGCGATCCGGATCACCTGCGGCAGATGGTTCTGAATCTGGTGCGCAATGCCATGCAGGCTGCCGGACCCTCGGGACACCTGGCGGTGTCATGGCGCATGAAAGAGACACCGGCCGGGCACGCCGTGCGCCTGGAGATTGCCGACAATGGTCCTGGAATCGCCC
This sequence comes from uncultured bacterium, assembly GCA_964417675.1. Lineage (GTDB taxonomy): Bacteria > Eisenbacteria > RBG-16-71-46 > CAIMUX01 > WJJG01 > CAYQJL01. The sequence continues at coordinate 129,294 of CAYQJL010000282.1, read as the reverse complement.
CGGATCTGCGCGCGATCGTATTCGAGCCCTTTCAAACGGGCCGAGCCAAAGGGGCGGGACTGGGGCTGGCGCTGGTCAGACAACTGGCTGAGCGCAATGCGGTGACGGTCCGGATTGAGGATAGCCGGTGGGGTGGGGCGGCCCTGATCCTCGAACTGCCTCCCGCCGAGCGGCCGTCGACTGTGAGGGGGGGCTGAATCATGGGGCGCATTCTGCTGGTGGAAGACAACGAGACGCTGCTGGAGGCCATGGTGGAGCTCCTGGAGGACAGCCATCGCCTGCGGGCGTGCCTCAGCGGCGAGGAAGCGTGCGAGGCGCTGGAGCAGGAGGTCCCGGAGGTCATTCTGACCGATCTGAAGCTGCCCGGTCTCAGCGGCATGGACGTGTTACGCAAGGCGAAGGAACTCGACCCATTTGTCGAGGTCATTGTGCTCACGGCGTTCGGCACCGTGGAGATAGCGGTGGAAGCCATGCAGGCCGGCGCATTCGACTTTCTCACGAAGCCGGTGCGCATGGATCACCTGTCCGCGAAACTGGGTCAGGCGCTGCGTGTCCGGCGTGACCGCAGCGCGCTGTCGGTCGAACGTAGCCGGCGCGAGCTCCTCGAACGAGAAGTGCGGGATGCGTTCAACGATGGGCAGATCATCGGCCGCGCGGCGTCGATGCAGTCGGTCTATGCGACCATCGAGAAGGTGGCCGATTCGGATAGCTCGGTGCTGATTACCGGCGAGAGTGGCACCGGCAAGGAACTGGTGGCCCGGGCCATCCACATGCGCAGCGGCCGGCGTGAGGGACCGTTTGTGCGCGTCAATTGCGGCGCACTGGCCGAGGGTGTTCTCGAAAGCGAGCTGTTCGGCCATGAACGGGGAGCGTTTACCGGGGCCGTGAGGCAACGCCTGGGGCGCTTCGAGTTGGCTGATGGGGGGGTGCTTTTCCTTGATGAGATCGCGGACATCCCGCCCAGCGTGCAGGTGCGCCTGCTTCGAGTTCTGCAGGAGCGCGAGTTCGAGCGCGTCGGGGGTGAACATACCCTGCAGGTCAATGCGCGCGTGATCGCGGCCACCCATCGGGATCTGAAGGCCCGGGTGGGCGAGGGTGCCTTTCGGGAGGACCTCTTCTACCGATTGTACGTGATTCCGATCCACCTCCCGCCCTTGCGGGAGCGCAAGGAAGACGTGCCTCTCCTGGCACGCCACTTCGCGCGCAGGATTGCCGAGCAGCTGGGCCGGGCCCCGGTGATCATCGAGGATTCAGCGCTGAAGCTGCTGACGCACTATGGCTGGCCCGGGAATGTGCGTGAGCTGGAAAATGCGCTCGAGCGGGCGATGGTGCTCTGTGATCAGAACCGGATCACGGAGGCGGACTTCGCCTTCTTGCAGCCGGCCGGGCCGTCCAGCATTCCGCTGCCGGCGGGGATTCCGCCCCTGAACAGGGCGCTGGGGGAGCTCGAGCAGGCGCTGGTGGAGCGAGCGATGGAGCAGGCGGGCGGGGTCAAGAGCGAAGCTGCCCGCCTCCTGCGGATCAAGCCGAGCGCCCTGTACTACAAGCTGGAGAAGTACGGCCTGACGTGAGCGCATCTGCCCGAAAGAGTTCTCCGGGCCGTTCCGCCGGCGGCGGTCCGGCCGGTTGCCCGGGCCGGGTACGCGTGAGTTGTGCCCTGTTCTTGCTGTCCGTCGGCGGCTTGATCGCTGCGCAAGGGCAGACGCTTCCGGAGGAGGTCATCCGGCTCAAGCGGGATTGGCTCGACTGCCAGGCTGTCGTGGATTCCCTCTTGAGGGAACGGATGGGCTTGAAGCAAACCGGTGACTCGTTGGCGGCCGTATCGGCTGGATCCACGCAGGGACAGGACCGCGATCGGGCCGCGATGGCCCGCCTGGCAAGCCTCGCCGAGCAGGACGATCGACTCAGTGGGGATCTCCGGCGGCAGGAGCTGCATTGCGAGGCGCTGGCCGGGCGGCTTCTGGGGGCGGTGCGCCGAAGCCTGCGTTCAGAAGACATCCCGCCGAGCTGGCCGGCGCGCGATACCCTGATCGAGTTGCGCGGGATGCTGCTGGCCCTCGACGCGCCCTCCGGGCGTGTGGATGTGGCCCTGCCCGAGGCGGCTCCCGGCGACGGCCCCGAGGACCTGGAGTTTCGGGCGGGACTGTCGCGTGATCTCGCCGATCGCCTGTGGGCCTGGAACCGCTATGTGAATCGCTTGCGCGCGATGGTGACGGAGCGGCTGGCCGTCGACCGTGAGATGGCCGAGTTGCTGGGCGATCAAGGCCTGCTTGGAGATGACCTGCTCGCACGGGGGGCATTGTCCGGCGCGGAAGCGAACCTGTGGCTCGACGTCGGGCTGAGCCCGACCGAGATTGCGCAGGTCGAGACCTTGCGACGTCAGGCCGGCCTGGATCCGGATGGGCGGGGCGGGGAGCGGTGGACGGCACTGACGGTTCTGAGCGAGTTGGCCGAGTGGCTTCAGCTGCGCAGAGCCGCTCTGCTGTTGCGGGCGCAGGAGTTGGAGCGCGCGGCCCGGCGTCAGGCCGGGGCAGATGGATAGGGAGTCGGCCATGAGATGTGCGCTGCTGATCGGGTGGGTGCTCGGCCTGTGGGTGGGGGTGGCTCCACCCGCGACTGGTTCGACCTCCTATCAGACGCGGGCCGGGGGCCGCGTTGCCTGGGGCTATGACAACAACATCCTCGAGAAGGTGCGCTCCGATCGGCATGTGGGCGAGAGCTTCCTGCGCCTGGAGGCCGACGCCACGCTCACTGCCCTGGGCACCGTCGCGGACTACTGGCCGGCCCAGTGGCGAGTGCGCTATTCGACCGACCGCTACTGGCGAACGCCCCGTGAATCGCGCCACATTCTTCACGGAGCCGCGCGCTGGCGCACAGGTTCCCGCGCGATTCCCATCTGGTCAGCATGGGAGACCACCTGGCGCACGCATCGACAGGACGACACACGCGGATACCTGCGTCATCAGGCGGCCGTGGGCGGGGAAGCGCGCCCGGGGGGCGTCACGCGCTACAGCTGGGAAGGCCGCCTGTTCATGGTGCAGACGCCCGCCGGAGGAACGACCGCCCGGGAGGGGTTCACTCTTCAGAGCGGTGTGGATGGGAGCCTGGGGCCAGCCCTGCGAGGGGGCCTGGAACTGGGGGGCGGCCGGATGAGCTTCGATGAGCATGCCTTGGCAGCGCCGGAAGAGAACGCCTCCGGCCTGCTTGCGGAGAAGCACCGCAGCACGGAGTTCTGGGCCGGGCTGACGTTGGAGCACCTGGGCTTGCCGCGCGCGACCCTGGCCTACCGGTTCCGCAGCGTGCACAGCAACAGCTTCGGGTATGACCACCGCCGGCACGAGGTGGAGCTGAACTGGGGAAGTCGGCTGCCGGGACGTTGGCTGCTGGTGCTGGTCGGCCGGTTCGAGGCGCCGATGTACGTCAGGGACGAATATCGGATCTACCGACTTCGGGAGGATTCGGATGACCCGGACCTGGGGGCGCGATCGGGGGCCGTCCTGCAGCTCAGCCGGCCGGTGGCCGGCGGTTGGTCCCCGGAGCTGCGGGTGGCCTACGAGCGCAACGAGTCACGTGTTTCCGGCCGCTACTACGAGAAGCTGTCTCTCTCGATCGGCATGCGCCTGCAGGTGAGCACGTCGCGGTAGATCCAGCCATCCTTGCCGGCTGCCCGTGTGCGGGAGTCGAGGCATCCTTGCCGGCTGCCCGTGGGCGGGAGTCGAGGCATCCTTGCCGGCTGCCCGTTCGAGCGGCCAGGGCATCTCGATTGTACGGTACCTCGAGGCGTGCATTTGTCTCAGGATTCTGAGAGAGACCTCGGGTTTCCGGGTGGAAGGCCGGTGCGCGGCGAGACCACCCGAAGAAGTGGTGTTGTAACTTATTTCAGGATGAATAGTTACGCATTATGCCCAGGAAGAGGGTTCTGGCATTCCTCTTGCAGTGTAGGGAGTGGAGGTCTTTGCCGTGCGCGATGTGAAGTTCAGACAAGGGGAGCAATGCCGGGCTGTGGGAACCGTCCTGTGGCTGGGTTCGATCCTGTTGCTTGGGCTGGCCATCGGCGGGTGTAGCCAGGGGAGCCCCACGGCTCCCGACGAGATAGACGCCTCCTGGGACAATATCAGTTTCGCGTCCCCGCACGAGTCCGGGCGGCTCTCGATTGACGCGGGGGGCCGTATCACGCTCCTGGAAGTGGATGAGGGGGCCGATCCTGGATGGCTGGGACCGGCGACCTGGCGCGAACTTGAAAATGCCTTGCGGGCCGCTGATCTCGAAGACTCGGCTCGGACGGATTCGAATGGGCGTGCTTCGCTGGGTTTTGTCAGAGTGACCCGTGGCGGGTCATCGGCGCAATTCGAGTTCGAGGATCCGGCGTCGTTGTCACCGGCGAAGCAATGCCTGGTGGGCATCCTCCAGGGAATCTGGCTGCACAGCTTCGGCCCACAGCCGGAGGAGCGCGTGGAGTTCATCCCGGTTGAGCGCCTGCTCCATGGGCATTATGCCCGGAGGCCGAGCGCGGCGGAATTCGTGATTCGCGATGAGGATGCGTTGATCGACCTCTTGCGCGAGTCACTCGACGAGTCGCATTCGATGGTCGTGATGCCAGCTGTCGACTTCTCGAGCCACATGGTTGTGGCTGTCTTCCTGGGCCTGCACGACCATGCTCATGTGGATGTTCGTGTGGACGGATTCGCCACCTATTCGGCCAATGGATATCTCCAGATCTCGCTGTCGCGATACGTTCTCGAGGAAGGCTGTTCCACTCCCGGGGGCCGCGGAGGAGCCTTTGAGATCATCGCGTTGCCGCGGGCGGGAGGGGAAATCTACTTGAATTGGGACACGGTTTCCGTCGGGTGCGAAGGCCAGACGGGATGGTAGTCTTGGGGGCTGAGACGCAGCACCTTTGTCAGGCTGACCCCCTGGGATCTTGCATCAGCATCGCAGTGCGTCCCAGCCCCTTTCTCAGCATGTGCCCCGGTGGGGGCCATACACGGCTGGATGGCAGCCAGGCTTCTGGACCCGGCCCGGCGCCATGGCCTCATGGGGGAGGGATCCACGTAGGCTAACTTGCACAACCCGAAAGGGGCTCCTACCGGCCTGTCTCGCGGCGCCGGATCGGCATGTACGATCCGGCGCCGCTTCTTGGGCCGCTTCTTGGGCTACGTCGCATCGTTCCGGCCGCTGTCGAAGATTCCCCGCAGCTGACAGACCACCGCTCGCTGCCGCGGACGGTTGTCGAAGTCCAGCAGAATGATCTGTTGCCATGTGCCGAGCATCAGTTCTCCGCCGCTGACCGGCACCTCCAGACTGGGCTTGATGAGGGCGGCCCGCACGTGCGAGAAGCCGTTGCCGTCGCCCCAGCGCCGATCATGCGCGTAGGAGATGCCCTCGGGCGCCAGCCGCTCGATGGCAGCCTTCAGATCAGCCACCGCGCCTGGTTCGAACTCGATCGTGGAGAGCCCCGCCGTAGCTCCGGGCGTGAAGAGAAGCACCGACCCGTCGCGCAGCGCTTCGCGGTGGAGGAGGGAGTCGGTATCCGGCGTCAAATCCAGGATGTCGGCATATCCCTGGGAAGGGAAGGTCAAGGTGTGGGTGCGGATGTCGAGCATTCCCAGCTCTCCTTTCATGTATGCGAGCCGTTCCCAATCGTCGCGTGCCTGGCGGTTGGCTCCGCGAACGGGCCGTCTGTCGGCCATGGACCGCAGGGGGGGGCTGACCTCGCGAATCTTGACAGAATCGAGCGACTGCCATAGTGTGCAAACTCCATGGGGAGGATGCAATGATTCAGGTCGTCGAACAGCCACAGGCCGCCGGGACGCCCGAAGGGGCCTACCGGATCCGCCTGGACAATTTCGAGGGTCCCCTGGACCTGCTGCTGCATCTGATCAAACAGGACGAGATCGAGATCTGGGAGATCTCGATCTCGCGCATCACGCGGCAGTATGTCGAGTATCTCGAGTTGATGGAGGCCCTCAATATCGAGATCGCGAGTGAGTTCCTCGTGATGGCGGCGACCTTGATGCGTCTGAAGTCCCAACGGCTGCTCCCGCGCCCGGCGGCGCCCGGGGATGACGAGGAGATTCTCACGGAGGAGGATCTCATCGGCCGTCTGATTGCCTACAAGCTGTTCAAGGAGGTGGCCGCCGATTTTCGGCGGCGGCACGAGGAGACCGGCCCGCGATTCCCGCGCGGCCACCAGCCGACGCTGCCGAACGATTACATGTACCCGTTGAAGGAAGTCGATCTCTATACGCTCGTGCGGGCGTTTCAGTCGATCGAGACGCGCGAAACGCCGCCGCCGGCGGTTCATCAAGTGCAGCTCGAGGATGTGCGTCTCGAAGACCAGGTGGCCTTGGTTCTGGAGCGGCTCGAGAAGCGCGCCGGGCGAATTACCTTCGGGGAGATCTTCGAACGGCGGCCGACCCGCATGGAGATCGCGGTGGCCTTCCTGGCGATGCTGGAGCTAGCCCGACAACAGGTGGTGTGCATCTTGCAGGACCAAGTATGTGGCGCCATCTGGATCGTGTCCCGCGAGGTGGAAGAGGCCGTGGTTTCTTGACCCCCCTTGCCGCGGCGGGACGACAACCCTTGTCATCGGAGGAATACGACCGGCGTGACGGATCTGGTCCGCATACTGGAGGCCTTGCTGTTTGCCTCGGAAGGGCCGCTCACCCTCGCCCAGGTGCAGGAGCTGTATCCTGAGTTGGAGGAGCAGGCGATCGAGGATGCCCTCGCGGAGCTGAAGCGCTTCTACGACAAAACCGAACGCGCCTTCTCCCTGACTCCGATCGCCGGCGGCTACCAGCTGCTGACCCGGTCGGACGTGGCGCCGGAGGTGGAGCGCTTCCTGGTGGGCCGGCGGCGGCAGCGTCTCTCGCGCGCGGCGCTGGAGGCCCTGGCGGTGGTGGCCTATCGGCAGCCGGTGACCCGGGGCGAGGTCGAATCGATCCGCGGTGTGGATTGCGGGGGCGTGTTCCGCACGCTTCTGGAACGACAGCTGATCGGGATCAAGGGCCGCTCCCCGGCGGTCGGCCATCCGCTGCTGTATGTCACAACGGAGCGCTTTTTGGAGCACTTCGGCTTGATGGATCTGTCGGAATTGCCCAAGCTCACAGAGTTTGAGGCTCTGATCAGCCGGGAGGAAGCGCGCGATGAGCTCGCACGCGCTGGAGTGATCCAGTCGCCCAGGTCCGACGGGGTCGACGATCCGGCGCAAACCGATCCCGAGGCCGACCCTTCCGAGGGCGCTGCGGAGGAGACAGCGTCCGCCGACGGGGAGGGAGGCTGCGAGTGGGACGGTGAATCCCAGCGCACGGATCGGGATGTGCCCCGTCAGGAGCTCGTGGATCCGGTGCAGGAGCGTCCCGCCGAGCTCCCGCCGATCGAGCGCGATGAGGTTCCACAATGATACCCCCGCGCAGAGGCAATCCGCGCCGGCCGAGTTCGTCCTCCCGGTCGGAATCGGGCGGCATGCGTTTGAATCGCTACCTGGCCTTCTGTGGTGTCGCCTCACGCCGAGCGGCGATGACACTGATTCAGGAGGGACGGGTGGAGGTCAACGGCGCGATCACCCGTGAGCCGGGCCATCCGGTGCGGGCCGGTGCCGATCAGATCCACTTCGACGGGGAGCGGGTGGTTCCTCCTGCGACCATGGCCTACTACGCATTCCACAAACCACGCGGAGTGGTCGTCTCCATGCAGGATGAGCTCGGACGCGAGGGACTGGAACCGTTCCTGCGGCGGCTCCCGGAGCATCTGTTTGCCGTCGGCCGTCTCGATCGGAACTCGGAGGGCATCCTGTTGCTCACCAACGACGGTGAGCTCGGACACCGGCTCTTGCACCCCCGCTACGGTGTGGAGAAGGTGTATCAGGTGTCGGTTTCCCCGCGACCCCGGCCCGGCCAGGTGCGCCTCCTGTCCACGGGTGTGCAGATCGGCCCGAACGAAAGCAGCGCGCCGGCGCAGGTGCGAGTCCGGCGCGCACGGGCCAGGGGCGCCGTGCTGCGGATGACGCTGAAGGAAGGCAAGAAGCGGGAAGTGCGCCGTATGTGCCGTGCGGTCGGACTGCGCGTCAATCGTCTGAAACGGATTCAATTCGCCGGGATCGGTCTCGGCGAACTGCCGGCGGGCAAGCTGCGGCGGCTGACCTCCGAGGAGATCGCTGCGCTGCGCGCGCTGACAGAGTTGTGAGGGCCCGCGCACGATGCAATCGTGGATGCTGACCATCGATGGTCCGGCCGGCACAGGGAAGTCCGTCACGGCCAGAGCTCTGGCCCAGCGCCTGGGGCTGCACTATCTCGATTCCGGGGCCTTCTACCGGGCCGTTGCCTGGATGGCTGATCGGCGTGGGATCGGTGGGGTGGGCGATCCCCGCCTGAAGGAGTTTCTCGCCGATGTGGCCGTGACGGTGCGTCCGGAGAAGCGGGGCTTTTCCCTGTGGCTTGCTGGTGAGTCGATCGAGGGGCCGATCCGCCGTGAGGAGATTGGCAAGCTGGCCTCCGAACTGGCCACCCACGCGGGCGTGCGCGAGTGGGTTCGGCGACAGGTGCTGGCGCTTGCCGATGCCTACCCGTGTGTGGCCGAGGGCCGCGACATGGGCAGCACGGTGTTCCCCGAGGCCGGGCTCAAGGTGTACCTGACCGCTTCGCTGGCCGCGCGGGCCCGGCGCCGCCGTGTGCAGCTCGAAGAGCAGGGCCTGGCCGCCGATCCGGATACGATCTTGAAGGAGATGGCCGCGCGGGACGCTCGCGATGCGGGCCGCGCGATTTCACCCCTCAGGGTGCCTCCGGGGGCGATTGTGCTGGACACCACCGATATGGGTCTGGCCGAGCAGATCGACCTGGTTGCCGAGCTCTACCAACGTAGGGGACGCCGCAAGGGCACATGGTTCTACCGGTCGGTGCGCGCCTTGGCGCGGACGTTCTACTTCGGCCTGCTGGGGGTCAAGGTCGAGCGAGGAGGGCGCGACCTGCCGCCGGGAGCCTACATCATCGCGGCGAATCACCGTTCCTATCACGATCCACCGCTGATGGCCTGCTTGATGGATGCCCCCGCCGCATTCATGGCCAAGCGCGAGCTGTTCGGGTCGCCCTTGTTCGGCATGCTGATCCGCGCGCTGGGAGCGCTGCCGGTCAAGCGCGGGCTCGCCGACCGGGCCGCCCTCAGGTTGTGCTTGCAGACCCTCAGGCAGGCCAAGCCGCTCATCATCTTCCCCCAGGGCACGCGTGTCCGGCAGGGCCGCGGCGCGATTCACACCGGGGTGGCGTGGCTTGCCCGGCGCGCGTGCGTACCGGTGGTGCCGGTATGCGTCTCAGGCAGTGGCTGGAAAGCAAGCCTACTGCGCCAACGTCCTGTGAGGGTGAGAGTTGGAGAGCCGCTTGCGCCCTGGCCGGAGGCCGCGCGGGAGAGCGACGGCGCCTTCGCCGAGGCTGTGATGAAGGCGATCCTCGCGTTGGAGACGGCGGGTTCCGGCGAGAGGAACCCTTCAGATCCCGGTTGAACTTCCGAATCGGATTGCTATAATGAAGTGTTTCTGTTCGCGATCGCCTGGCGCGCTAACCAGGTGGTTGATGTTGTGTAGGAGGCTAACAGGAGGAACATCCAGTCATGTTGGAGAACGATCAGGTGCAGGGCGGGACCGAATCCCGTTCTGACGAGACCCCCACACTCGACACCCCCACACTTGACACGCCTGCGTCCGGCCGCGCCGCCCCCGGGGCGGTCACGCCGCCGCCCCCCGCCGCGGACAGGCCCGCGACCGAACCCAGTGCGGATGAGGCCGAGAGCACACCGCTCCCCAGGAGACCGCCGACGGAAGCGAGGGCGCCCGAGCGGCGGCCGCGCTCTTCGGGGTTTCTGTCAGACGACGATGATGACGATGATGATGATGACGAGAAGAAGTCCACTCTTCCTGAGCCTCGGATTCGCCTGGTGAACCGCGATGAAGAGGAAGAGGAGAGCGAGGTCCAGCAGCTGGTCGACATGTATGTCGACTCCATGAGGAACCTCGAGGAGGGAGAAGTCCTCAAGGGACGCATCCTGATGGTGGATGACAAGGATGTACTCGTCGACATCGGCTTCAAGAGCGAGGGCATCATTGCGCTGCAGGAATTCGGCGATGTCGAGGCGGTGAAGGTCGGTGAGGAGATCGACGTATTCCTCGAGAAGCTCGAGGACCAGGACGGGCTGGTGGTTCTGTCGAAGCAACGCGCTGACTTCGTGAAGGTCTGGGATCGAGTCAAGGACGCCGCTGAGAAGGGCGAGGTCGTCGAAGGCCGGCTTGTCAAGAAGATCAAGGGCGGTGTGGTGGTCGACCTGTTTGGTGTCGATGCCTTCCTGCCGGGTTCGCAGATCGCGTTGCGTCAGCCGCAGTCGATCGAGAGCCTGATGAGCCAGACCCTGAAATTCAAGATCATCAAGCTCAACAAGCGGCGCCGCAACATCGTGGTCTCCCGCCGGCTGGTGCTCGAGGAAGAGCGCGAGGTGGCCAAGAGCACGATTCTCAAGGAACTCGAGGTTGGTCAGATCCGCGAAGGCTATGTCAAGAACATCACCGACTTCGGTGCTTTCATCGATCTGGGCGGCATCGATGGCCTGTTGCATATCACCGACATGTCATGGGGTCGCATCAAGCACCCGTCGGAAGTGCTGAGCGTGGGCGAGAAGGTGCAGGTGAAGCTGCTCTCCTTCGATCCGGATCGCGAGCGCATCTCGCTGGGCTTGAAGCAGCTGACCGAGTATCCGTGGGAGAGCGTCGATGAGAAGTACCCAGTCGGCTCGAAGATCACCGGCCGCGTGGTGAGCCTGACCGAGTATGGTGCTTTCGTCGAACTCGAGAAGGGCGTTGAGGGTTTGATCCATATCTCCGAAATGAGCTGGACGAAGCACATTCGCCACCCGTCAAAGATCCTGAACGAGGGCCAGGAAATCGAATGCATGGTGCTCAAGGTCGACAAGGACAACGAGAGGATCTCGCTGGGTCTCAAGCAGGTCGAGCCCGATCCGTGGCTGACGCTGGACGAGCGCTACCCGGTCAACTCGATTGTCGAGGGCAAGGTTCGCAACCTGACCAACTTCGGCGCCTTCGTCGAGCTCGAGGATGGCATCGATGGCCTGGTGCACATCTCGGACATGTCCTGGACGCGCCGGATCGGTCACCCGAGCGAGATTCTCAAGAAGGGTGATACCGTCAAGGTTCGTGTGCTTTCCCTGGACAAGCAGAGCCGCCGGGTCAGCCTGGGCCTCAAGCAGGTGCAGGAGGATCCCTGGCCGTCCCTGATCGAACGCTACAAGACCGGCAGCACGGTCACCGCCACCGTGTCGAAGGTCATCGATCGCGGCGCGGTTGTCATGCTCGAGGATGAGGTCGAGGGGTTCATCCCGGCCGGGCAGCTCGGGGTCGATGACCTCAAGGATCCGACCAACCTGTTCCAGGAGAACGAGACGCTCGAGGTCAAGGTTACGCGCGTGGATCCGGCCAATCACCGGATTCTGTTGAGCGTGAAGGCCTACCTGGCGGAACAGGACGAGGACACGCAGAAGGCGTTTGCCGAGCGGGTCGAGGTGGCGAAAGCGGCGGCGCCGCAGGAGGCGGCTCCGGCCTCGGGCGAGGAGAGCGCCGAGGAGGCCGTTGCGGACGAGGAAGAGGCCCAGACGGCCCCGCCGCGGACGCAAGAGGCGGAGATCTCTGAGCCGGCTGTCCAGGTGCCGCCGGGGGAAGAAGCGAAGACTGACGAGCCGATGACCGAGGAGCAACCGCAGACAGAGGCGCCGACGGCCGCCGAGGCTGTGCCGACTGACACGACGCCGAAGTCCGAGGCGGAATCCGAGACGGGGTCGCAGGCGAAACCGAAGGCGGAGTTGGAGGTGGAACCCGAGGCCGAACGGGCGGCGGATCCACCGACCAAGGAGCCGTCCGCGGAGGCCGGCGACGAGGATCCGAAGAGCGAGGCCTAAATCGCGGATCCGGCAGTCGCACGTCAGGGGCCGAAGAGCGCGCGGGCCGGGGTTTCCCGGCCCGCGCTTTCTGTGCAGGGGCACGCATTGCATTCCTTGGGGGCCGCCCCTAGAATGCGGGGTGTATGGGTTTTCCAGGATGGGACGATGGCAGCGATGCCTGGCGCGGCAAAGGGAGTTGATCATGTGGTATCTGCGGGTTTTCCTCCTGTTTCTCTTTGTGCTCGTCGTTCTCTTCTTCGGCCTCATCAACCGCGGGCAGGAGATCGTCCTCAAAGGGTGGGACGCTGAGACGAGCGGCACCACGATCGATGCGGTGGTCGCGCTGCTGATCGCGTTTGGACTGGGCGCGATCCTGTTCATGGCGGTGGCCTTGGTTCGTGAACTCCGGCTGCGCAGGCGGTGCTCGCAGCTGAGTCGTGAGCTGTCGCGCGTTCGGCGCGAACTCGATGCGCTTCGCACGGCGCCGCTCGAGGGTCCCATTCCAGATCACGAGCCGGCCAGGATGCGTGCAACCGACGCGGCCGGCAACGAGGGGGATAGGGCGTGAGCGAGTTTCTGCTTCTGTTGGCTCTGGCTCTGATCGTGGTGTTTGTGCTTGTGCTGCCATGGTGGCTCAGTCAGCGCCGTCGCCATCTGACCAGCCGTCTGTCACGCTATCAAGCGGTGGCTGAGGCGTTGCTCGAGAACGATCTGCCGGGTGCCCGCGAAGGACTCAAGGAGATCGTCCGGAGCGACACCGAGGACGTCGCCGCCTATTTGCGATTGGCCAGGATCTTCCGCCGCGAGGGTGATCATGAGCGCGCGGCGGCTCTCTACCGCAACCTGCGGGCCCGTGAGCTTCGTGATCGCCAGCAGCGGCTCGATGTGATCGCCGGCCTGGTCGAGGAGCTCTTCGAGCTGCAACGGTACGAAGAGGCCCGTGCGGTCGCGGCCGAACTCCGGCAACTGGACCGGCGCCATCCCCTGATCGCCCAGGTCGAGTTTGAGGAGGCATTGCAGGCGCCGGATTTCGAGCGCGCACTGAAGGCTTGCGACCGTCTGGCGAAGTCGGTACCCGCTGGGCGCGGCCCGCGGCCGGCGGCGGCCCGCACGTTTGTGGCGGGCCGCTTGCTCGACGCGGGGCAGCTTCGGGAGGCGCGCCGAGCTCTGGAGCAAGCTTTGGAGGATGATGGCGGATACGCTCCGGCGCTTCTGCTCCTGGGTGAGGTTCACAGCCGGAAGAACGAGTTCACCAAGGCGGCCGATACCTGGACGTTGCTGCTGCGAAAGCATCCCGCCGCGGCCGCGGGTGTGATCGACAGGTTGGAGAAGGCCTATTTCGAGATGGGCCGGTTCGGCGAGCTCGGCCACCTGTATACGGAGTTGGCGGCGGCTCCCGACAGCGCCCCCATGGTGCGCCTGGCCAGCGCGCGCATGGCGTTGCGCCGGGGAGATGTCCCTGAGAGCCTCGCGCAGGTGGAGTCTTTGCTGGAACAGGAACCGGACCTCAGCGACGCGCACGACTGGCGCACGTTTCTGCTGCTGGAAGCCGGCCGGCAGGAGGAGGCGCGCCAGCATCTCAAGGAGCGTATCGAGGCTCGCGTAGCGGTCGTAGCAGAGACCGCCTGCCCGTCCTGTTCCGGGCCGGTGAGCTGGGCAACCGTGCGCTGCGAACGATGCGCCGCCTGGTTGCCCGATCCGTTTGGACATGGCGGCCGATGAGTGGGGGCATGACCGCTGCAGGCGTCAATCTTCGTCCACGGCCGGTGTGCCGGCGGCTGCTGCATGGGGTGCTCGTGGCGGTGCTGTGGCTGGCTGTGCCGGGGGCGGGGGCAGAGTCTCCTCAGGCGGCCGCCGTACGGATCCTGGCCGAGATTCCCAAAGGGACCACCCAGGAACGTGGATGGTGGGTCTACGAACGGGCCCGTGCGGAACGTGACGGCAAGCTGGCGCTCGAGCTGATGCGCGCGGTGGCGGATCGATTCGGGAAAGAGCCGGGCGAACGGGCGCGCCTGTGGATCGTCCGCTACTTCGCAGCGGCCAATGATCTGCCGGCCGCGCGGGCGGCCCTGCCGCCAGAGATCCGTCCCGAGACCAGTGCGCAGACGGCTGCCCAGTGGCGCTACTGGCGCGTTCTCCTCGAAGATCCGGCCGGGAAAGATCCCGCAGCCGACCTGCAAGCGGATCCCGGAGCCGACTCCGGGGCGGATGTTGCGGCACCGTCCAACGGTCCGGCATCGGTGCCCTGGGAGGTGCTTGCGGATCTGGCGGGCATCGGCGCATCGTTGCGTGACAACCAAGAAGCGCGCCTCGCGCTTGGTCTGGAAGGTGCCGCCCGCCGCACGGGGTTGATGGGTCCCTATCTGTGGCGCCTGTTGCACGCCGGCCATCCCTGGTTGACGTCCGCCGCTCAGGCCATGCTCGAGACGGCCGACCAACCCCTGGAGGCGGCTCCGGACTTGCCGCTGCTGGTCGAACGGGTGGCTGCCGGCCGAAGCACGGACGTTAGCCTGGGGCGCGCCGATGGCCCTCCCGAAGCGGTGGTCGCTGAGTCGGGGAAGGCGGGTATCGGCGCAAGGCCCCGATTTGCCGTGCAGGTGGGCGCATTCCTGCAGGAGTCCTCGGCGCGCAGTCTTGTTCGCGAGCTAGGCACGCATGGGTTTCAGGCGTATGTGAGCCCCCTGGCCGCGCCCGAAGGGCCGGCGCTTCAGCGGGTCCGCCTGGGACCCTGCCGGACGCTGGCCGAGGCCGAGAGCCTGGGGACGGCCCTGGCGCGCAGGCTCATGCTGCCCTACCAGATCGTGGACGGAGAGGAGCAGCTCGGGCAGCGCTCCGGGCCGCGGGAGGGGGAGCCCGGCGCGCAGCAACGGGGAACAAGGTGATGGGCAAGCGAGCCTCTGGGCGCGCCGCCGGCGCTTCCTCCGCGGCCGTCAACGCGGCGCATTCGACGCCCATGATGACCCAGTATCTTCAGCTCAAGGATGAGGTCGGCGATGCGATCCTGTTCTATCGCATGGGCGACTTCTATGAGATGTTCTTCGACGATGCCGTGACCGCCGCCCAGCTCTGTGATCTGACCTTGACCTCGCGCAACAAGTCCGACCCCGATCCGATCCCCATGGCCGGGGTTCCGTGGCACAGCGCGGAACCCCATCTGGCGCGGCTGCTGCGGGCGGGCCATCGCGTGGCAATCTGCGAACAGGTTCAGGAGCCGGGCAACAAGGGCCTCATGAAGCGTGAGGTTGTCGAGATCCTGACACCCGGCACCACACTCGCCGACAGCATGCTCGAAGAGGGGCGCAACAGCTATCTGGTCTCGCTGGCGCCCGGGCGTCACCGCTGGGGAATCGCGGTCGCGGACGTATCCACGGGCGAATTCAGCATCGGGGAGGTGGCCCCGGCGCGGCTGGGCGCCGAGCTCGAGCAATTGCTGCCGCGCGAGATCCTGCTGCCGCGCGAGGTGCCGATTCCCAGCGCCCTCGGGACGCATCTGCAGGAACATCCCGAGTTGGCCGTCGCGCGGCTTGACGACTGGCTGTATTCACCATCGCGCGGCCGCGACCGGCTCAGGAACCAGTATGGTGTGGCCACACTCGAGCCGTTTGGGATCGAGGATCTGGACCGCGGCCTGGCCGCGGCCAGCGCGCTGCTGCACTATGCCGCCGAGCAGCGGCGCTCCTCGCTGGGACACCTGCGGCCACCGCGGGTGCGGGGCGAGGATGATGCCCTGCTCATGGACGAGGCGACGCTTGCCAATCTCGAGGTCCTCGAAGCGCTTTCGGGCGACCCGCGGCACTGTCTGCTGGGTGTGTTGGATACCACCCTGACCGCGATGGGGCACCGGGCGCTGCGGCGAGCGCTGGCGCGTCCGCTGGTCGATATCGAGAGGATTCGACGGCGTCACGCCGCCACCGGCCTGCTGGTAGAGGATTCGCTGGGCCGTGAGCAACTGCGCGGCCACCTACGGGGAGTCGCGGATCTGGAACGAATCCTGGCTCGCCTGCACGCCGGGCGTTCGAAGGCCAGTGACCTGTTCCGGCTCCGGGATTCGCTGCCCGGCGTGGATGGAATCCGGGACTGGCTGGAGGAATCGCCCCAGCGCGGAAGCTTGCTATCGGGTCTGGACCCGTTGGCGTGCACCGGGGAGCTGCGTCAGACGCTGGAGCGGGCCCTGGTGGCGGAGGGGCCCGCGGCCGGGCCGTCGAATCTGATTGCCAAGGGGTACGATGCGGCGCTGGACGAGTGTCGGGCCCTCACGGATCAGGGGGAGGCCTGGATAAGCCACCTGCAGACCCGCGAACGCAAGGCCACCGGCATCTCCACGCTCAAGGTTGGCTGCAACAAGGTCTTCGGCTACTACCTGGAAGTGACCCGCCCGAATGTGGACCGCGTACCCGAGCACTATGAGCGCAAGCAGACACTCGTGGGCGGGGAACGCTATGTCACACCCGAGCTCAAGGAGTGGGAAGAGAAGATCATCGGCGCCCAGGAGAAGGCACGGCAGCGGGAAGGGGAGTTGGTCGAGGAGCTGAAGGCCCTCGTTCTGGCGCATACCCAGGCGATTCTGTCCCTGGCCGAGGCGGTGGCAGAATGGGATTTGGTCGCCGGGTTCGCTCAGCGGGCCCACGAAAACCGCTATGTATGTCCCACGATGCACGAGGGCGATCGGCTGCTGATCCGGGGCGGGCGCCACCCGGTCGTCGAGCACTTCTTGGGAACAGAGACCTTCGTTCCCAACGATGTGCAGGTGGATGCCGGCCGGCAGCAGATCCTGATCGTGACCGGGCCGAACATGGCCGGGAAATCCACCTACCTGCGCCAGGTCGGCCTGCTGGTGCTCATGGCGCAGGCCGGGAGCTTCGTGCCGGCCGAGGAGGCGTCGGTCGGTCTCGCCGACCGGCTCTTCACCCGGGTAGGCGCCAGCGACCGCATTGCGAGAGGGCAATCGACCTTCCTGGTCGAGATGATCGAGACCGCGCGGATTCTCCACGAGGCCACCAGCCGCAGCCTGGTCTTGCTTGACGAGATCGGGCGGGGGACGAGCACCTTCGATGGACTGGCCATCGCCTGGGCGGTGGCCGAGTACCTGCGGGCGCGCCCAGCCTGCCGGCCGCGAACCCTTTTCGCCACCCATTTCCACGAGCTGACCGAATTGGCGCGCCGGCACCCCGGCTATCAAAACCTGAACGTCGTGGTCAAGGAGTGGAACGATACGATCATCTTCGTACGACGGGTGGAGCCCGGAGCAGCGGATCGGTCCTACGGGATCCAGGTGGCGCGCCTCGCCGGTCTGCCCGAGATCGTGCTCGGCCGGGCGAAGGAGATCCTGGCACTCCTGGAGTCCCAGGGGCCACGCAACCTCCTGGATGCTGAGGCCGGGGCCCTCATGCAGTACTCGCTCTTCGGGCCGCTGCCCGCGCGGCGCGTGGCCGAGGACGCCGCCGGGAGGCGTGGATACACCGGCGGACACAGCCGGATCGAGGGGGAGGAAGGGCAAGCGCAGGCGCTGGCCGAAGCCCTGCGGACGCTGGCGCTCGACTCCCTCAGTCCCCGCCAAGCCATCGAGTGGCTCTATGAGTGGCAGGCCCTTCTGAAGGGTGCGCCCGAGCCCCCCTCTGTGCCAGGGGACGCCCAAGGTGCGCCCGAGCCGGGGGATCCCAGAGGTTCCCCTGAGAAGGGTGCGACCGGCGAGGCGCCATGACGGCAAGAGCGTCTCATTGCTCAGCCCCGCGAAGCAGTCTATACTCAGCACAGGAAGAATCGTGCATGGCCCAGCCCGTTTCGGGATGATTCCTCGGGGAGCGTATCGCCCGGCGGGGTCGACGACGAATCGGGCAGCGGCGGTCGGCCGGTCGGGATCGAGGTGACACCATGAAACGTGGATCTGCGAGGGACCGATTCCAACGATGCGGGAAGAGGGGAGTCGTTTGCCTCGCCATCGCGGGTATGTGGTTGGCAGGTTGCTCTCAGACGGTTCGAGTAGGAATGAACGAGTACCCGGCATCCGGGACCAAGCGCACGACGGTCGTTACGCGGGACGGCCATGAGTACGATTTCGAGCGCGCCTACGTCGCAGGGGACACCTTGCACGGAAACTACCGCGTGGTGGAGGAGCGCGTCCTGGCCAATGGCAATCTTGCCTATGTGGATGTCCCGCGCTACACGCATCTGCCCCTCGAACAGATCAGTTATGCGGAGTATTCCAAGTTCGATTACGCCGGCACGGCACTGGTCGGCGCGGGCGCCGTCATCATGGCAGTCTTCATCGGCGGTCTCGAGAGTGACGACGAACTCGATCCACTGCCCGGAAGCGGCACCGGTGGAACGGGCACGAAGCCACGTACACCATTCTAGATCCGCCACGGTGCGGCGGAGCCGCCGGGGGGCGACACCTGCACTCGAGGTCCGCCGCGGCTAGGCCGATGGATCGGGGGGGTCGGCCAACATGACCCAGGCCAGCATGCGGCCCGTCCGGCCACGTTCTCCCCGATGAGAAAAGAACAGCCCCGGGTTGCAAGCCGTGCAGCGTCCATCGGATAGGATTCTCTCCCCGGACAGGCCCGCCCGTCTCAGTTCGTCCCGTAGATAGGCCGGCAGGTCCACATACCGCGTGCCGGATGCCCCTTCCGATTCGCCGGTTGCCGATCGCCTGGTGTGGGCCGGAAAGCGAGCCGCCACCTCCAAGCCCACCGCGAAGCAGCAGGGCCCGATGCCGGGCCCGACCCAAGCCCACAGATCCCGCGGGGTCACGACACCCGTCCCAACCAACCTCTCCATGACGGCGCCGACCAGACCCTGCGCCGTACTGCGCCAGCCGCAGTGCAGGAGGGCCGCCGCCCGGCCGGGCACGCCCAGGGCCACGGGGAAGCAATCCGCGACAGTCAGCGCCAGCGGGAGGCCGGCCCGGCGGGTGATCAGGGCGTCCGCGCTTCCCTGCATCCCGGGGCCGGCGGCCTCCCGCACCCGCGCGCCATGTTCCAATTCCACCCGTGCCGCCTGCCCGAGCGGAATCCCGGTGGCGCGTTCGAGGCGCACAAGATTGGTGTGCAGGCAATCAATATCGTCCCCCGTGCGCGTGCCAAGATTGAGGGTGGCAAAGGGTGCGCTACTGACACCGCCGACCCGCGTGCTGATCCCGGCCGGAAGCAGCACGGGCCAGGGGGCCGGGGGCGGAATCCAGCGCGCGGCGATGCGGGCTGCGGCCGGGAGGTTGTTGCGGGCCTGCTCCATGAGAACCCTCCCTGATCAAGGGGCCCGGGTCGGTCGCTTTGGTTGCGGTTCCTACCGGGGCCCCTGTTCGGCTCCATTGGCAGCGAGAACCGGGTGACCTGAGGCCGGTTCCGGCGTATTCTGGCCCGATCACGCTACCAGCTGCCAACCCGCGCGGCAACCGAAGCGCGTGCGGCAACCGAAGCGCGCGCGGCAACCGAAGCGCGTGCGGCAACCGGATTGTGGGGTGGGACGGCGCTCGGATGCCGGTCTGGAGTCAGAGGCCATGTTGGACAGTCTGCAACGAATCGACGAAGCGATTCTGCTCTGGATCCACCAGGGTTGGAGCACGCCCTGGGCGGATCGATTCTTCGTGTGGATTACCGACGCGGATCACTTCGTCATTCCCCTGGGTATCGTATGGCTCGCGCTGCTGATTTTCGGCGGCCGGCAGGGCCGCATCCTGGCTCTGATGCTCGCGATCACACTGCTGCTCACGGATCAGATCTCCAGCCATCTCATCAAGCCGTGGGTGGGGCGAGTCCGTCCCTGTTTCGCAGTCGAGGGGGTGAACGCATTTTTTCCCCAAGCGCGATCGGCCTCGTTTCCGTCGAGCCATGCCACCAACATCTTCGGTGCCGCCGTCGTATTCGCGCTGAGTGAGCGGCCGCGGTGGATCTGGGTTCCGGCCTACGTCGTCGCGCTACTCGTGTCGCTCTCGCGCGTCTATGTGGGTGTGCATTACCCGCTCGATGTTATGGCGGGGGCCCTCCTGGGCCTCGGCCTGGGCACCGTGGTCTTCCTTGTCACCACCCGCTGGCTTCCCCTGAACCGATTCGGGGGCAAGAGGTCTCCAGGGGGCGCCGGCCGGGGAGGGGGCCCGCAGCGTTGCGCTTCTCGGTCCGGCTGGTCTGGACGTATGGGAATCTTGCGGTGCATGGCCCTCATGCTCGCCGCCGCGCTGTGCGGCTGCGGGGGCGAGCCGGCGGACAGCGTAACGTCCGGGGAGCAGTCTCTGCCTCCGGAGCAGGTACCGCTCTCGGTGACCGTGGTCGATACGGTACGCCGTGGCGATACCATGAGCAGCCTACTGCTGCGCAGCCGCCTGTACCTGCGCGATATCGAGGCGGTCTTGCGAGAGGTCCGTGCGAAGAAACTCTTTTCACTGCGCAGGCTCAAGCCCGGGGAAGTGGTCGCGGTCGAGCTGGATTTCGACGGCCGGCTGCGCGAAGTGCGCTACGAACGGTCCCCGGATGAGGTGTACGTGGTTTCGCGCAGCGCCGACGCCATGCACAGCTACCGCACAGGACTGGCTTACACGAGCCACCTGCGCAAGATCTCCGGGACCCTGGAGACCACGGTCGACGAGCTGCTGCGTGCGGGGGGCGCGGGTCCCGAGGTAACCTACGAACTCACAAGCATTTTCGATTCCGATATCGACTTCCTCACCGAACCGCGGGTCGGTGACCGTCTGACCGTGCTCCTGGAAGAGAAGCGCTACGAGGGCGAACGTGTGACGACCGGCGACATCTACTATGCCTCCTATGAGGGCCAGCGGGTCTCGCAGACCGGCATCCGCTTTGAGATCGAGGATGTGGCCGAGGCATCAAGTCGCTACTTCACTCCCGAAGGCAACTCCCTGGTACGGGCCTTCCTGCGATCACCGCTGAACTACCGGCGCATCTCATCGACCTTCTCACACAACCGCCTGCATCCGATCCTGCGAGTCTACCGGCCCCACCTTGGCGTGGATTATGCGGCGGCGCCCGGTACGCCCGTGGTGGCCCTGGGGGACGGTGTCGTCAGTTTCGCGGGCTGGAATGGAGGATTCGGTCGCCAGGTGCGAATCCGGCACGGATCGATCTATGAGACCTGCTACGGTCATCTCAGCCGCTTCGGGGATGCTGTCCGTTCCGGCGCGCGGGTCCGGAAGGGGCAGGTGATCGGGTATGTCGGCAGCAGCGGATTGTCCACCGGCCCGCATCTGGACTTCCGCGTGCGCCGGTACGGAGCCTACATCAATCCGCTCAAGATGGAGAACCCGTCCACGGCACCGGTACCCGATCACGCCCGTGGCAGGTTCCGCCAGATCTGCGGCGCCATGCAGGCCGTGGCCGATACGCTGTCGCCGGAGCGGACGGTGCGCCTGGAGCGGGTTCTGGGGGGGGCGTCCTCGACGGCGCAGGGGATCGGCTCCGGCGGGCGGAAGCGTGATTCCTGAACAGCGGAGCTTCTGTGCGGTCGGCATTCGGTGCGCCGCGCTCCGGAGGCGCAGCCCGAGTGGCGTCACCTTGCCTCGGGCGTGCGTCGATGCTACACTGCTCGCAACGGCGATTTGCCGGACAGGATCATGGAGGCACGTTGGCCAAGAGAGTATCGGTGCGCAAGAGGCCGCCCACATCTCGTGAGATTGCCCAGACAGCGGCGGAGCTGGGCCTGGCGAAGAAGGGCGATGAGATCGTCATCCTGGATCTGAGGAAGTTCTCCATTGGATGCGAGTACTTCGTGATCATGACCGGCACGTCCGAACCGCACGTGCGAGCCTTGTCCGAGTGGATTGAGGAAGAGCTGGCCGGCCGCCTCCATGCCAAGCCCTGGCACCGCGAGGGATTCCAGACAGCGCGCTGGGTGCTGCTCGACTACGTCGACTGCGTCATTCACATCTTCAACGGTGAGGCGCGCGAGTTCTACATGCTCGAGCGCCTGTGGGGGGACGCACCCCGGGAGGTTGTTGCGCCGCCGGCGGAGTTTGGAACCCGGTTCGGAGTGGAGGAGGCCGGTGACGGGACCGGAGACGAGGAGTAGGGACGAGGCCGTGGGCGATCCCGCCGGGAATGGAGGAGGCACGTCGATGAGGATCGTGGCGGTCGGGTCGGTGGCCTTCGACACGATCCACACGCCGGTGACGAGTCACGAGCGCTTGTTGGGAGGTTCGGCCTCCTATTTTTCGCTGGCCGCGATTCACCTCTCACCGGTCGGCATTGTGGCGGTCGTAGGCGCCGACTTCACGACCGAGCAGCGCGATCTGCTCAGCCTGCGCGGCGTGGATCTGGCAGGCCTTGAGACGGCGGCGGGTCCCACGTTTCATTGGGAAGGTGCCTACGCGGAGGATCCCAACGTTCGCACCACTCTGCGAACCGAACTCGGGGTCTTTGAAGCCTTCCATCCGGCCTTGCCTCCGTCCTACTCCGACGCGGACGTGTTGTTCCTGGCCAACATCGATCCGATCCTCCAGCTCGAGGTGCTCGACCGCGTGCGGCGAGCCCCGGTCGTGGCTGTCGATACGATGAATTTCTGGATCGAGGGCAACCTGGAGGCGGTGCACCGGGTCGTTGCCCGGGCGGATATCCTGTTCCTCAATGACGAGGAGGCCCGCATGCTGACCGGTCATCCGAATCTGGTCAGGGCCGCGGGCGAGATTCGCATGATGGGTCCCGAGGTCGTGGTGATCAAGACGGGAGTGCACGGAGCCGCGGCCCTGGGGCCATGGGGCTGGATCCTGTTTCCCGCCTATCCGGTCGCGAATGTGGTCGATCCCACCGGGGCGGGCGATTCCTTCGCCGGCGGGCTGATGGGGTACCTGGCCGGGAAGAATTGGCGAGACCGGGATCGCTTCGCCGAGGCGCTCGCGGTGGGGACCTGTGTTGCATCTTTGACGGTGGAATCGTTCGGCGTCGCGGCCCTGAGCCGAGATCGCACGCGCGATCTGCGTGAACGCTATGACCTGTTGCAGCAAGCGATGCGCTTTGGACCGCCGCAAGGATTCTAGACGCTACGAGTTGGGTGTTCGCATCTTGGGGAGGCAGCATGGAATTGCCCGCTCTGGAAGAGATCGAGCGCACGCTCCTGCAACTCAAGGGAGTCGAAGCCGCGCGCGTCTGTGCTGAGGGAGATCAAATCACCGAGATCCATGTCGTGGCTTCGCAGGGCATGCGGCCGAAGAACATCGCCCGCGACGTGCGCTCCTACATGGTGGCCGCGCTGGGCATCGACATTCCTCATCAGAAGATCAGCGTGGCGGTGACTGGGCCCGAAGCGGAGGTGGAACGGGACGATGGCGCCCAAGGCCAGGGGCAGGCGCCGCCAGAAGAGAAGGCGATCGCGGCCCAGCGGGTGCGCTTTCGATCCGTCAATGTGCTGGTCGAGGGGGTGCGCTCTGAAGCCCAGGTGACCCTGGACGTCGGCGGGCGGATCCTGATCGGGGTTTCCGAGGGGGCTCCCGCCATGCTCGGCACCGAGCGTCTGATTGCCGCAGCGACGCTCGATGCGCTCGGGAAGCTCGTTCGCGAAGACGTGCGGCTGGTTCCAGGGGATCTCAGCATTGCCCGCTGTGGTCCCGGAGATGCCGTGCTGGTCGAGATCATCATCGTCCACCCGCGTGCCGAACAGCGCCTGGTGGGCGCATGCCGCGTGCAGCAGGACCGGCATCGTTGCGTGGTCTTCGCCGTGCTCGATGCCCTGAACCGGGTGCTCGAGACGCTTGTACCGCAGGCATGGGTCGCGTTCAATGTGAGTTCCTGACGGGGGAAGGGGAAGGACGGATGAGCCAGGGAAGGGCAGCTAGCTACAAGAAGGCCGGCGTGGATCTCGAGGTGGCCGACGCGATCGTCGACCGTTTGAAGCCGCTTGCCGCCAGTACCCGTACGCCGGGGGTCGAGAGCGGCCTGGGCAGCTTCGGGGGATTCTTCGCCCATCCGCAGCCGGGGGGCGAGCAACTGCTGATCGCAAGCATCGACGGGGTCGGCACGAAGATGAAGATAGCCCGACTGACCGGGCTGTGGGAAAACGCCGGCCACGACATTGTCGCCCACTGCGTGGATGACATACTCGTGCACGGCGCCCGGCCGCTCTTCTTTCTCGACTACATCGGGACCAATCGTCTGGAGCTCGACGTGCTCGAATCCCTCGGGCGGGGTATGGCGGCGGCCTGTCGAGAGTCGGGGTGCGCCCTGCTGGGTGGCGAGACGGCCGAGATGCCCGGCGTCTACCTGCCCGGAGAGGTGGACCTGGTTGGGTGCATCATCGGTGGGGTGCAACGACGCCATATCCTTCCGGGCGAGCGGGTGAAGGTTGGTGATCAACTCATCGGGCTTGCCTCCTGGGGCCTGCACACCAATGGCTACAGCCTGGCTCGCAAGGTGTTGCTCGAGGATGGACCGGGTCCGGACGCCCTCCTGCCCGGGTCGGACGAGACCGTGGGCGGGGCTCTGGCTGCACGGCACCGCCTGTATTGGCCGGCCGTTGAGGGGTTCTTGCAGGATCCAGGCCTGCACGCGATGGCACACATCACCGGCGGCGGGATTCCGGGGAATCTGAAGCGCGTGCTGCCGGACGGTGTCAGGGCGCTCGTCGAGCTCGCGAGTTGGGAGATTCCCCCCATCTTCCGGGCAATTCAGCAGTTGGGTGCGGTGGATTCCGACGAGATGTATCACGTCTTCAACATGGGAATCGGCTGGATCCTGGTCGTCGACCCGAGCGTAGCCAGCCCATGGCAGCAGAGACTGGCCGAGCAAGGGTGGGGGGCGATCCGCCTGGGCCGGATCGAGGCGGCTGACGCCGGGCCCGCTTCGGTGCGCATGATCTGATCCCAGGCTCGACGGGCGGATGGGATTCGATCCCGGGCCCGACGGGATCCGGGCCGGACGGGACCGGGCAGGCGCTTCGAAAGCATGTAGTTGACAGGTTCAGGCATGTTCCCCTAAGATACTCGTTCCTTCATCCGACATAGGGGGAAGGGTTCGGGCGATTAGCTCAGTTGGTTAGAGTGCTTGCTTGACATGCAAGAGGTCACTGGTTCGATTCCAGTATCGCCCACGGCACACCCACGGGATCCGATCCATAGCGCGGGTGGGGGGTGCGGCCCGCAAGGCGGGCTGCCATTGACATGCAGGGAGCAGGTGCTCCTGTCGAAGCAGAAGCACATGCGCTTCTCGCCTCGCGACCGCCCCACGGTACAGGGGACAGGTTTCGTGGTCACCGGACGCCTCACGAGATGCAAGGGCGGTTCTCGGGGGGTGTCTGTACGTTGAGAAGCGGTCTAGGCCGCTTTTTTTGTTGGCTAGGTACGCCGCCCCAAGGAGGAACCGGCGATTCGCAAGGACGACGCCAAGGCTCGGGTGAACGAGCAAATCCGGGCGCCGATGGTCCGTGTCGTGGATGAAGACGGGAATCAGGTTGGAATCATCACCGTAGCCGATGCCCTCAAGATGGCCCGGGAACGTGATCTCGATCTGGTGCAAGTGGCTGCCAATGCGCGCCCGCCCGTCTGCCGGATCATGGACTATGGCAAGTACAAGTACGAGTTCTCGAAGCGCCAGCGGAAGGCGAAACAGAAGTCGCACCAGACCCATCTGAAAGAAGTCAAGATGGGTGTGAAGATCGGCGACCACGACCTACAGACCAAGCTGAACAAGGCCCGTGAGTTTCTCGAGAAGAGAGACAAGGTGAAATTCACGGTCCGCTTCCGCGGTCGTGAGATCGTGCACAAGGAACTCGGCGAGGACTTGCTGCGCAAGGCCCAAGCGGAACTGGAGGATGTGGCGATGGTTGAGGTTCCCATCCGGCTCGAGGGGCGGTTTCTCTCGATGATGGTGGCGCCGAAGCCAAGCAGCTAGATCCGGGCAGCGATAGAGAGATCTTTGCTGTGCATAGAGAGGGGGAGAGGACTATGCCGAAACTGAAGACGCGTCGCGCGTCTGCGAAGCGGTTCAAGCTGACCGGGACGGGGCGCATTCGCCGCCACCGCAGCGGGGCGGGCCATCTCATGACCCGCAAGAGCCGTAAGCGCAAGCGTCGGCTGCGCCAGGGAGCCCTGGTGGCGGCCGTGGATGCGACCAAGGTGCGCCGTCAGCTCGGGTTGCAGTAGCAGCCACCACGGTGGGCGGTCAGGGTGTGGCTGGTATGTGCATGACGGAAACGAGGTTGACGAGCTAATCTGGAAAGGAGCTGGGCATGCCGAGAGCAAAAACGGTAGTGCCAGGACGCGCGCGCCGGAACAAGGTCTTGCGTCGCGCCAAGGGTGGCTTCGGAGGGCGTTCGAAGCTGCATCGGGTGGCCAAAGAGAATCTCATGCGCGGGTTGCAATATGCGTATCGCGACCGCCGGGTGCGTAAGCGCATGATGCGCCGGCTGTGGATCCAGCGGATCAACGCGGCGGCCCGTCTGAATGGGATGAGCTACAGCGCGCTGATCGCAGGCATGAAGACGGCCGGGATCGATCTTGATCGCAAGGTCCTGGCGGATCTGGCCGTCCATGATATGGCGGCCTTCGCCCGGGTTGTCGAAGCGGCCCGTGGCGTTCAGGCTCAGTAGACGAGTCCTGTCTCTTTGGGCCGGCCTGTCCCAGCACGCGCGGCGCGTTTGTGGCCGCGGCGATCATCCGGCCGGCTGCGGGAGGAAGGGGCCAAGGAACCACCGGTAGCAACGACGGAGGGGCCATGAAGGCGCCAGTTTCTGAACCCACTGCTGGACAGGGACTTATAGACGAGATCGACCGTCTGTCTGAGCGGATCGAAGGGGCCGTGCGCTACATTTCCAAGCTGAGGGAGGAGCGCGAAGAGCTTCGCCAGACCTCTCAGCGGCTGCGCGGGGAACAGAATCGTCTCTTGCAGGAAGCGGGCGTTGAGACCTTCGGCGAGCTGCTGGCCGCGATTGGACAGGTGGATAGACTGCGAGAAGAGAATGCCGTTTTGCAGGCTGAGCGTGAGGAGGTTTCCGATCGTTTGGCCGCCATCCTCGAGAAGGTTGACTTGGTCGAGCGGGATTTCTAGACTCCTTGTGTGGGCGTGGGGTGCCACGTTCGCGGCGGGGGGGCATCGGGGCCAAAGGGCACCGACAGAAACCGCTTGAATCGGGACTCTGGTAGCCATGAGCGACGCCACATACACAAAGGTCACGATTCTGGGGGACGAGTACCGGGTGGCCGGAGAGCCGACCGGCGCCTCGATACCGGAATTGGCGTCGTATGTTGCGGATAAGATGAGCGAGGTTAGGGAGAGCAGTGCTACAATTGATGGAAAGAGGGTCGCCGTGCTGACGGCGCTGAACCTCGCTGACGAGCTTCTTCGAGAGCGGGCGCGTGCCACCGACCTGGCTACATGGTTGCAGCAGAGGGTGGCGGAGTTGGGGTCTACCCTGGATGCATCGGTCCGGGAGGAGGTGGCTCCCTCCAGCCTGCTTGACTGAAACAGAGTCCGTGGAATCGCCGCTTCGGGGGGCGATTCCGTGACAAGTTTCGAGCGGAACGATTCAGTTTCGAAATCCCTGCCCTGCGCGTGTAGGTAGCGGGACGATTTGAGCCAACGCAATCCCAAGGGGGCCCGGGAACGGCCGGTAGAGGAACCCTGTCTTCAGGGCGCTCGATACGGTCGGTGAAAGGCCCCACCTGGACGAACCAGGTTCAATGAGTCCGCAGCACACGGCAGACGTGGGGATTTCTTTTTTCTGCAGCGGGGTCTCTGCGGGGGAGGTCTGCTGCTGGAGGATTCCAGCATGGGGTCGTTGGGTCAGTTGGGGACAATCCTGATCGCCCTGGTCATGGGGGCGCTGGGCTTCTTTGGTGGGTTTCAGGTACACCGCCGCATCGGACTGAGCAGACTGGAGGATGCGGACAGCCGCGCGAAGAAGATCCTGACAGAGGCACAGAAGGAAGCCACGCTCCTGAAGAAGACCACGGAGGTCGAGGCGCGCGAGGAGTGGTTCCGGGCAAAGGCCAAGTTCGACGAGGAGATGTGGAAAGCGCGCCAGGAGCTTGAGAAGCGGGATCAGGCGCTACTGGACCGGGAGACCGTCGTCACCCGCCAGGCGGAGCAGAATCGGGTTCAAGAGAAGGAGCTCAAGGCGCTTGCGAAACGGCTCGAACAGCAGCGGGAGAGCGCGGATGCACGGCAAGCCGAGCTAGAGCGCTCGATCGAGCAGCAGAATGTTCGCCTCGAGCAGATCTCGGGGCTCACCGCGGAGGCGGCCCGGCAAGAGCTGTTCAAGAACCTGGAGGAAGAGGTGCGGGCGGAGGCGGCCATGAAGGCGCGCCGGATCCGTGAAGAGGCCGAGCGGGACGCTGAAAGGGAGGCTCAGAGGATCATCGGCATCGCCATCCAGAGGATGGCGTCCGAGCAGTCGGCCGAGAACACGGTGACGGTGGTCTCGCTGCCGTCCGAGGAGATGAAGGGCCGCATCATCGGTCGCGAAGGCCGCAACATCCGGGCCTTCGAACTGGCCACCGGCATTGACGTGGTGATCGATGACACGCCGGAAGCTGTCTTGCTATCCGGATACGATCCAGTGCGGCGTGAGATTGCCCGGCAGGCGCTGGAGAAGCTGATCAGCGACGGGCGTATTCATCCGGGGCGCATCGAGGAGGTCGTCGAGCGGGTCAAGCGGGACATCGAACGCAACATCCGGGAGACGGGCGAACGGGTTGCGCTGGATCTGGGAGCCCATGGGCTGCACCCGGAGCTGATCCGGCATTTGGGGGCGCTGCAGTATCGGACCAGTTTCGGCCAAGTCGTGCTGAAACACTCGGTCGAGGTTGCCCACCTGGCGGGCATGATGGCGGCGGAATTGGGCCTGGACATCACACTGGCGAAACGCTGCGGCTTGCTGCATGACATTGGCAAGGCCGTGGATCACGAGGTGGAAGGACCGCACGCCGGGATTGGCGCGGATCTCGTCCGCCGGTGCAATGAGCGCGAAGAGGTGATCCAATCGGTGGGCGCCCACCACGGGGAAGTCGAGACGACCAGCGTCTACGCGGTGCTGGTGCAGGCCGCCGACGGGATTTCCGGGGCCCGTCCCGGTGCGCGCCGTGAGACGCTGGAGTCGTACATCAAACGTCTCCATACGCTTGAATCTCTGGCCGAGTCCTTCAAGGGGGTCGACAAGTGCTTCGCGATCCAAGCGGGCCGTGAGATCCGCATTGCGGTTCAGCACAAGGATGTCGATGATGCCGGGGCGGAGCAATTGGCCACCGATATCGCCAAGAAGATCGAGAAGGATCTGCAGTATCCTGGCCAGATCAAGGTTGTGGTCATCCGCGAGACGCGGGCCGTTGACTACGCCCGTTAGCTGCCTGGCCGCGTCGAGCCGCAAAGGGCGATGACCGCCCGCAGCGGGTGATGACCGGCCGCAACGGGCGATGACCGGCCGCAACGGGCGATGACCGGCCGCAACGGACGATGACCGGCCGCAGAGAGCCATGACAAGCCGAGGAGGTGCCGTGGCGGAGATCTTGCGTGGGAAGCCGGTGGCCGATCGCCTCAAGGCACAACTGCGCGAACGGATCGAACTGCTGGCCGGCCGTGGTGTCGTTCCCGGGTTGGCGCTGATCCGGGTCGGGGAGGACCCTGCTTCGGCGGTGTATGTCGGCGCGAAGCAGAAGGCCTGCCACAAGCTCGGGATCGCCTCTGAGGTCTTGCACCTACCCGAGACGGCCTCGGAGGCGGATGTGCTGGAGCGCATCCGCGAAACTGCCGGTCGCCGCGAGATCGACGGGCTGCTGGTTCAACTCCCGCTCCCCGGTCACCTGGATGAGAACCGCGTCTTGGAGGCGATCCCGCCGGAGAAGGACGTGGATGGCTTCCATCCCCACAATGTGGGCCTGCTTGCCTTAGGGACCCCGCGATTCGTGCCGGCTACCCCGCTCGGGATCCTGAAAATCATGGAGTTCTACGGAATCGAGCCCGAGGGTCGGGAGGTCGTCATCCTCGGGCGTAGCCGCATCGTGGGCCGACCGCTGGCCAATCTACTCTCCAGCAAGAGGCCGGGTGGCGATGCCACCGTGACGATCTGCCATACCCGGACGCGAGATCTGCCCGGGATCACGCGGCGCGCACAGATCCTGATCGTGGCGGCAGGGGTCAAGCGCATGGTGAGGGCCGATTGGGTCGCCGCGGGGGCTACGGTCATCGATGTCGGCATTCACCGCGAACCCCACCCCGACATCCCGGACAAGGTCCGCCTGTGTGGAGACGTGGATTTCGATGCGGTCGCCGCCAAGGTCGCCGCCATCACGCCGGTGCCGGGTGGAGTGGGTCCCATGACGGTGGCCTCCCTCCTGGCCAACGCCGTCGCCGCGGCCGAGCGCCGGGCATGACGGCGGACCGTGACCGGGGGGCAGGCCGGCGCGGCCGATCGCGGTGATGGGTGGCGGCGTCGGACCAGGCGACGGGTTGTCGTGACCGAGCCCGAGACCATCGATGTGAGGATGGCATGCAGCCACGACTTTCGGTGAGCGAGGCGACCGAGCTGATCCGCTCCTGTATCGAGGACGGTCTGACGCCGTTCTGGGTGGAAGGCGAGGTGAGCAATTTCATAGCCCATTCCTCCGGGCACTTCTACTTCTCACTCAAGGATGCGGATGCCCAGCTGCGCTGTGTCATGTTTCGGGGCGCCAACCGGCGGTTGCGCTTCATGCCCGAGAACGGCCTGACCTGCGCTGGATTTGGACGCATCGGCCTGTACGCGCGCAGCGGGCAGTACCAGCTGATCGTCGAGCGCCTGCTCCCGGCGGGTGAGGGAGAACTGCAATTGGCCTTCGAGGCGCTCAAGGCCAAACTGGACGCCGAGGGGCTGTTTGCTCCGGAGCGCAAACAGCGCCTGCCGGGCTATCCCACCCGGATCGGACTGGTCACCTCGCCGACCGGTGCGGCGGTCCGCGATATCCTTCGCGTGCTTCGGCGCCGCTGGCCCTCGATCCAGATCGTGCTGCGCCCCACTCGGGTGCAGGGTGAGGGGGCGGCCGGAGAGATTGCCGGAGCGATCGCTGCCCTCGAGGCGTATGGTGAGGTGGATCTGCTCATCGTGGGACGCGGGGGTGGATCGGCCGAGGATCTGTGGGCGTTCAACGAGGAGATCACGGTGCGGGCCATTGCGGGCTGTCGCATCCCGATCATCTCGGCGGTGGGTCATGAGACCGACATGACCCTTGCCGACCTCGCCGCCGATCTGCGCGCGCCGACCCCCTCCGCGGCGGCGGAACTGGCGGTGCGTGACTATCGGGAGACCGTGGCCGAACTGCGATCGGTTCTGGGCCGTGCCGGGCGGGCACTCCATCACCACCTCGAACGACGGGTGATGCGACTTGCCGCGATCCGCAGAAGCCGGGCGCTGCTCTCTCCTGTGGATCGCTTGCAGCAGGAGGCCCAGCGGGTCGATGAGCTATGGATGCGCTGCACGCGGGCGATGGATGTGCGCCTGGCGCGCGAGCGGGCTGCGCTGGCCGCTGTGCAGCGTAGGCTGTCGGCGTTGAATCCGGAGGGGATTCTGCAACGAGGCTATGCGGTGGCGTACGGTCCGCAGGGCCGGGTGCTGGGGAGTGCCGGCGACGTGGAGCCCGGTGAGCAGATCCGGGTTCAACTCGGGCGCGGGGCTTTGGAATGCCGTGTGCTGTCTCGTCGGGGGGTCGAGGCCGACGATGGGGATTCCTGACCAGACGGCGGGGGAGGCCAACGAATATGGCGCAGAGAAGGAAGGGGGTGGCCCCGGGGCAAACCGGGCAGAGCCCTGAGGAGTTCGCTCTCGAGCCGGCCATGGCGCGGTTGGAGGAGATCGCCGAACAGCTCGAGGGGGGCGCCGCGGACCTTCGACAGGCCCTCGCGTTGTATCGGGAGGCGCGGGCGCTCTATGACCGGTGCGTGGCCACACTGACCGAAGCGGAGCGGGATGTGCGTCTGCTCATGGCGGACGGGAAGATCTCGCCGGAAGGCCTGGACGACCCAGACGGGGAGGATGCGGAGTGACCCGTCGCACGATTCGGGATGTGGGCATCTACCCCAACTTCGAGAAGCGCCGCTGCCGCGCCGTGTTCGGCCGTCTGGTCCAATGGTTGGAGGGCGCGGCCTGCCGGGTTTGGGTCAGCGAGGACCTGAACGGCAGGCTGCCGAGCAGTGTGGAACGTCTGCCTCAACAGGAATTGGCTCGCACGGTCGATCTCATGGTCGTTCTCGGCGGGGACGGCACCTTGCTCGCCTCGGCGCGGGCGCTCTATCCCCACGAGGTGCCGATCCTGGGTGTGAACTTCGGCGGCCTGGGATTTCTGACCGACGTGTCGATCCGCCAGCTGGAAGATGCCATGCGGCAGACGCTGTTGGGCGATTACACGATTGAACGGCGCATGATGCTCAAGATCTCCATCTTGAGTCCCAAAGGACGCCCACGGGCCACCCTGCACGGACTCAACGACGCCGTCATTCATGAGGCCCGGCAGAGACTCCTGGGCATCGACA
This sequence comes from uncultured bacterium, assembly GCA_964417675.1. Lineage (GTDB taxonomy): Bacteria > Eisenbacteria > RBG-16-71-46 > CAIMUX01 > WJJG01 > CAYQJL01. Next base: position 96,934 of record CAYQJL010000282.1, on the reverse strand, counting down.
TCAGAGTCGGGCGGGCCTCGGCGGGCCGTTTCAAGGCAGATGGCATGATCGTCGCGACTCCCACCGGGTCGACGGCCTACTCGCTCTCGGCGGGCGGGCCGGTCCTCGAGCCGCTGCTCGATGCTCTGATCGCGACGCCGATCTGCCCGCACAGCCTCGCGGTCCGGCCGTTCATCTTTCCCGCATACGAGAGCATTCGCATCCAGTGGAATCGGGACGACGGGGAGGTCTACCTGGCCGTGGACGGACAGGTCTTCCTGGATCTGCATCCCGGTGAATCGATCGAGGTGCGCCGTGCGGAGAAGAGCTCGTGTTTCGTCCAGCTGCGGCAGCGGGCCTTCTGGGACGTGCTGCGCGAGAAGCTGAAGTGGGGGGGGTGATTCCCAAGCCAGGTTGGATCCGGACACGTGCCCGGCCGGCTGCCGCCGGGTAGCGGCGGGATCTCCGGGGTATTCCCACCGGGTTCCCGGCGGATCGCGGGCGTGGGTAGGGCCAGGCCGGTTGCGAGAGGACCATCGAACGATGCTGCTTCGGTTGCACGTCAAGAATTTCCTTCTGATTGCCGACGCGGAACTCGAGTTCAGCCCGCACCTGAATGTGCTCACCGGGGAGACCGGTACCGGGAAGTCGCTCTTGCTCGGCGCCCTCGGTCTGGCGCTGGGCTCCCGGGCGGCCTCTTCCTGGATCGGTCCAGAGGGAGATCGCGTCATGGTGGAGGCGGCCTTTCGTGCCGACCGCCCCCTGCTGCGGTCGCTGTCGGGGATGGGCATCGTGACCGAGGGCCGCGAGGTGCTCCTGTCGCGCCAGGTGAGGGCCGGGGGCGGCAGCCGTTGCTTCGTGAACGGCCAGCAGGTGCTCCAGCGCAGCCTGCAGCGGCTGGGCGCCCAGCTGGTCGAGATTCACGGCCAACGGCAGGAAGAACGCTTCCGCCACCCGGACGTCCAGCGGGACCTGCTCGACCTGTTCGGGGAGGCGGGCGAGCGCCGGCGCCGCGTGCGGTTGCTTTTCGCGGCGGCGCAGGAGGCTGCCCGGCAGCTGGAAGAGCACGACGGCCGCCTCGCGTCGATCGCACGTGACGAGGAGTACCTCCGGTTCCAGTTGCAGGAGATCGAGCAGCTGCACCCGCGGGCCGGAGAGTTGGGCGAGATCAAGGAGCAGGTTCTCAGCCTCAAGACGATTGCGCAGCGCCAAGAGTGGATCAGGCGCGCGGAGCGGACCCTGAACGGGCCGGAGGGGGGGATCCTCGAGGCGCTCGAATCCCTGGCTGTTCAGATTCCGCAAGACGAGGCCGGCGGCGAGGATCTCGCCGGGCCGCGGGCACAGCTTCAGGAAATGCTTCACCTGGCGCGCGGCCTGTCCCGTCAGATCGTGCGGCACCGTCGCGAGCGGGATGGCGATCTGGACGTGCTGCCGCAGCTCCAGGAACGCCTGTCGCACCTCGAGCAGTTGCAGCGCAAGCACCGCAAACCGCTGGATGAGATACTGTCTTCGGCCGCCCAGATGCGTGCCGCGCTCGATTCGCTTGCGGCCGGCGAGGCGGCCCGCGCGACCCTTGTCACGGAGCTCGCCGAGGCGCAGGCCGCGTTGGAGCAGGCTGCGCGGGATCTGTCTCGGGCGCGCGAAGAGGCGGCCGCGCAGTTTGTTGGGCGCGTTCATCGGGAGCTGCGGGAACTCGGGATGCCGGGCGTCGAGTTGGCTGTTCGATTCGGGGCGATCACCTCCGGGCCGAATGACCGTGCCCTCCAGATCGCGGGGCGCTGGATCGGCGCGCTGGGTGCCGAGCGGGTTGTGCTGGAGGCACGCACCAACCCTGGCGCCAGCCTGCGGCCGCTCGGCGAGATCGCCAGTGGGGGGGAAATGGCCCGTGTGGCGCTGGCCGTGCGGGTCGTGTTGGGGGAGCGGGGCCGGGCGCTCATGACGGTGTTCGATGAGATCGACGCCGGACTGGGGGCCACCGCGGCTCGTTCGGTGGCTCGCCGGCTCCAACGGATCAGTCGGCACCGGCAGGTGCTGCTGGTGACGCATCTGCCGGTGATCGCGGCCGCGGCGGATCATCACATCCAGGTATGGAAGGAGCAGGACCGCACGCGTGCCAGGAGCGGGCTGCGGGTATTGGACGAGACGGCCCGAATCGGCGAGATTGCGCGCATGCTCGGTGGCTCGGCCCAGGACCGGCAGGCCCGTGAGCATGCCGCCGCGCTGATGGCGCGAGAGCGATGAATGCCGGGAGCTGCGCATTCGTTGCTTGCCGATTGCCTCCGGATCTGGTACCAAATCATGTGAGCCCTCAGCCGCCCGACAGCCGGTCGGGGGTCGGGGTGCCGAGAGCGCCCGTAGCTCAGCTGGATAGAGCGTCTGCCTCCGGAGCAGAAGGTCGCGCGTTCGAATCGCGCCGGGCGTAAGATCGTCGGGCAGCCCCCCGGGCTGCCCGATTGCGTTGTGCGAATCGGCCGCTGCAATCCGCACGGCAGCGTCCCACTCCGGCCGTCACCACCGCTTCAACGTCTTGACAGTGTGCATGTTCGGCGTCCTGCTGCCCACTGGCATGCATCCTGCCCATTGCTGGGGGGAGGAGCCATGAACCATCGTCAGCACGAGCTCATGGGGCTGCTGGCCGACCTGCATGCGGCCACGCCCTATCCGTATGAGAAGCGGGCGGCCGCCCTTGAGCGGCTCATCGCTTCCCTCGGGGACGTGCTGGCTGCCAATCAGGTGCACCTCCTCGGGCCCGGCCAGAACGTACCCCATTTTGTCGGGGGGTCGGGAAGCAAGGTGTCGCTGCGCGGTCCGGGTTGCAAGATATCGACGTGGTGGGATAGCTGGCTGGCCTGCCTGCGGACGCTGCCCCCGGATGGGCGGGTTCGCAGAGGCCTGGTCCTGCCGGGCCGAGGGGGAGTCCGGGTGAGTCCGGGTGGATGGGGCGAGAACCAGGCGGCCGGCGACAGGCCGGAAGAACAGACCGCCTTGCCGGTGATGACCCTGGGGTTGGGCCTCGACCGGCGGCCGTTGCGCCTGGCGTTCTTGCGCGCAACCGGTTCCCTGCGGTTCACGCATGAAGAGGAGGCCGTGCTAGCGGGGGTGGCCGATCACCTCGCGATTCACGGACGGATCTCGGGTCGATTGGAGCGCCTGCGGCGCGAGACGGTGACCGATGAACTGACCCGCATCTACAATTACCGCTACCTGAAGCGGACCCTGGTCAAGCTCTTGCGGCGCATCCCGCGGCACGGGGGTGTCCTCAGCGTGCTCATGCTCGATGTCGACAACCTGCGGGCCTACAATGGCCAGTTCGGGCACCTGGAAGCTTCGGCCGCGCTCGCGGCCGTCGGACGCGTGCTGCGCGACAGCCTCGATAGCAACGGCTGGGTCGCCAAGTACGGCGGGGATGAGTTCCTGATCGTCCTGCCCGGTTCGATCAAGGAAGAGGCGCTGGCCCAGGCCCACCACCTACGCGGCTCGGTGGAGCGGGCACGGGTCGGCCATGCGACCTTTGGCGGCATCACCTGCAGCATCGGCGTGGCGACCGCTCCGCGGGATGGGACGAGCTATCAGGCGCTACTGGGCTCAGCCGACCGAGCGCTGTTTGCCGCCAAGGCGGAGGGGCGCAACACGGTGGTCGTCGCGCCCGCCCCCGATGTTGGGCCCTCTCGCGATCGATCCGGCGAGAGAGCGCGCCTGGAGCCGCCGCGCCCGCCCCATTCCGCGGATCTCCCGGATCCGGAGGATCAGAGCCGGGCAGCCTAGATCCGCGTCCCGTCCGTGCATACCCCACCGGCCTTCGGTTGCGCTCCGGTCACAGCCGCCCGCATGGATGGGGGGTTGCTCGGCCTTGTTGTGCTCGGCGATGCCCGCCCTTGACCTCCTCGGGTCACCCTGCGAGTCTGCAAAGACACATGCGCACACACGTGCCTCACGTGCCTGGAGACGTGCCTGGACACGCACCTAGACACATGTCTGGAGAGGTGCCCAGACACGTGCCTGGAGACGTGCCTGGAGAGGTGCCCAGACGCGTGCCTGGAGACGTGTGCCTGGAGACGTGCCTAGCCAGGTGCCTGGAGATGTGCCTGAAGACATGCCTGGAGTTGGAAACCTCATTCCTGAGCCGGAACGGTGCAATCCGGAACTGGTTTGTTTTCCGGCGGTTTCTGAGGATTGTCCCCCCGTCAGCCAGGGGTGGGACGCTGGTGGGCGCCCTGGAGCATGAGGCCATGAGGAGGCGGCCAATGGGAATGGGTCGGACAGGAAGCGCCAATGGTCTGCGTCTACTGCTGCTGGCGGCGCTCACCCTGCTGATGAACGTGACCGATGGGGAGGCACAGGCGTTTGGTCAGAACAAGGTGGACCGCCACCAGCGTGATTGGCGCGTCCTGCACAGTCCGAACTTCGACTTCCACTACTATCTGGAAGAGCGCGAGACCGCCCTCGAAGCACTATTCTTGGCAGAGCGCGCCTATGAGCGCCTGAGCCGGATTCTCGATCACGAGATCGCCGAGCCGATTCCCTTCCTGTTCTATGCCTCCCAGACCGAATTCCGTGAGACCCGGGCCATCCGCGGGTTGATCGGTGAAGGCACCAGCGGAGTGACCGAGTTGCTCAAGCGCAGAGTGGTCGTGCCATTCACCGGATCCCACGCGGACCTCGATCACGTCATCACCCACGAGCTGGTGCATGCGTTTCAGATCGACATCCTCAGCACCTCCGGCTTCGGACGGTCGTTGGATCCCATTGCCTGGGCGCCCCCGCTGTGGGTCATGGAGGGAATGGCCGAGTACCTCAGCACACCGGGTATGAACCATCATACGCGGATGTGGATGCGGGATGCGCTGATGAGCGGCGGCCTGCTCAGTGTGGAGCAGCTCGCGCGGGTTGGCGACATCCGCGTGTATCGGTTCGGGCAGTCGCTGGTCGCGCACATCGGGGAGCAGTTCGGGGATGAGATGCTGGGTGCGTGGTTTCGCTCGCTGGCCCGCCGCAACAACCTCGAGCGTGGAACGTCGGAGTCGATCGGACTGACGATTGCGAAGCTATCGGAGGATTGGGCCGACACGCTGAGACATCGCTACCTGCCGGAGTTGCTGGGGCGCAAGAAGGCCTCCGCCTATGGACGTCGGCTCACGAATCACGCCGAACGCCATGCCGCCTTCTACATCAGCCCGGCGGTTTCGCCCGGTGGCGGCGAGATGGTCTACATCTCGGATGAGTCTCTCTACACGGACGTCTACCTGGCCTCGGCCCTGGATGGCAGCCACGAACGGCGCCTGCTGCGCGGCCAACGGAAGGAGGAGTTCGAGACCTTTCGCTTCTTCCGCTCGGCGATCGATTGGGCGCCGGACGGCGATCACATCGTTCTCGTGACGCGCAGCGGTGGCCGCGAGCACTTGATCGTTGTCAATGTCCGCACCCGGGAGGTGGTGGAACGTTACCGGCCGGATGTGGATGAGTTGGTCTCGCCCTGTTTCTCACCGGACGGCCGCCGGATCGCCTTCGTCGGCCTGCGCGAGGCGCGCTCGAACCTCTATGTGGTCGAACGTTTGAGCGGCAGGGTGTCGGCGCTGACGCAGGACCGCTGGTCGGCGGATCAGCCGGCCTGGTCGCCGGACGGCACGACCCTGGTGTTCGTCACCGACCGGGGCTACGTGAGCGCGCGGGAAGACGAGTCCTTCTCGCCCTGGCGTCTTGCCACGCTGGACGTGAGCAGCGGCCGCATGGACCTGCTGCCGAATCAAAGCGGCAAGCAGGTCAGCCCGCAGTGGTTTCCCGACGGGCGTCATCTCCTGTTCGTCTCGGACCGCACCGGCACCGCCAACCTTTTCGTGCGCGACCTGCAGACCGACCAGGACTACCAGCTCACTGACCTGATGACCGGGGTCTCCGGCATCACGGAGACCGGCACCGCGGCCAGCCTGTCGGACAACGGCCACCGGGTCGTCTTCAGCGTGTACGAAGACGGGGGATTGAATCTCTACGCGATGCGGGATCCGTTAGGCGCCCTCGATCAGGCCACGGTCTGGGCATCGCGGGACGACCAGGCTGCTGGGGAGGCCTTCGCCGAGGGGCCCGCCGAGGCTTCTGCTGAAGCTTGCGCGCGGGGTCCCGTCGAGGATCCCGCCGAGGGGTCCGCGGGCCAGATCGGGGTGGAGGGTGAGGCGGCCGCGCTGGCGGTGCCGCCCGAACCCCCGGCGCGGCCGGTTCGGTTTGATCCGCCCGCGTCGAAGAACGTGGATCTTGGATCGTTGTACGAGGAGACGTTCGAGCTGACCGACTCACTCGAGGTGGAAGACCGGCCATACAGACCACGCCTGTCCATTGATTATGCCCAGGCCGGGGGCCTGTACGCGTCGGGCTTCGGCGTGTTGGCCCAATCTATGCTCGTCTTCTCCGACATCCTGGGCGAGAAGAACCTCCAGCTGGCCCTCGATGTGGCCGGCTCCCTGGAAGAGGGCAACTACCTGCTTGCCTACAGCGATCTGGGGTCGCGGCCCTCCTTCGGCATCGGTCTGTACCAGTACTGGACGGGGTACGGGTACAGCGGTGTCCCGGGCTATCTGGAGGATTTCGAGCAGCGCCTTCTGCGGGGCATGCGGGCGGTGTGGTTGCATTCGGTCTCGCGGTTCCGCCGGTTCGAGGCCGGCCTCGACATCGTTCAGGAGAAACGCTACCTCTACACCTGTGCCGACGAGGGTGCGAACGATCCCTGGAACTGCAGGTGGACCGAGCGCAAGAGCGATGCGTGGTATCTGCGCCCGGAGATGGCCTGGGTGTATGACTCCGCTCTCTGGGGGCCGACCGGACCACTGGCCGGGCGCCGCTCACGTGCGTCGGCCTACGCGACCATCGGGCAGCGGGCCTCATACGGGTTCTCCCTGGACTACCGCCGCTACCATAACATTCATCGTTACTACGCCTTGGCCCTGCGGGGCGTGTTTGCGGGCGAGTGGGGCGAGGAGGATCGCAAGCTGATCTTCGGAGGGCCCTACACGCTGCGGGGATTCGCGGATCATCCGCTCTACGGGGCCAAGATCGCGTTCGTGAATCTGGAGTTTCGATTCCCCTTCATCGAAGCATTCTACATGGCCTGGCCGCTGCCGCTGTTGATCGGTGGCGTGCGTGGGGCGCTCTTCTGTGACGTGGGAGCGGCCTGGGATGAGCCCGAGCAGTTCCGCGCATTCCGGACGGACGAGGGCAGTGGGGATCTACTGCTCGAGGATCTGAGGGCTTCCGTGGGCTTGCGCGCGTCCGTCAATCTCGGCATCTTCGTCCTGCGTTGGGATCTGGTGCGGCGCAGCGAGCTGTCGCGCTGGGCGGGCAAGGCCAAGGGTGAGCTGTCGATCGGCTACGACTTCTAGATGGTGGGGCGTACGGTGGGTATGGCGAGTGGGTGGGCAAGAAAGCGGATACCGCGGCGTGCCTGGTGGCCGGTCGGGCTGTTGCTGCTCATGCTGGCGGGGGCGCGAGCGATGGGCCGCGGTTCGGGTGTCGCGCCGTGGCTGGAGCGTGCCATCGAGTTGGCCGGGCAGATGGAGGAGACCGGCGTCGGGTTCCTGACGTCGCTGCCTCCCCTGGCCGATCCCCGCCTGGGTCCGGCCACGCTGCTGTCCTGGATCGGGATGGCGCCGGAGGCCATCCTGCTTCTGTTCCAACTCCTGGCCGGCCTGTCCGCCGCCGCCGCGATGCTGGTGCTGGGGAGCCGCGCATCCGGGCGCTGGAATCCGCGCTGGGGCGCCTATCTGATGGCGGTCTCGCCGCTGATCATCCTGGCCGTGTTCCGGGCGGATCCCCACCTGCTGTTGGGATTGCTCTTCCTGCTGCTTGGCTCGCGGACCGCGGGACGGGCCCTGCAGGTCGTCTTGCTGGCGTGGGGGCTGTCCTGGAGCCCCTGGGCCTGGGCCTTCCTTTGGCTGCCCGCGGCGGGCAGCCTGCTGTCGCCCCGGTCGGATCGCCGCTGGGACGGGCCGGTCCTGATGGCCGTCAGCGTCGTTCTGATGTGGTTGCTCAACCCCGCGGCGCTGATGCAGCCCGCGGCGTGGGCCGCGGGGCTCCTGCGCGAGGCGCGGGTCAGCGGGTTGCTCGGATCCGGCACACCGATGGGACTGGATTCGGGCTGGTGGCCATTGCTGGGCACTGTTCATGGGGCGGGGCTGATCCTGCTTCTGGCGTCGGCCGCCGGGTGGCCGGCTCGGCTGCGGGGTGGCGACCTTCGCCCCCTGGCCGTTGTGGCGATGGTGTGGTTGGGAAGCCGCAGCGGGTTCGCCGGTGACATCGCGCCGCTGATCGCCCTGCCGTGGGCCTGCGGTCAGATCGGTGCGGTGGCGGGGTCACTGGCCGGCGCCCGAGGTTTCCGGCGTCACCTGGCGCCGGGATTGCTTGGCCTGGCGATCGCCGGGCTGCTGTTCGAGGGGGTGCGCCGCCTGCCGGCGGTGGCCCATCCAGGCGAGGTTCGCAGCCAGGTGGCGGACTACCTGGAAGAGACCCTGCCCGCGGGCAGCCTGGTCCTGCACGATGTCGATTTCCCGCCGCCCCCGAAGAGCGAGCTGGTCTACTGCGCCCTGCCGTTTCATGCCACCCTACCGGATCAGTATCGCGGCGCCTACTGGTGGGGATGGTTCCAGTCGGTGAGCGCCTTCGTTGCCAGCGAACGCTTGGTGGTGCGCTATGTGCAGGATCACGACAGGAGCGAGGCGGTCATTCGCTTCTATGCCGGCGCGGTGGGCGCCGCGCTGTCCGAACGTACCTTCGGTGCCGCCGCCGGCCGCCGGTTGCGGCTGATGCAGTTCGCTCCTGACCACGGGGAACCTCTGGCGCCGCAATGGCGAACCAAGCTGGCGGCCGGGGTGGAGGGGGCGCTGCCGGAGGAGTTCGTGGCCGCGCTGGGTGGCGCCCTGGCGCAGGCCGGTATGTCCGGGGCAGCGGTCGAGCTGTTGGAGGAGGCCCAAACCGCCGGGTACCGGGGCCTGGGGATCTACCTCAATCTTGCCAACGCGCAGCTGGCTCTGGGCCGGATCCATGAAGCCGGCCGTGTCCTGGACGAGGGGGCCGGTCTTCATCCCCATTCACCCGAACTGCTGTACAACCTCGGCCTGGTCCTGACGCGGGCGGGCCTGTGGGACCGGGCTGTGCGGACACTTCTTCGTGTGCAGCGCGCCTGGCCGCGATCAGGGGCGGTGTGCTATCTGCTGGGCATGTCATTGGCCCATACGGGGCGCCCGGATGCGGCGGCGGAGCAGTTGGAACGGGCCCTGAGGCTGGACCCGGATCTGCCGGAGCGCCCGCAGATCGAGGAGCTGCTCGCGTCCCTGCGTGGAGCCGTGGGGGAATGATGGGCACGCTGCTCCAGCTTCCGAACTGGGTTGGAGATGCGATCCTGGCCGTGCCGGCCCTCGAGGGGTTGCTGGCCGAGGATCCGGGCGAACCGGTTCTGGCCGGCCGCCGGCTGCCCTTGGAACTGACCGCCCATCTGGTCCCGCAATCTGAGCGCATTTGGTTGCGGGGACCGGATCGAACCGGACTGGGCCGGATCGCGGCCATCCAAGCGATTCGGAGGCTGGGGCCGGCGCGCGCGCTGCTCATGACGCCCTCCTTCTCCGCCGCGCTCCTGAGCGCGGCGGCGGCGGTGCCCGTGCGCGTGGGATGGGCCGAGCAGGGCCGTGGGTTCCTGCTCACGACCCGTGTCGCTCGCGGGTCGCGGGGTCATCAACACATCGTGGAGGAGTTCAAGTCCCTGGCTGCATGTCTGGGGGTACGCGCATGTCCGGACGATCCGGCCCTGCCGCGGATTCCCGCGGCCGATCAGGAGGCCGAGCGGATTCTTCGGGAGGCCGGATGCGCCGCGGAGGCCAACATGGCGGCGCGGCGCCAGAGCGCCCATGTGGCGAGCGCCCATGTGGCGCTCTGTCCCGGGGTCGTCTATGGGGCCGCGAAGCAATGGCCGGTGGAACGTTTCCGCGCCTTGCGGATCGCACTGGAGATGCGCGGCATCACGGGGTATGTGATCGGGGCTTCCAGCGATCAGACGCTCGGCAGGCTCATCTGCGATGGCGCGGGGCCTGGTTGGGTCAATCTCGCCGGACGCTCCAGCCTGCTGGGCAGCGTCGCGCTCTTGCGGAGCGTGGATGTGGCCGTATGCAACGACACCGGCGTGATGCACATGGCCGCGGCGGTCGGAACGCCAGTGGTCGCGCTCTTCGGCCCGACCCATCCGCGCTGGACCGGACCGCGCGGCCGGCACCATCAGGTGCTGCAGGCGGCGTGCGAGTGCGCGCCCTGCTATGCCCGCAGATGCCCGGTGCGGACGCCGGCGCCGTGCATGCAGGGGATCTCCGTCGATCGCGTCCGCGAAGCCATGGAGGCTGTCATCGCCGCGCAGCGGGCGTCGCGACCCGCGCTGTTTCTGGATCGGGACGGCACCCTGTGCGAGCTCATTCCTTATCTCGGCGATCCCGGTCGAGCGCGTTTGGTTCCGGGTGCGGGGGTGGCGCTGCGCCGGGCACAGGAGGCGGGCTATCGACTGGTGGTGGTCACCAACCAGTCGGGCGTGGCTCGCGGCCTGTTCACGACCCGGGAGGTCGAGGCGGTCCATGCCGCGCTCGCGTCGGCGCTCCGGCAGGATGGGGTCATTGTGGATCGCTTCCTGTACTGCCCGCACCATCCGGAGTTCACCGGACCCTGCCTCTGCCGCAAGCCTCGACCCGGGATGCTGCGCACGGCGGCGGCCGCCCTCGATCTGGATCTGCGCCGCTCTTGGATGATCGGAGATGCGCGCGCGGATGTTGAAGCGGGTCTGGCGGCCGGCTGCCGCGTGGCCCTGGTGCGCACCGGCTACGGAGCGCAGGTCGTCCGGGAATCCACGACCCCGATCGACGCGCTGGTGGCCGCTGACTTGCCCGCGGCGATCGAGCGCATCCTGTCCTAGTCGTTGGGTGGGTCGGCGGCTGCGCCGTCCGGCTCCGCGGTGTGTGGTACTCGATCCGCAACGCTACCCGACTGGCTGAGCGGACCGCTGTCCGTGCGTCCGTCCGTCTCCCGGAGAGGCTCCCCAGGCCGTCCCCCGGAGAGGCCGCGCGGGCCGTCATCCGGACGGCTGCGCGGGCTGTCATCCGGAAGGCCGCCGGCTTCGCTGTCGGGGGTCGTGGCCGACACGCCCCAGGCGTAGGTCTGGCCCCCGGCATCCAGGGTCCAGCGGCTGCCGTCCAGAGCCAGTTTCCGGGCCGCCCGCCGAGAGATCAGGCCATCCTCGACCAGCTCGGCGTGGGAGCGCGGATAGTGACCGCGGCGAACACGGAAAGCCTCCATGAGCTGTGCGGTCGAGTAGTCGGAGCGGGCGGCGCGGGCGACCGGTGACAGGAAGCTAAACGTGCTGTTCTGATGCCAGGAAGGGGCGCATGTCTCGAGGAGCATCTGGGTTCCTGCGGTGACCGCGGCCAGGACGGCCAGGCCTCCGATCGAGAGCGGAATCCACTTCCAGCGGGCCCCACGCCGCCACATCGAATTCATCCAGGGACCCGAGGGGATCCATTCGGTCAACTCGATCTGTTGTGAGTCCCGCAGTTCACGAATCGCCCGGTGAAGATCGTAGGCCGGGAGGGCCGAGGCGGCTACGATCTCTTGCAGGCTGAGGCGTCCATCGATATGGCGCAGGACGGCCCGCGCGAAACGGTCCTGTGTGCGGTTGCTGGCAGCGTGGGGGCGCGGGCGCGGGATCAGGCCTGGGGGTAGATCGGTGGCCTGCAGATCGGTCAGCTCATCAATCCGTCGCATGCTTTCCATGAGGAAGCCTTCGACCTTCCACGGACCGATCACCTTGCTGGGTGTCTCGATGCGGCCGGAGTGAAACAGGAAACGGCCGTGACGCCAGGACAGCACCTCATCCATCACGGTCTGAACATAGAGATCGTAGGCTTCCAGCAGTTGCTCTTCGTCCATGGAGGAGAGCTTGGGCAACAGGTCGAGGGGGTTGACCGGCTGGTTTCCCGGAAAGCTCAGCCAGGCCCGCAGATCCTCCTCGCTCAAGAAGCCGGCCTCGACCAGCAAGCGCGGCAGCGGATCCTCGGCATGCAAGGGACTCACGTGGGCGGCTTGCAGCAAGCCGCCCTCGAAGATGAAGCTGTGCGTACTGCTCCGGGTAGAGATTTCGAGCGTCCCGGTCTTCTGCTGGAGAGCGATCAGCTGAAAGGTCTCCAGTGCCCCGAACTCCTGTATGGTTCCTTGCAGTGGCATGCTACCTCACTTCGGCCCTTCCCGCGAACGGCGCGGGTGGCAGTGGCTTGGCCCGTTCGTCAAGCAGCCTCGCCACGCTGCTCCTGGGAGCGGGCGGCACCCAGGAAACGTTTCAGGTTGGCCCGTTTGCGGATGCCCTGAAGCTCACTGGCAACGGTCCAGCTGAATAGAAGGGCGAGGCAGGCCAGCGGGAAGGCCAGGGTCGGGAACACCAGCTCCTCGAGTCGCGTCCATGGCAGCGGCTTGACCGGCAGCCCATCGCTGGCCATCCAGACGGCGCACAGCGCCAGCAGGAAGAGCTGGATGAACGCGCGCTGGGTGCGCTGGCGCAGCACGGCGCCAAGCCCGGGAATGGTGAAGCGACCCAGGTCGAGCAACCGATCCCGCCAGCGATCATGGCGTCCCAGCAACCTGGCCAGCAACAGCTGGGTGTACTGAGCATTGGCCCAGCGGCCCGCGGAAAGAGCGCACTCGCTGCAGAAGACCCGCTGTTCGCGGCGCTTCATGCAGCGGCGGCATACGATGCGTCCGCACTGACAACAGGAGTGAATCTTCAGCTGGCGGTGCCAGCGGATCGAAATCCATAGCACCAGCGGTACGAAGAGCGCGCCCGGCCAGAGCAGCAGAGGGTTCTGTCCCGGGAACAGAATCGTGAGCATCCGCGGCATGGCGAAGCCGGCCCCGTGGGGGGTGCGCGCCAGCATCTTCCATAGATCGGGGGCGTTCAGGCGCTCCTCGATCAGGTCGTCGGTCTGATCCAGTAGCCGCCGCCGCTCTTCATGGCGCACCCGGCTCGAATTCAGCGCGAAGGCCTGGCGCATCTCTCGGTCGGCCTTGAGGAACAGCGACGCCCGGGCATAGGCTTTCGACAGGTTGTAGCGCAGCTCGAATCGATCGGGCTCACGTTCGACGGCCTGGGCGAACTGACGGATCGTCTCTTCGATATCGCCCTCCCGATAGGAGAGGATACCGCGGGCGGAGAGGAAGCGGTCAGCCGACAGCGGCCGGAAGGCTTCCGCCTGTTCCAGGGCCCGGCGGGCGCCCTCGAGGTCGCCGCCTTGGCGGCGGACCATCGATTCGGTGAAGTAGATGGCCCCCTCCTCGGGGTACTGGCGCGCGAGCCGGTTCAGCTCCGCGAGGCTTGGCGGGCTGATCCCGGCGCGTTGGGCGCGATAGAGGCTGGCGACCGGGTGGGCCGGGTCGGCTGGGGCGATCAGATCCTGGAGCAAGTGTATGCCCAGGGGGGTGACGAGCAGCAAGGCGAACAGGCCCCAGGCGAAGCGCTTCTGGCTGCGCTCCAGAATGGGGAAGGCGGCCGCCATCAGGAGCGCGGCCCACAGGAGCCAGCCAAGGTTCCACAGGGCGGGAAGAGCAAACAGGCCCCACACCGCCCACTTGGCGGCCTGACGGGGAATGATCAGCTGGAGATGTTCCCAGTAGAGGTGGTGTAGGCTCCGGGCGCGGTGCAGGAAGATCAGCAACGCGCAGCACACGGCCGACAGCAGCAGCGGAATGAACAGCAGAACGAAGACGTTGCTGGCCACGAGCTGCTGACCCAGGAAGTCACCGATCCACAGGTTGGTCGATCGCAGGAGTTGCTGCGCGGATGCCCGCGGATCGTGCCAGAAGTGAAAGCGGGCGGAGGAGAACAGCGGGGTGGAGTAACTCGGATCGAGTCGTTCGGCACGGTTCCAGTAGGCGTCGGCCCCCCGGTAGTCTCCGGCGCGGCTCGAACTGAGGCCGCGCATGGCACTGGCGATCGCCAGGGGCCGGTGCCCGATGCAACCGGCCGCGGCCAGGGAGGCCTCCACCGAATCCGGATGCGTGCTGCCCGGATAGACCGAGGGCGCGATTCCCTGCAGGGTAAGCGGGACCGGGGTCTGCGATGATGCGCCGGCGCCGGACGGGCCGCCGATGAGCACGGTGAGAACCGTGATCAGAGTGAATCCCACCGCACGGGGGCAGCGGGGGGCCTTTTCCGTTGACACCCCTGGGTGACCTCCCTAGAGTCAATCCGCGGTACGCGTATGCTGTGACATCAGCTGCCTCTTCTTCTATCGGCGGGGGGGAGGGTTTCCTTGAAGCCGACCGGCTTGGGGAGGAGTCACCCGGTCAGGGCCGTTGCGGGGATGGATCCGGCAAATCGCCTGTGATCCAGAGGCTTTGGACCTTGACAGTTTCCCGACTCCATTTCTATCATAGGAAAGACTTTATCGTGAGGGGCCTTGCGTCAAGCAGCGCCATCGGTTGAGGATTGGCACGCTACCTGATTCCAGGTTGCGGCGTTAGCGCATCGGGGCTTTGGTCCCGGGGGCAGGGAGAAAGGGAACGCATGAGACTCGGCAAACTCCGCAGTTGGTGTTTGGGTGGGGCACTCATCCTTCTCGTGGGATTCGGGCTGGTTCTGCAGCCGGTGGCCGTTGCCCAGGAGACGGCGGATCCCGCGACGACCGAAGAGGCCGCAGGAGAGGATATCGTTCGTAGTCAGCGGCAGAGCGGGGCCATCGAGCTCTTTCAGAACGGTGGGGATTTCATGTGGGCGCTGCTGTTCTTGGCGGTGCTCGGGTTGGCGGTCATCCTCGAGCGCCTCTTCTCTCTGCAGCGGGCCCATACCAACACGCGCAACCTGATGGCCTCGATCGTTGCGAGCCTTAAGGAGACCGACGGCGTGGAGAAGGCCAAGAATATCTGCATGCGCACCCGCGGGCCGATTGCCGCCATTCTGCATGCCGGCCTCTCCAAGGTGTCCAGGGGCCCGGCCGCGGTCGAGAAGGCCATTGAGGATTCCGGCCACATCGAAATGGCCTTCCTCCAGCGCGGGCTGCCGGTGCTCTCCACGGTGGCGAACATTGCCCCACTGCTCGGCTTCTTGGGGACGGTCTCTGGTATGATCAACGCGTTCGAGGCCATCGCGGCCGCCGAGCAGGTGAGCGCGAAGGTGGTGGCCAGCGGTATTTCCGAGGCCCTCATCACGACCATGTCGGGGCTTGTCATCGCCATCCCGGCCCAGGCGATGTACAACTACTTCATGTCCCGGATCGACCGCTTCGTGCTCGAGATGGAGGAGACCTCCGTCGAGCTGCTCGACGTTTTGACCGAGCAGGGCTAATCTACTCATAGAGGGGCTCGGACCCCACGCGAAGGCGAGGTGATAGACATGGCGAAACTCAAGCGTCCCAATATGACGCCGCCTGAGATCAGTCAGGCCTCAACGGCTGATATCGCCTTCCTGCTCCTGATCTTCTTCATCTCGACGACCGTGTTCGAGACCGAGTTCGGCATGCAGGTCGTCTTGCCTGGAATGGGCGGCACGCCCATGAAGGTCAAGCGTGAGAACGTGCTGACATTGCGCGCTGCCGCGGATGGAAGCGTCTTTCTGGATGATTCCCCGGTGGCGCTGCCCACCGTGCGCACCCTCATCGAGGAGCAGCTGGATGCGAATCCGGATCTGACCATTTCCATCGAGACCGATGGAAGTGCCGCCTATGAGCGGATGATCGACGTGCTCGATGAGGTCAAGGCCGCGAAGGCGCAACGTTTTTCGATCAAGAAGGGTCGCGGGTGAGAGGCGCGAAGGCGCAGGGCAGCGATGTCCCCACGGACATCACTTCCATCAGGGTTCGATGTCAGGAAACGAGGAGATAGGACGTGCAGTTCAGCAAGACACTCAAGACCGGAGCTACGGTTCCCACCGGATCGATGGGCGACATCGTGTTTCTCCTCTTGGTGTTCTTCATGGCGACGACCATCTTCAAGCTGGAGGAAGGACTCACCGTCACTCTGCCGCGGGCCGAGTCCGGCGTCCGCGTCCCGCGTGAGAAGGTTTCGCACATCTGGGCCGATGCGAATGGAAACATAACCATCGACGACGTGTTCCTCCAAATGGGACAGATCGAGCAGATCATGGTGCAGAAGATCCGCGAGAATCCCCAGCTTCTGGTGGGGCTCAATCTTGATTCTCAGGTGCCGTACACGTTCGTCGACGACATCTTGAAGCAGTGCCGCAAGGCCAATGCGATCAACGTATCGTTTACGAGCGATCTCGAATAGCCCGAAGGGGGTGAGTGCGATGTTTATACCTGAGTGGTATGAAACTGCGCATCAGCGCTTCAAGCGCATGTACCCGCGGATCATGTTCGTGGCGACCGTTGCGGCGGTCGCCCTGACCGGGCTGGGCGCGATCTTCTCTCCGCCCTATGTTCCCAGTCCGTACGAGTTGCGTGAACGCAAGATGCAGGCGGTCGAGTTCAACACCGAGATCTACATTCCCCCGCCACCGAAGGAGCTGACCGCGCCGGAAATGCCGGTGCAGGAGATTGAGGCCTCCGACGATGCGGACGCGGAAGATACGATGGCCATCACCGACTTCAATCCGTTCGAGCCTCCGGCCATTCCGCGGGGTTCGGGCTCCGGGCCTGAGGAGTTCGTGGCCTTCGATTCCCCGCCGGTGCTGGTGCATGCCGAGGCCCCCGAGTACCCCGACATGGCCCAGCAGGCCGAGTCCGTGGGAACCATCGAGGTCGTGATCACGATCGACGAAAACGGTCAAGTGATCCATGCTCGGATCGCCAGGAGCACGGCCAGTGAAATGCTCGAGCAGGCCGTCCTGCGGGCCGCCAGGAAGTTTCTGTTCGAGCCGGCCAGGCAGCGCGACGTGCCGGTGAAGTGTCAAATCATGGTGCCGTTTAACTTCTCGCTGGATTAGGAACGGTCTTCCGTCAGAGAGCCGAAGACGACGGGCAGGTCCCGTACGGGCCTGTCGGTTTTCGTTTGCACCGGAAACCCAACGGCGTCAAGATTCGTAAGTCTGGGCAGGGGTACTGGATATATGGGCGCAATGGCCCCGGCTTGGGACGCATGTATGGAAGCGGGAGGAGACCGATGGAACGTAGGGTAGACGGGCGGCGCAGGGCCGTGGGAGCCTTCCTGTTGGGAGTCATGGTGAGCGCCGGCCAGGGGAGTGCGGTGGCCGCGCCGGACCTGGGCAGGCCGTTGACTTTGGAGATGTGCGTGGAGATTTCGCGGGAGCAGAGCGATCAGCTGGCACGCGCCCAGGCCAATCTGCAGAGCGCCCGCGGGAGTTCGCGCATGGCGGCCAGTGCCTATCTTCCCTCACTCAGTCTCGGGGCGGGTTGGAACCGGCAGTGGCCGGAAAGAACGGCCTTCATTTCGGAGTATGGGACCGACCCCATCATCATCAAGTACGACGGCAGTCTGAGCTTCTCCTTTCGCCAGACCGTCCTGGACCTCTCGGCCTACGCGGATATCCGCAGCAGCCGCCGTCAGTATGCGGCCTCGTCGGATGAGTTCATCAATACGGAGGCGGATCTGATCGCGGCGACCAAGCAGCAGTTCTATGCCTGCTTGGCGGCCATCAAGGTTGCCGACGTGGAAACCGGGGCGGTCCAGGTCAGTCGTGAACAGCTGCGGCGTTCGGAGACGCTGTTTCAGCTGGGATCGGTCGCCCGCAGCGATGTGCTTCAGGCCAAGGTGAATCTGGCCCAGGCGGAACAGATCCTGATCGAGCGCCGCAACGCGGTTCGGGTCGAGCTGTCCCGGCTGGCCATGCAGATGGGCCTCGACCCGCGCCTGGATCTCTCACTGGATACCACCCTGGTCTTGCCCGACCGCGATCCCGAAGGCAGTCTCGACGATTGGATCACCCGGGCCCTGATCGCACGCCCGGATCTGCAGGCCGCCCGTAGCCGCGTCGAGGCGGCCCACTGGGCGGAGAAGTCGGCCAAGCTGGGGCGGTTGCCGTCGGTCTCGGCCGCGTATCAGTGGAGCACCAGCGGTTCGTCCGACAATCCGTGGCTGGATTTCGAGAGCGACAATCAGACTTCGACGGTCTGGCGCTGGCAGTTGTCGGCCTCACTGCCTCTGTTCGATGGATTCGGCCGGGAGGGCCGCATCGAGCGTGCCGTCGGAGAGCGGCGGGCGCAGCGCGAGATCCTCGAGTTCGAGGAGAAGTCCGTGGCGCTGGAGGTCAAGGATAGCTTCCTGAGCATTCGGAAGGAGCGTGAGAGTCTGCATGCGGCGGAGAGCAGCGTCCGGCTCGCCGAGGAGAATCTGCGCCTGCAGCAGGCCCTGTACGAGAGCGGCGCCGGCACGCTGCTCGAATGGGACAATGCCAATCTGGCTCTGCGGCGCGCCAGGCTGTCGCTCATTCAGTCTCAGATCAACCTGTGGCTGTCTCACGTTCGCTTCTGGAAGGCGGTGGGGCAGTAGGTTTGGCGGTGCGCCGGTCGCGGCGCACATCCCAAGGGGGGGGGATGCGACGAAAGCAGGTGTGGATTCCGCTGGCCGCGCTCGCGCTGCTGGCTGCCCTGATTCTCGCCAATCTGGTGGGCAAACGGAGCGACGCGGCGCAGGTCGATGTGGAGGGCGTCGAACGCCGGTCGCTGGAGCGCTGGGTGCGTGCGCCCGGCTTGGTTCAGCCCATCCTGTCCGTGGACATCAGCAGCAATGTCAGCGGCCGCGTGGATCGGCTCCTGGTTCGCGAGGGCCAGTCCGTGGCCAAGGGCGATCCGCTGCTGGTGCTCGACGATACGCGCTATCGTTCCGCCGTGGCCCAGTATGAGGCGCTGCTCAGCGCGGCCCGCTCCCAGCTTCTGCTCGCCGAGGCCCAACAGGAGCTGGCCGCTCAGGTGCTGACCCGCCGCGAGGATCTCTACGCCCGGGGTTTGCTTTCCATTGAGGAACTCGAGGCCGCCCGTGTGGACCTGCGAGTCCATGACGCCGGGGTGGCAAGCCGGCGCGATGAGATCGCGCGCCAGCAGGCCGCCCTGGACGAATCCAGGCGGGATCTCGAGGAGACCCGCTTCACGGCGCCCATGAACGGGGTCGTGACCGCTTTGAACATCGAAGAGGGGGAGAATGTCCTCATCGGCACCATGAACAATCCCGGCACGGTGGTTCTCACCATTGCCGACCTGGCGCGTATGGAGGTCAAGGCGCGCGTCAATGAGAGCGATGTCGTCTTGGTGGAACCCGGTCAGCGTGTCCGGATCGAGGTCGATGCCCTGCGTGATCAGCCGCTGGACGGCCTGGTGACGACCGTCGGAGAGTCCGGGACGCGTTCGTCCCGTGATGAAGGCGCCGAGTTCGAGGTTCATGTCACGATCAGCGAGCCACCCGCCTGGTTGCGGCCGGGCATGAGCGCCGACGTGGAGATCCTGACGGCCACCGCCGAGGACGTCCTCAGCGTTCCGATTCAGTCATTGGTGGCCCGCGCGCAGGAGACGGTGCAGCGCTGGGAAGCCGGTGAAGAGGAGGGTGACGCCCAGGATCAACTCGCTGAGGCCAGCGGTGAAGGGCGCCCCGGGCGTACGGCCGCCGGACCCGGGCGGAGCGATTTGGTGCCGGGGGTGTTTGTGATGGAAGAGGGCAAGGCCCTGTTCCGCCGCATCAAGACCGGTGTGCGCGGGGAGACCTATGTCGAGGCGGGGACCGGAGTTTCTGAGGATGACGTGGTCATCTCCGGCCCGTACCGCATTCTTCGCCGTCTTGGTCAGGGGGAAGCAGTCCGCCCTCGGCCGGAGCAGGCCGGATCAAGCGATCGCTAGCGCGGCCCGCCTCCGCTGGAAGGCGCTCATGCCCGGGGGGCGTAGGGAGGAACAGGCGTGACGGATGTGACGGATGTGACGGATGTGACGGATGCTGCGGCACAAGCCGGCATCCGGCCGGCGCCCCGGCTGGCTCGCCGGCCGGATGCCCGGACGGCCGGCGAGCGTGAGCGCCTGATCGAGCTGTCGGGCGTCTCCAAGACGTACCGGCAGGGCAAACTGGCTGTGGAGGCCTTGAAGCGCATCGATCTGACCATTGCGGTCGGTGAGTATGTGGCCATCATGGGGCCCTCTGGATCGGGGAAGTCGACCCTGATGAATCTGCTCGGCTGCCTCGACACGCCCTCGAGCGGCCGATATCGTTTTCGAGGAACCGATGTCCGGGCCCTCAATGACGATGAGCTCTCCCGCCTCCGCGGGCGCGAGATCGGATTCGTCTTCCAGACCTTCAACCTTCTGGCGCGGGCGGCGGCCCTCCAGAATGTGGAACTGCCCATGGTCTATGCGGGGGTCAGCGCTGCGGAGCGCCGCCGCCGAGCCGGCCGGGCGCTCGAGATCGTGGGACTGGCCAGCCGGGCCGACCATCGTCCGAACGAGCTTTCCGGCGGCGAGCGCCAGCGGGTCGCGATCGCCCGCGCCCTGGTCACCGAACCAAGCCTGGTCCTGGCGGATGAGCCTACCGGAAATCTCGACACCAAGACCGGCGATGACATCATGGCCGCCTTCGATGGCATTGCGGCCGAGGGAAAGACGGTCATCCTGGTGACTCATGAGGAGGACATCGCCCGGCGCGCCCAGCGGGTGCTGCGTTTGCGCGATGGATTCCTGGTGTCGGATGAGCGCGTGAGCGGCACCGCGACGGTGCGTTGACGGCCAAGGACCACCGAGGACCACCGAGGACCACCGAGGAGCATCGGGAGCAGCACGGATGCAGTTGTGGGAGGCCATCAAGAGCGCCATGGTGGCGCTGTCGGCCAACCGGATGCGCTCTCTCCTGACCGTCCTGGGAACGGTGGTCGGCGTCGTCTCGGTGGTTTCGGTCGTTGCGATCACGCAGGGCCTGAATCGCTATGTGGCGCAGGAGATGCTCTCCCTGGGGTCGCACACCTTCAGCATCGGGAAGTTCGGCATGATCACGAGCGAGCAGGACTGGTTCCAGGCCCTGCGTCGCAAGGATATCCGCCGGGAGCAGGCCCGCTATCTCGAGGAGCGGATGACCACGGCCGCGGCGATCGTGCCTTCGGTGGGCCGGATGGTTGATTTCGATTGGCGGGGGGAGAAGGCCCGCGACGTGCGGGTGACCGGGATCTGTGGCGACTATCCCTTGCTGGGGGATGCCTACCGCCTGGCGGCCGGCCGCCATCTCACGCTGGAGGAGGGCGTCTCGGGGACCCGGGCGGTGGTGATCGGCGCTGATATCGCCGAGCCCCTCTTCGGGGCCATCGAGCCGCTCGGCCAGCAGGTCCGGATCGCAGGCGATACATTCTGGGTGATCGGCGTTCTTGCCGCGCAGGGGAAGATCCTGGGGCAATCCCGCGACAACGTGGCCCTGATCTCGCTCGATACCTTCCAGCAGCTCTACGGCCGCGGTGGCTCCCTGGAGATCACGGTGCTGGCGGCGGCCCCCGAGCTCTTTGAGGCGGCGCAGGAGGAGGCGCAGCTTCATATGAAGATCGCCCGCGGTCTCGAACCGTGGGACGAGCCGGACTTCGGCATACAAACCTCCGAAACCTACTATGAGTTCTACCGGCAGACGACCGGGCTCTTCTATCTGGCCATGATCGCGATCGTGGCTCTCAGCTTGGTCGTCGGCGGGATCGTGATGATGAACATCATGCTGGTGGCCGTGACCGAGCGTACACGCGAGATCGGGATTCGCAAGGCTGTCGGGGCGCGCCGCCGCGATATCCTGGGGCAGTTTCTGGTCGAGGCGCTGGTGCTGGCGCTGGGAGGCGGGCTGATCGGAGTTCTGATCGGCGGGATCATCGCCGTGGGCGTGAATGCTTTCACGCCGCTGCCGGCCCGGGTGGAGGTCTGGTCGGTGGGCATCAGCCTGGCACTGGCCGGCCTGGTGGGGTTGGGCGCGGGGCTCTATCCCGCGTCACGGGCGGCCGCGCTATCACCGGTCCAGGCCCTCAGCCACGAGAAGTAGGGAGTCGATGACGTCGTTGCCGCCAACAGCGCTGCCAAGGCCGACCGCGGGCCCGCGCCCGTGGCTCGCCCGGTCCGAGCGCGTGCGAGGATCGGCCAGCCTGCTGGCCGAAAGCGTTCGGATTGCCCTGCGCGCGTTGCTCGCGAACAAGTTGCGCAGCGCGTTGACCCTGCTGGGTATTGTCATCGGCGTGGGCACCGTCGTGGCGATGGCCGCCATTCTCTCCGGTCTCGACCGGAGCATGGCGAAGAGCTTGGCGTCACTGGGATCGGGCAGCATCTACCTGACCAAGCATGAGGCCAGCATCCAGGTCGGGGGACCCGGGCGGCGTGAGACGCGCCCGGATTTGACGCTGCAGGATGCCGAGGCCATCCTCGAGCAGTGCGCGTCGGTGGCGATGGTCTGTCCGAATGCGGCCACCACCCAGACGGTCGCCTGGCAGGCCGAGGAGACCAAGCCGATCACGATCCAGGGCACCGGCGCCGACATGCCGGCCGTCGAGGATCGGAGTCTGTCGCGGGGACGGTTCTTCACCGGGGGCGAGGTGCTCGCGAGGGCACGGGTCTGTGTCCTCGGTGCGGACGTGGCCGATGTTCTCTTCGGCGCCATCGACCCGCTGGGCCAGGATGTCAGGGCGGGATCCTATCGCTACCGGGTCATCGGCGTCTTCGACGCCAAGGGGCAGATCCTGGGCAACAACCAGGATGAGGTCGTGGCGGTTCCGGTCACGACCCTGCAACAGGAGCGCGGCTGGGGCGAGATCCTGGACTACATCCTGATTCAGCCGCACACCCAGCCGCAGATGCATATGGCCCGGGAGGAGGTCGAATCGCTGATGCGCCGCCGCCGCGGGCTGGGGGCCGAGGAAGACAACGATTTCGGCCTCACCACCCAGGAAACCCTGATGGCGCTCTACACGAACCTCACGCGTGCGATCTATGCGGTGATGCTCCTGGTCTCCGGGATCGCCCTGGCCGTCGGCGGCATCGGAATCATGAATATGATGCTGGTCTCCGTGCGCGAGCGAACCCGCGAAATCGGGGTGCGTCGCGCGGTCGGCGCCCGGCGCAGCGATCTGCTGCTGCAGTTTCTCGCCGAGGCGGTCACCCTGACCCTGATTGGTGGGGCGGTGGGCATCCTGGGGGGCGCTGGGTTGGCCCTGATCGTCTCCTGGGTGTCGCCGCTGCCGGCCGCCTTGCCGCTGGGGGTGGTCTTTTTTGCTCTGGCTCTCTCGACGATGATCGGTATATTCTTCGGGCTCTATCCTGCCTGGCACGCCTCCAAACAGGATCCGATTGAAGCACTGCGCTACGAATAGCCTGTCGCGTTCGTTGCGCGAGGCATCGGGGGACGTTCCTCGCGACGGCCGCGGGCATGAGGCGAAGATGAGCAAGAAAGACACAGCCGCTCCGTCCCGGCGCCGCCGACGGTCAGGGGAAAGCGGCTCGATCACGGTGCGCGGGGCCCGCGAGCACAATCTGCAGAACATCTCGCTCGTCATGCCGCGCAACAGGCTGATTGTCGTCACCGGCGTGTCGGGATCGGGGAAGAGCTCGCTTGCCTTTGACACGATCTACGCGGAGGGGCAGCGTCGCTACGTGGAGAGCCTGTCGGCGTATGCCCGCCAGTTTCTCGGACAGATGCAGAAGCCCGAGGTGGATCACATCGAGGGTCTCTCACCGGCCATCGCCATCGATCAGCGGGCCAGTGGGCACAATCCGCGGTCCACCGTGGCCACCATCACAGAGATCTACGATTACCTGCGTGTCCTGTTTGCCCGGATCGGCCGGCAATTCTGTCCCGACTGCGGAATCCAGGTGGGCGCCCAGACGATCGATGAAATCGCCGCCGGCGTGCAGGCCGAATTCGGCGGCCAGAAGGTGATGATCCTGGCCCCGGTCGTGCGCGATCGCAAGGGTGAATACCGCAAGGAGTTCGCGGCCTGGCACAAGAGCGGGTTCGTGCGCGTGCGCATCGACGGCGAAGTGGCCTCGCTGGAAGAGCCCCCCCGTCTGGCGCGGCAGAAGAAGCACCGGATCGAGATCGTCATCGACCGGTTGGTGATCGAGCCGGGGCGCCGAAGCCGCTGGGTCGACTCGATCGAAACGGCGCTGCGCCTGGCCGGGGGCAGCCTGCTGGTGGTCGGCCCCAAAGGCCAGGAACGCCTGTTCAGCGAAAGCGCGGCCTGTGTCCGCTGCGGCCGCAGCTTCGCGGACCTGCACCCGCGCAACTTCTCCTTCAACAGCCCGCATGGAGCCTGCCCGCGCTGCCAGGGGCTGGGCACACTGATGGAGGTCGATCCGGGATTGGTGGTGGTGGATCCGGAGAAGTCGGTCTTCAGCGGGGCGCTGGTGGCCATGCAGGGGGCCATGGCGGGCTGGACCGGGCAGTTGATCAAGGGTCTCGGGCGGCGCTACGGCTTCGATCCGGTCCAGCCGTGGAAGCGGCTGGGCCGCCAGGCGCAGAATCTGATCCTCCAAGGGACCGGTGGACAGCGCTTCGACGTGGCCGTCGAGACCCGCCGGGGACGCTACGAGGGGCAGATCGCCTTCGAGGGGATTGTGCCGAATCTCGAGCGCCGCTACCGCGAGACCAAGTCGGCGGACATGCGGGAATGGATCGGCAAGCTGATGTCGCCCCGTCCCTGTTCCGAATGCGGCGGCGCACGATTGCGCCGTGAGAGCCTGGCGGTGCGGGCGGGTGGTTCCAACATCCATGAGTGGAGCCGGCTGAGCGTCAACGACAGCCTGGAGGCGGTCGACTCGCTGTACGACTCGCCCCGCGAGCGCGATCTATCGCGCCAGATCCGCAAGGAGATCCGTGACCGGCTGGGCTTCCTGCGCAATGTCGGACTGGGGTACCTGACCCTGGATCGTGCAGCCGGCACCCTCTCGAGCGGGGAAATGCAGAGAATCCGGCTTGCGACCCAGATCGGATCGCAACTGGTGGGTGTGCTCTACGTGCTGGATGAGCCGAGCATCGGGCTGCACCATCGCGACAATCAACGGCTGCTGGATGCCCTGCTCACGCTGCGTGACCTGGGCAACACCGTTCTGGTGGTCGAGCATGACCTCGATACGATGCTGGCGGCCGATCATGTGATCGATCTCGGTCCCGGCGCCGGCCGGCTCGGCGGGCGCGTGGTGGCGCAAGGAACGCCGGCCGAGGTTGCCCGGGTGCGCGATTCGCTTACCGGCAGCTACCTGCGCGGTGAGCGCACGATTCCCCGGCCGGGCCGCCGCCGGCAAGGCAGCGGCGAGTGGATCGAGGTCAGAGGGGCCCGCGAGCACAATCTGAAGGACATCGCGGTCCCGATCCCCCTCGGGCGGTTGGTGTGCGTGACGGGGGTCTCCGGGTCCGGGAAAAGTACACTGGTCAATGATATCCTGCACCGGGCCCTGGCGCGGGCGCTCAACCGGGCGGCCACGATTCCCGGCGAGCATGACCGCATTGTCGGTCTGGAGCATCTCGACAAGGTCATCGGCATCGACCAGTCACCGATCGGCCGGACGCCGCGCTCGAACGCGGCGACCTACACCGGCGCCTTCACATTCATCCGCGACCTCTTCGCGCGTCTGCCGGAGTCGCGCGTGCGCGGCTACAAGCCGGGCCGGTTCAGCTTCAATGTCAAGGGGGGCCGTTGCGAGGCCTGTCGTGGGGACGGCCAGGTCAAGATCGAAATGCACTTCCTGCCGGATGTCTATGTCACCTGCGAAGTGTGCGCAGGGCGGCGCTACAATCGCGAGACCCTCGAGGTTGCCTACAAGGGACGGAGCATTCATGACGTCTTGGCCCTGACCGTGGAGGAGGCGGCCGATGTCTTCGCGGCCATCCCGGCCCTGGCGCGCAAAATCGGCACGCTGCGCGATGTGGGGCTCGGGTATTTGCATCTCGGCCAACCGGCCACGACCTTGAGCGGCGGGGAGGCGCAGCGGGTCAAACTGGCCAGCGAGCTGAGCCGGGTGGCCACCGGGCGCACACTCTACATCCTTGACGAACCGACCACGGGACTGCATTTCGAGGATGTGCGCGTCCTGCTGGGCGTGCTGGCGCGGTTGGTGGACGCGGGCAATTCAGTTCTGATCATCGAGCACAATCTCGACGTCATCAAATCGGCCGACTATCTGATCGATCTCGGTCCCGAGGGAGGGGACGCGGGCGGTAGGGTGGTGGCCGCCGGCACACCGGAAGAGGTGGCGGCCCAGCCGAGTTCCTGGACCGGCCGTGCCCTGTCCGCCGTTCTTGCCGAACAGGTCGTATAAGTAGTCGTAGTGCAAATGATTAGGAATGAGTGCCCGGTGCGGAAGGTCGGGGGTGGATCCGCCGGGGGCCCCCGGGCCTGCCGGCGGCGGGTGCCAACAGCCCCGGGATTGACCTCGCGGAGAAGCGATGATAACGTCCTTCATTCGGCCCAGGGAAGCATGAGGAGGGGGCATGAGCAGGATCCTGCGCAGGACGCCGTACCATGCGCTGCATGTCAGCAATGGCGGCAAGATGGTTCCGTTTGCCGGCTGGGACATGCCGGTGCAGTTCCCCAGTGGAATTCTTCAGGAACACAAGACGGTCCGCGAGGGGGCCGGCCTGTTCGACGTATCGCATATGGGCCGCTTCTTCCTTCGGGGGCCGCAAGCGATCGAGTTCACCAACTACCTGATCACGAACAATCTGGCCAAGTTGACGGAAGGCAAGCTGCTCTACAGCGCGCTCTGCAACGAGCGCGGCGGAATCATCGATGATGTGACCGTCTATCACCTCGGCGATGCGGCGTTGCTGGTGGCGAATGCCTCCAACGCGGACGCGGTCGAAGCCTGGATGCGCCAGCAGGCCCCCCAAGGCATCGAGATCGAGAATGCGACCGCCGCCTACGCCCAGATCGCGTTGCAGGGTCCCCAAGCCGAGGCGTTGCTCGAGGATCCATTCGCCGGCGCGGTGGCGGCGGTGGGCTATTACGAATACACCTATGTGGATTGGAAAGGGCAGCGCATCCTGGTGAGCCGCAACGGCTACACCGGCGAAGATGGATTCGAGATCTATGCGCCGGTCGAGATCGCGATTGCGTTGTGGGAAACCCTCTTCGCATGGGGCCAGAGGGTGGGAATCGCCCCGATCGGCCTGGGCGCGCGGGACAGCCTGCGGATGGAGGTCAACTACGCGCTCTACGGCAATGAGCTCAGCACGGAGACGACGCCCCTCGAGGCGGGTTTGCGCTGGGTCGTGAAGCTCAAGAAGGGGGATTTCGTCGGGCGGGATGCGCTGATCGCGCAGAAGGAGGCTGGCCTGACCCGGACTTTGGTGGGTTTCGAGGTGGCCGGCAAGCGCCTTCCGCGCCACGGGTATCCGATTGTCGATGGCGGCCGGGAGGTGGGCTTCGTCACCAGCGGGGGGTTCTGTCCCTCCCTGGAGAAGGGGATGGGCATGGGCTTGGTACCCCCGGAGATGAGCGCGATCGGAACGGAGCTAACGATCGATGCCCGGGGCCGGCCGATCGCCGCCCGGATTGTCGATCGCCCCTTCTACAAGAGTGGTTCGGTCAAGAAGTAGTCCTACGGTGGTCGAGTGAGCCCGTGCTCGGACGCGGGTGTGGCAGGGAGGGTGAGCGATGGAGTTTCCCGAGGAGTTGCGGTACACCAAGGAGCATGAGTGGGTACGTGTGGAAGGTGACGAGGTTACTTTTGGCATCACCGACTATGCCCAGGATCAGCTGGGCGACATCGTCTACGTCGAGCTGCCCGAGGTCGGATCCGAGCTGATCCACATGGAGGCCTTCGGTTCGATCGAAGCCGTCAAGGCCGTCTCCGACATGTACTCGCCGGTCAGCGGCGAGGTCCTGGCGGCCAACGATGCCCTCAACGACGATCCGGGGGTTGTCAACCGCTCCCCCTACGAGGAGGGTTGGATGGTGCGGGCCAGGATGAAGGATCCGGGACAACTCACCGACCTGATGTCAGCGGATGAGTATTCCAGGCTGGTGGCGGAGTTGGGAGGAGAATCCTAAGTGAGCTTCATAGGTCACACGGCCGAGGAAGAAGCGCGGCTGCTCGCAGCCGTCGGTGTCTCCTCGTTCGAGGAGTTGATCGCGCAGATACCTGAGGAGCTGAGGCTGAAGGATCTGCTGGCGATCGACCCGGCCCAGAGCGAGCCGGAGTTGCGTCGCGAGTTCGTGCGTCTGGCCAAGCGCAACTACGATCCCCAGCAGTATGTCTCCTTCCTGGGCGCCGGCCAGTACGATCATGCCATCCCGGCGGCCGTCGACCAGCTCGTGCTGAGACCGGAGTTCTACACGGCCTACACGCCCTACCAGGCGGAGGTTGCCCAGGGGACGCTGGCGGCGATCTTCGAGTTTCAGACGATGATGGCGGCGCTGAGCGGTCTCGAGGTCGCCAACGCCTCGATGTACGATGGAGCCTCGGCAGCGGCCGAGGCCTTGCTGCTGGCCCACGCCGCGACGCGCGGCCGCCGGGTGTTGCTGCCGGCGACGGTCAGTCCGCGGATTCAGGGCGTCTGCCGGAGCTACCTGGAGAACCTGGACCTGGCGATGGAGGTCCTGCCCGCCCCCGGGGGAGTGCTCGAACCGGCGGAGCTGGTCGAGGCGCTGTCGGGCGGGGAGCCGGTGGCCGCCGTGCTCGTCCAGCAGCCGAACTTCTTCGGACAGCTCGAACCGCTCGATCGGATCGGGGCCGCGGTTGCGGCCTGTGACGGCAAGCGGCCGCATCTGGTGGTGTCGGCGGATCCGCTGTCGTTGGGGGTGCTCAAGGCGCCGGGCGACCTCGGCGCCGAGACGGTCGTGGGCGACATCCAGCCGCTGGGCGTGCCGCCGCAGTGCGGCGGCCCGAGCGCGGGCTATTTCGCGACGCGGATGGCGCACATCCGGCGGATGCCGGGCCGCATCGCGGCCGAAGCCCATGATGCGGCCGGCCGGCGCGGCTTCACGCTCACGTTGCAGACGCGGGAGCAGCACATCCGCCGGGACAAGGCCACCTCGAACATCTGCACCAACAGCGCGCTGATGGCGCTGCGGGCGACGATCTATCTGGCGATGCTGGGGCCGGCGGGTCTTCGCGAGGTCGCCGAGCAATCGCTGCGCCGGGCGGCCTACGCGCGGGAGAAGCTGCTTGCGATCCGTGATGTCAAACCGGTCTATGAGGGGCCTTTCTTCCGCGAGTTCGTCGTGGAACTGCCGCGGGACGCCGAGCAGGTCGTCTCCGCGGTGGCCGAGCGCTACCCGATCATGGCGGGGGTCCCGTTGAGCCGCTACGATCCGGACCGGTCCAGGCAGTTGCTGGTGGCGGTGACCGAACAGCGAACACGCGGCGATATCGAATCGCTGGCCACAGCCTTGTCGGCGGTGCTCTGAGCGCGATGGCAAGGCCCACAACAGCGGAGGGGAATGTATGAGCGCGACAGCTGTCGCGGATGGCGCGCAGGCCGCGCCGAGTGAACCGATGTGCGCCACGCGATGCCGCGGGACGGTACGCCTGATCTACGATTGTAGCCGGCCGGGGCATCGGGGCTATGAGTTGCCTGCGCTGGATGTCGCGGCGCCGGAGGTTGCGGCGTTGATCCCGGCTGAACTGCTGCGCCGTCAGCCACCGCAGCTTCCGGAAGTTACCGAGCCGGAGGTGGTGCGGCATTACATCGACCTTTCGCTGCTGAATCATCATGTGGACCGTGGCTTCTATCCGCTCGGATCCTGCACGATGAAGTACAATCCCAAGATCAACGAGGAATTGGCCCGCCTGCCCGGGTTTGGCGGCATTCACCCCGAAGCGCCCGAACAGCATCTGCAGGGCGTCATGGAGATGCTCCATCGTTTCAGCGCTGAACTGGCCACGATCGTCGGACTGCAGGCGGTGAGCCTGCATCCTGCGGCCGGGGCGCAAGGCGAGTTCCTCGGAATGAAGCTCTTTCGGGCCTACCACGATGCGCGGGGACAGGCCAAACAGACGATTCTGATTCCGGATTCCGCCCACGGCACCAACCCCGCCAGCGTAGTGATGTGCGGGTTCACGCCGAAACAGATACCTTCGCTGCCGAGCGGCCGGGTGGATGTGGCCAGGCTGGCCGAACAGATCGGTGAGAACACGGCCGGCATCATGATCACCAACCCGAGCACATTGGGGCTGTTCGAGAACGAGATCTGCGAAATCGCCGCCAAGATCCATGCCGTCGATGGCCTGGTCTATCTGGATGGGGCCAACCTGAACGCGTTTGTGGGGCTGGCCACGGCGGGGGCGATGGGGATCGATTGCATCCACATCAATCTGCACAAGACCTTCTCCACGCCCCACGGCGGTGGTGGACCGGGAGCGGGTCCCGTGGCGGTCAGCGAGCGTCTGGCGCCCTATCTTCCGGTGCCCCGCGTGGCCAAGGTAGGGGAGCGCTATCACTGGGTGACCGCGGCGCCGGAAGCACTGGGGCGGCTGCATCCCTACTTCGGCAATGTCGGGGTCATTCTGCGGGCCTGGGCATACATCCGCACCCTGGGCCCGGAGGGATTGCGGGCGGTGAGCCGGGCGGCGATCGTCAATGCCAACTACCTCATGAAGAAGGTGGACCCGGTCTTCCCGGTGGACAAGCGCGAAGCCTGCATGCATGAGTTCGTCGCGACCCTGTCATGGACCCGCAAGCACGACGTCAAGAACATCGATGTGGCCAAGCGGATTCTGGATTTCGGATTCCACGCACCGACGGTTTCCTTCCCACTGATCGTCCCGGATGCGTTCATGATCGAGCCAACCGAGACCGAAACGCGCGCTGCGCTGGACGCCTTTGCGGACGCCCTGACGCAGATTGCTGCCGAGATCCGCGAGACCCCCGAGATCGTGCGCGGCGCCCCGCATACGACCTATGTGGGACGGCTGGATGAAGCCGCCGCCGCTCGCTCGCTGCGGGTGCGCTACGAGCCGGCGGATGAAGGTGAAGGATGACCGAGCAGGCCGCCTCAGAAGAGCCGCGCCTGGCTTGGCGCGTCCACCCGGCGGCGGAGCGCCCGCTGACCGGGATTGCGGTGCTGACGGCGATTCTGCTGCTCGGTTTCATGGCGGGGTTGTGGATGGGGGCGCCGTATTGGGGTGCGTTCGCCTTCGTGGTTCTGTTCCTGTCGCTCGAAGCGTTCTTCTTGCCGGGGTCGTATGAACTGTCCGCGCAACGCGTGGTCATCAAGAAGCCGTTCTCGCGGGCCGAGCGGCCCTGGGAGCATTTCCGGCGCGTGATCTTTGATCCGGTGGGGGTGACGCTGAGCCCCTTTGCCCGTCGGAACTGGCTGGAGAACTATCGGGCCCTGCGGTTGCGCTATCCAAGCCGCAAGGCGGTTCGGGGTTCCGGGCAGCCGGCGGGAACAGGCTGTGGGGCGCCGTCGCCCCGTGAGATCCAGGCCTTCATCCTGGAGTGCATTGACCCTGAGAAGGTCACCGTGGAGGGGCGCGCGGACGGGGAAGCGGGTCGCGAAGGCCAGCGCTAGATAAGCCAGCGCTAGATAGGCGGCATGAAGGTGAGCAACATGACCCAAGATCCCACCGATCGGAGTTCCCCGGGCAGCCAGAGTGATCCGGCCGGCGGGGCGCGGGACGGGTCGTTGCTGAAGCGGTTCGAGGAGATGTCCGACGAGGAGTTGCTGGCGGCGGTCGCCCGGCGCGTCGTCGGCATGCGGTTGGCGGTGCCGGCCGTTTTCTTCCTGGAGTCGACAAAGCCGCTGTCTTTTCTGGGGAGTCAACTGCTAATCTTCCTGCAACCTTTTGTGCAGGCTTTCTTGACGGTACGGAGCTATGAGCGTTTCTCGCACCTGATGGAGGAGCGTGAGAATGTGGAGGCTTTGATCCAGAAGATGGAGCAGCTCGACGAGGAACTGCGTCTGGAGGAGAAGCAGCGCAAGGCGCAGGATCGCAAACGGAAGCAAGAGGAGCGGGCGCGGCGGGGTGAATCGACGCGGCGCTGGCCCTGGCAACGATAGTCACCGGCCCGTGCATGGGCCATGAACCGTAGCCTGGTAGGGGAAGAGTGCATGAGTGCGGCGGATGATCTGAAAACGATGAAGATTCGATCGGTGTTGGCCACAGACTGCGGCTCCACGACCACCAAGGCGATCCTCATCGAGCTGAAGGGTGATGAGTACCGTTTGGTCGTTCGCGGAGAGGCGCCGACCACGGTGGAGGCCCCGTTCGAGGATGTGACCCGTGGTGTCCTGAATGCGGTCATGGAGGTCGAAGAACTCGCCGGGCGGAAATTGCTCGACGGAGAGACGATCCTCACCCCGCAGAAGGGGCAGGAGGGTGTCGATATCTACGTCTCCACCTCCAGCGCCGGCGGTGGACTGCAGATGATGGTGACCGGGGTGGTCAAGTCGATGACCGGCGAGTCCGCCGAGCGGGCGGCCCTGGGTGCTGGTGCCATCGTGATGGACATCATCGCCAGCAACGACGGGCGCCTGCCACATGAGAAGATCAAGCGCATCCGCCACCTGCGGCCGGACATGATCTTGCTCTCGGGCGGCATCGATGGCGGCACGACGACCCATGTCGTGGAGCTGGCCGAGATCGTGGCGGCCGCGGACCCCAAGGCCCGTCTGGGTGCCTCCTACTCGATGCCGGTGATCTACGCGGGCAACAACCAGGCCGTCGATCTGATCAAGGAGCGCTTGGAGGAGAAGACCGCGCTGACGATCTGTGACAACATCCGTCCGACCATGGAGCGCGAGAACCTGATGCCCGCGCGGCACGCCATTCACGATCTCTTCATGGAGCATGTGATGGCGCATGCGCCCGGCTACAAGAATCTCATGGCCTGGACACCGATTCCGATCATGCCGACGCCGGGCGCCGTGGGGTCGATCATCCACACGATCGCGACGCGCAACGAGATCCAGGTCGTCGGCGTCGATATCGGCGGGGCCACGACCGATGTCTTCAGCGTGTTTCGGGATCCTTCCGGCGAGGATGTCTTCAACCGGACGGTGAGCGCCAATCTGGGCATGAGCTACTCGGTGTCCAACGTCCTGGTGGAGGCCGGGCTGGAGAACGTGATGCGCTGGGTGCCGTTCGACATGGCGGAGAGCGAGGTCCGCAATCGGATCAAGAACAAGATGATCCGACCGACCACGATTCCCCATTCGCTGCAGGAGCTCATTCTTGAGCAGGCGCTGGCCCGGGAGGCCCTGCGCCTGGCATTCGAACAGCACAAGTCGCTGGCGGTGGGCCTGAAGGGCGTGCAGCAGGAGCGCACCATTTCCGATACGTTCGAACAGAGCTCCTCGGGATCGACCCTGATCAACTTGCTGGGTCTTAATCTTCTGGTCGGCAGCGGCGGGGCCCTCTCGCATGCTCCACGACGCGTGCAAGCGGCCATGATGCTGCTCGACGCCTTCTTGCCCGAAGGGGTGACCGAACTGGCCGTGGATTCGATCTTCATGATGCCGCAGCTGGGCGTCCTGGCCGAGGTCGAGAACGAGTCGGCCAAGAAGGCGGCGACCGATGTGTTCGTGAAGGATTGCATGATCCACTTGGCGACGTCGGTGGCCGCCATTGGAAAGGGGAAAGAGGGCGCCAGATGCATGAAGGTCCAGGTGACGCTGCCGGATGGCAAGGAGGAGGCGTTCGAGCTTGCCTATGGATCGATTCGCTTCCTGCCGCTCCCGATCGCAACCGAGGCCCAGGTCACCGTCGAGCCGGCGGGGGCTTTTGATGTTGGAGTGGGCCGCGGCAAGGCGCTGCATCGCAAGCTCCAGGGCGGTGTGGTCGGTTTGATTTTTGACGCTCGTGGTCGCCAGCCGTTCGTGCTGCCCAGCGAGCCGAAGGCCCGGGTCGACAAACTGGCGGAGTGGGCGTCGGCCATGGAGCTGTATCCCAAGGACGTACGCGAACTGGTGTAATGCCTGGTGTACTAGAGAGAGGAGAGTTGCAGTGGCTCATGCCTATACCCCGGGATTGCGAGTGACCGGCTGGACGAACATCGTCAAGGAGCGTCGTCTGCCCCTATCGGGCGAGGTGATGGTCAAGGTGGGCGACCGCGTGAAGGCCGATCAGGTCGTGGCGCGCACCGATCTTCCGGGCAACGTCCAGCCTCTGAAGGCCGCCAGCATCTTGGGCCAGCATCAGCAGGATCTGATGGAATACATGCTCAAGAAGGAGGGCGAGGCGGTTGAGAAGGATGAGATCATCGCGACCGCCAAGAGCTTCTTCGGCCTTTTCAAGACCCACTGCAAGTCGCCGTGCGACGGCACCATCGAGAGTATCTCGACGGTCACCGGCCAGGTGATCATTCGCGAACCACCGATCCCGGTCGAGGTGGAGGCCTACGTCGACGGCCAGGTCACCGAGGTCATTCCCAACGAGGGTGTGATCGTGGAGACCGAGGGCGCGTTCGTGCAGGGCATTTTCGGCATCGGCGGGGAGGTGCACGGTGAGATCCATGTGGTGGTCTCCTCGCCGGGGGATGAGCTGAGCCTCGACCACCTGGAGGGAGATCTGGAGGGAGCCGTTGTCGTGGGCGGTTCAAAGGTCACCAGCGAAGTGTTGCGCAAGGCCGTGGAGAAGAAGGTCAGCGCCGTGGTTGCCGGCGGAATGGACGCCGAGGAGTTGCGTGACTTCATGGGCGTCGATCTGGGCGTGGCCATCACCGGTAGCGAGGAACTCGGGGTGGCGCTCGTGATCACCGAGGGCTTCGGCAAGATGGCCATGGCGCAGCGCACGTTCGATCTGCTCAAGCGATTTGAGGGTCAGAAGTGCTCGGTCAATGGCGCCACACAGATCCGGGCCGGCGTGATGCGTCCGGAGATCGTGGTTTCCATGTTCGACCAGGGAGCCGAGTTGGCCGAGAAGGCCTTCAGCATGTCGGAGGGGCTTCAAATTGGCAGCCCCGTGCGCTGCATTCGGGCTCCCTACTTCGGGTACCTCGGGGTGGTTACCGAGCTTCCGCCGGAACTGGCGATCGTCGAATCGGGCGCCAAGGTTCGCATTCTGAAGGTCAAGTTCGACGATGAAGTCGAGGCGACTGTGCCGCGCGCAAATGTCGAAATGATCGAACAATAGAGCTGAGATGTCGAGCGCTGTCTCAGGCGCGGCATCTTCACGTTGAGGCGGCATGGGCGTCACGGCCCGGCCGCCTTTTTCTGTCCCCAGCGAAGTGTCGCGCTGTCTGCGGCGGCCGGATCCGACGCGTGGCCGCCGCTGTGCCAGACCCGGACCTCCGGTCGATTGGGTCTCTTCTTCCAGAGAGGTGGGGCCTTCGGCCATCCGCCTCCCAACCCAGTGCTCCTTCAGGAAAGCGCGTTGCCTTGCCGACTCAGGGGGTGATGGTTCTTGATGTCCTGCGGCCCGGCAGAAGCGGGCCGGGTGCGTGACAGCCGATGACTCGAGCGGGAGAGGGTACGCATGGCGCTACAGGGACGCGTGAAGTGGTTCAACAACGCGGCAGGCTGGGGATTCATCGTGCGGGATGGGGAGCCGGATGTCTTCGTCCGGCACGACCAGATCGTGGGGGACGGGTTCAAGGTGCTCCAGGAAGGCGACCGGGTCGAATTCGAGGAGCGGCAAGGGAAGCGTGGGCCGTACGCGGTGGGCGTGGTGCGCATCGGCGCGGCGGACCAGAAACGCGCTTCGTAGGCTGCCGGCGGGAAAACGGTGAGCGAAGGAGGTCTTCTGGTGAAGACGGGCATGATCCAATTGGGTACCAGCGTTCTGATGTTCGCAGTTCTCGGAGCGGTGCTGCTCGCGGGAGGGTGCGACACGGAGGAAGCTTCCCTGCCGACCGGCATGGGTGCCTGTGCGTATGTGATCGAAAACCTCAGGGCGACCCCGGCCGCGGTGGCCGTGGGAGATTCGGCCACGCTCTGTGCACGGGTGGTCAAGAATGAAGATGCCCACCCGGCCGAGGGGGTGATCGTCACATTCGGACGCAGCGGCGCGACGGCCGGAGGGTCCTTCGCATCGCATGATGCGGTGAGCGATGAGAATGGCTATGTGTGTGCCACCTATCGCCCGACGGCCGCCGATCTGGGAGGTGTCGACCTGAAAGCCTCTGTGGGGGACTGTGCCTTCAGGTATGTCACTCTGAATGTGGTGGAGAGCGGTGACTCCGGCAGCGGCCCGTTGTCGGTGCAGATCAGCGCCCCCGAATCAGCGATTCCCGCTGACGGGGTGAGCACGCTGGATGTCACCGTCACCGTCCGGCGCGACGGTCTGCCGGCGCCCAATGAGACGGTGCTGTTTGCGGCCGGGGAACGATTCCGTGACGTGGACCACAACGGGGTCTTCAGCGACCCGGATGAATTGCTGACCGATGACGGGGACGGCCTCTGGGACGCCATTGGGACCATTGCGCCCGCGGCCACGACCAATTCGAACGGCGAGGCCTCCGTGGTGTACACCGCCGCGGCCGAAGAGGGCACACTCTTCATCAAGGCGACCGTGGATACCGTGTCGGCTGACCTGGAAGTCCATCT
The DNA here is from genome assembly GCA_964417675.1 of uncultured bacterium. Lineage (GTDB taxonomy): Bacteria > Eisenbacteria > RBG-16-71-46 > CAIMUX01 > WJJG01 > CAYQJL01. Next base: position 60,570 of record CAYQJL010000282.1, on the reverse strand, counting down.
GCACGCCATCGAATCGAACATCGAGGTCAGCGTAGCGCCCGCCGAACTGCTCGCCGACGGGCTCTCGAACGCCATCGTGACCGCGGTGGTGACCGATGCGGGCGGGCATCCGCTCAACGGCAAACTGGTGCGGTTCACCGCAGGGGAACCGTTCACGGACGCCGACGGTGACGGCTACTACACCAGCGGAGAGAGCTTCACGGACCAGAACGGCAACGGTGTCTGGGACGTCCGGGGGCAGATCACCTCCACCGGCACAACGCGGGAGAACGGTTCGGTGACCGCAATCTATGTGGCCGGCCGGGAGCCTGGGGATGTCACGGTCTACGCCTCGACGCAGGAGGAGCGAGCCAGCACGACGCTGGAACTGCTCGAGCTGCCACCGGTGGTCTCGTCCACCTGGACGTGGACGCCTGCCACGATCTATGCCGACGGGGCCAGTCAGGCCGAGTTGCGGATGACGCTCTATGACATCAATGGGGGCCGGGTCGCCGGCAAGGATGTCACCTTCGTGGCCGGCGAGCCGTTCACCGACAACAACGGCAACGGGCGATTCGACGAGGGCGTGGACACGTTGGGTGACGAGATCATCGTGAATGGGACCTGGGATGCCATTGGCGATCTGCCGGGCAGCGCGACCTCCGACCTCGACGGTGTCGTGCGGCTCACCTACACGGCCGCCAGCACGCCCGGCGCGATTGTCGTGAAGGCCACGACGGCGCAGTGGTCACAGGACATTGTGCTCACCGTGGCGCCGTTGCCGGAGGTCATCTCGATCGCGGCCGCCGCCGACCACGAGGAACTGGTGGCCAAGGGTGTCGCGGGCCAGGATTGGACGACGATTCGAGCCCTGTGCCATGGCGCGGGGGGCGAGCCGGTCCCCGCCGGAGTTCCGGTGCTGTTTGAGGTGAGCAGCAGCCCCGGCGGCGGAGAGGGCTTCTCACCCGGCGCCACACCGTACGTGACCGCCTACACGGACCCGACGGGGACGGCCAGCGCGATCCTACGTTCCGGCAGCATCCCGGGAACGGTGGCCGTGCATGTCAGCAGCGGGGGCGTGAGCTCGAACCTCTCGGTCGAGATTCTCTCGGACGGGACCATCCGTCAGATCGTGCTGACGGCCGACCCCGGCCAGCTGCATGTGCTGGGGGTCGGCAATGGGGATCATGCCGTCCTGCAGGCAACCTGCTATCTGGACCTGGCGGCCTCGATCACGGCGCCGGCCGGGTTCCTGGTCGACTTCGAGATCGTTTCCGGGCCGGGCGGGGGTGAGGAGCTCCTGGGTGGGGATGCTGGGCGGGATGTGCCGACCGATGAGAACGGCGTGGCCAGTACGGTATTGCGGGCCGGCGACCTGGCCGGTCCGATCACGCTGCGCGCCAGCGCGGGGGACGCGACCCAAACCCTCTACCTGGGTGTGTCGGCGGGTCCCCCGGCGGGCTGCTTCTGGCTGCCGACGCCGGCGTCGATCGGGTTCGGTGGGAAGCTGGAAGAGGAGATGGGCGTGTTCGTCCATGATCGGCATCACAATCCGGTACCGGACGGCACGGTGGTCGTCTTCGGTGCCAACACCGGTTTGATCCGCGGTGACGGTGGGCAGGGCAGTGAGGACACCCGGGCGGGCCTGGCCGAATGCGATTACTTCGCACCCGTGGCCGGTGCGGACCTTCCCCGGGTCATCACGCTGTGGGCCGAGGTGGACGGCGTCGGCGGCGTCGCCGTGGCATGCACCACCTACATCGACCTGCCGCTGCTGGATCCCGGCGAGGAACCGGGACCGATCGCCCACATGAGCCTGGAGACCAGTCATTCCGAGATCGAGGTCCGGGAAACCGGCGGGCAGGAGCAGTGCCTCATCGCCGCCACCTGCTTCGATGACCGCAACCGTTTGGTCGGCAGCGGTCGGGAGGTGGCCTTCGAGATCCTGGCCGGGCCGGGCGGCGGGGAACGCCTGCGCGATGCCGGCTGGGGCCCGCTCACAGTGGTGACCGATGAGCACAGCCGGGCCACGGTGACCCTGGTCAGCGGCACCAAGTCAGGGACCGTACAGATCCAGGCGAGCGCCGAGGAGAGTGAGGCCACCAAGTCGAGCGTCGTGAGCATCAGCGCGGGTCCGCCGGCATTCATCTCGGTGGGGGTCAGCCCGCTGAACATCCGCGGGTGGGATGTCGTGGGAGAACAGGCGACCGTGCTGGCCATCGTCTCGGATCAGTACAACAACCCGGTTCGGGATGAGACGGTGGTCTACTTCACGGTGGACGAGGGCATCGTACGCGGGTACTACGAGGTCCTCGGCGTACTGGGCAGCAGTACCACCCAGGGGGGGCTGGCGCACGGCACCTACTTCAGCGGGTTGCCCCGCGATGACGGCGATGTCGTCCTCACGGTGTCGACCGCGGGCGGCTCGGTCATCGGCACCGCCCAGTTCCTGTCCTCCGGCCCGCCGACGTCGGTGACCTTCGTCTCCCCCGCGCCGCCACCGGCGCCGGCTCCCACGCTGTGGGCCGACGGCGAGAGCGAGCTGCCCCTGTGGGTCGAGGTGCTCGATATCAATGACAACTTCGTGCTGGACGGCACGAATGTAGAGTTCCTCACCGACATCGGAGAGGTTACCCCGTCGGGCCAAACCGCCGACGGTGTCTATGGAAGCCTGGCACGGTCGGAGTTCAGGTCTGCCATCCTGCGTGAGGACCACTCGTGGAGTTCACCGGACGATGGGATCGGTGCGATCGCCCATGTGACCGCCGCGGTGGGACTGGGCGGAGCGGCCAGCGACCTGTTGGAGATCCACTTGCTGACCGGGGCCGCCCACCGGTCGAACTCGAGCATCGATTTCGAGTCAACCAGCATGGCGCCCGGTGCCAGCGTACCGTTCGAGGTCATCATCAAGGACCGTTTCGGGAATCCGCTTGGCGGCCATCAGCTCTCCCTCGAAGTGACCGAGGGATCGGTGACCGCCTCGGCCATCACGGATCGCTGGGGCATGGCGAGCAATCTCTACTTCCACGCACCCGGCGCCGAGACCAAGGTCTACCTGACGGTGACCGACGAGGATCCCGGCTACGGCGGGCTCACGCTGAGCGAGGAGCTGGAGATTCAATAGTCTTCGTTGGGGCAGCCGCGCGGCGGGCGCGGTCCCACAGGGACCGCGCCCGTTGCCGTTGCGTCCGGAATCGGCGGCCTACAGCAGCGTGACGAGAATCACACCCGCCAGGGCCAGGGCCAGGGCCAGCAGATGCCGGCGAGTGGCCTTCTCCTTCAGGATCAGCGCGGCGAACGGCAGGACGAACACGGCACTGGTCTGATTGAGAATCGAGGCGACACTGGCGCTGGAGTACTTGATGCCCGCCAGCCAGACAATCATGGCCAGGTAGGTGCCGAAGAACGAGGCCCACAGCGCGGTGCTCCAGGCGCGTGAGGGCCGCAGGCGCCGCAGGCTGCGCCGCCCGCGCGGAAACAGCGGGAGCAGCACGGCCAGACCGACGGTCCCCACCAAGAGCCGAAATCCCGAGCTCCAGAGCAGCGCAACGCGTCCCAGCACCGGCTTGGCAAGCACGACCCCGATGGCCATGAGTGCGAACGCGGCGGCTCCAATGAGAACCCCTTGGGCGCGACGGCTGCGCACCTCGCGTTGCGGATCACGTTCCACCGTGATCAGGACACCGGTCAGGATCAGCACTGTCCCGATGATGTCGGTCGGGCCCAGACGTTCGCCGAGGAAGGCCATCGAAAAAAGGATCACGAAGGGGCTGTAGAGACAGCCCACGACCTGGGAGAGGCCGGCGCCGAGCAGATTGAGCGACTTGAGAAAAAGCGTATCGGCCACGCTGATGCCGATCAGTCCGCTGGCGGCCAGGAGCAGCAGGTCGCTGTTGGCCACCGGGGGCAGCAAGGGTGTTCCGGCGATCCAGAGGGTAGGGATGAACAGGAGGCTCGAGGCAGCGCACTTGAGCAGATTCAGCGCCAGGGGAGGAATCGAGTCCCCGCTGCGCCGGAAGAGAACGACCGCAAAGGCCCACAAAAGCGCACAGGCCAGGGAGTAGACCTCACCCTGATAGGGAAACTCCATGAATACTCCCCAGTCAAGCGGCCCCTCCCGCACGAGATTCGGGTGGATCCGCTGGATCGAAAGGTGGTTGACCCCTAATGGGCAAATTGGTAGCATCCTAAGGCTGTGATATCTGATCTTCCACCCTGGAAATTGCGGGGGGGTGGACAATGAATAAGCGGGATCTGGTATCAGAGATCGCCGACCGGCGAAAGACGTCCCGCGCATCGGCTGCTGTCGTCGTAGATGAGTTCTTGGCCGCGGTCTCCAGAGCCCTCTCCGAGGGCCGCGACGTGCAGCTCCGGCGCTTTGGGCACTTCGTGTTGCGGGCGCGCCGTCCACGGACGATGCGGAACCCCAGATCGGGACAGCAGATCAATGTCCCGGCCAAACTGGTTCCGGTCTTCCGGTCCTCGAAACAGCTCGAGCAGGCGCTCAACCACGGGGAGTCCGATCTGTAGTGCGGGCTTTTGCAGGCCGATGATCAGGTAGGGCCCTGGGTGGGCCCCTTAAGGAGAGCTATATGGGCTGCGGAAGAAAAAGGAAGCGTCAGAAGATCGCGACGCATAAGCGCAAGAAGCGCTTGCGCAAGAACCGCCACAAGAAGAAGCGCAAGAACTAGCGACCGCCGCACGGCCGTTGTGGCCGTGCGGCGCGTTTGGGCATAGCATGGCGGCGGGGATCACCCGATCCTCGCCGATCCTTTTGTGCCCGCTTCCCAGGATTTGCCGTGACATTCTCTCGCCAGAGTGGGCCCGAAACGGGGCTGTTTCGCGCGACCCGAGAGGGGTATGGGTTCGTATCGCCTGCCACGGGTGCAGCTGACCTTTTCGTGCGCGCGGATGCCACGGCGGGCGCTCTCGAGGGTGACGAGGTGCGCTTCGAGGTGCTGCGGCCGGCGCGCGGTTCCCTGCGGGGCGAGGCGATCATCCTCGAGATTCTCACCCGGGGCGTGCGGCACTTCACGGGCGTGGTGGCCGGCACACGCAAGCGCATGTGGCTGGTCCCCGATCATCCCAAGCTGCCCCCGATCATGAAGCTGATCGGCTCGCTGCACGCGGTGGCCGGCGGCGAGCGCCTGCTCTGCCGCCTGCACGATGCCCGGCCGGGGCATCTGCCAAGCGCGGAGTGTGTCCGCGTGCTGGGAGATGCCCGCGATCCGCGGCTGGACGAGGAGATCGTACGGGCCGAGTACGCTCTGCCGGGCGACTATCCGGCCGCTGCGGTCGCCGAAGCCGCCTGCGCCGAGCCGGCCCCCGACGCGGTCATCCGGAGGGACTTCCGGGGCGAGGCGGTGGTCACGATTGATCCGGAGGATGCGCGCGATTTCGATGATGCGCTCAGCGTGGCCCGCCGCCCCGATGGATCATGGCGGCTGCGCGTCCATATCGCCGATGTCACCTCGCTGGTGCCGTTCGGGAGTCGGATGGATCGTGAGGCCCGCCGGCGGGGCAACAGCACCTACCTGCCGGGAAGCATGATTCCCATGCTTCCGGAGTCGCTGGCCACCGATGCGATGAGCCTGGCCCAGGGACAGGACCGCCAGGTCGTGACCGTCTCGGCGAAGATTGCCGCCACGGGGGAAGTCCGGGCGAGTCGGATCGATCTGGGCTGGATTCGCAGCGCCCGGCGGCTGAGCTACGAACAGGTGGAAGCCATCGTGCGGGGGGGCGCCACGGACGAAGCGTCGCTGCTGCAGCTCCTGCGCGACCTGGATGATCTGGCCACGGCCCTGCGCGGCCGCCGCTTCGCCGCCGGCGGCTTCGATCTGCAGGTACCGGAGATCGAAATGACGATCGGTGCGGACGGGAGGCCTGCGCAGATCCGGCGGCGGGTGGCTCTGAGGAGCCACCGTCTGGTGGAGGAGTGCATGATCCTCGCCAACCGTGTGGCCTGTGCCTTTGCCCGCAAGCGCGGCCATCCGTATCTCTACCGGGTGCATGGGGCGCCCGATCCGCAAGCCCTCGAGGCATTCTGGGCGGATTTCGAGACCCTGGCGCCGGGTGCGCCCGCCTGGGCCAAGAAGGATCTGGCCGGCCTGCGCCGCTTCCTGGCGGCCATGCCGGCTGAGCCGGCCACCTGGCGTCTGCACGCCCACTTCCTGCGCACGCTCAAGCGGGCGACCTACGATGCGCGGGATAGCGGGCACTTCGGTCTCGGCCTGCGCGGGTATGCCCATTTCACCTCCCCGATCCGGCGCTATCCGGACCTGTTCAATCATCGCATCGTCAAGTGGTCCCTGGCCCATGGGTCGCGTCCGATCCCGGAGGCGTGGGTGGCCGAGGCGCATGAGACCGCCGCCCTTTGCTCGGGAAGCGAGGAACGCTCGGAGCGGGCGGAACGGGCCCTGAACCGGATCAAGCAGCTGCGTTGGGCCGAGACGCGCATCGGAGAAGCGTTTCGGGGGCGCGTGGAGGCGGTCCTGCCGCGCGGGTTCATCGTGGAGTTCGATGAGGTTGCGGTCTCCGGCTTCGTGGCGCGCACCGAGATCGAAGGCCTGCGGGGCATTCTCACAGAGGGCCGCCGGCTCGGGCCGGGTCGTGGAGAGCTTCCGCTGGGATTGCCGGTCATTGCCCAGATCGTGCGGGTCGATCTCAGGAACCGATCTCTGCTGCTGACCATTCGGGCCGCCGGCCGCCGGGCCGTGCAGAGCGACCCGGCTTCCTTCGAGAGCATCATCGACCCATGGTCGCCCGGCGCCGCGCGACGCCGGAAGGGTCGCTCCCGTAGCCAGATGCCCTCCCGCGAGCGGCCTGAGCTTGTGCGGCGTGGGCCCCGCCGGTCGCGGAAGCAGCGCCGCAGAGACAGGAAGAGGTAAGGGCCGCAGGGGCGGATGCCGAAAACAAGACAGGGGGGGAACTCCCGAGGTTCGTGGTCGGCATGCGGGCTTGAAGCGGTGGAAGGAGAAGCAGTCGACATGGCGTGGGAGAACATGACCGAGCGGCGCAAGGAGAAACGGGTCGAACTGCGGATGATTCTCGAGTTCGACGATCCCGACGCTCCCGACGGGGAACGTCGCACCTGCATGGAGACGATCAACTTCAGCGCGGGGGGGTTCTACTGCAAGATCAACCGCGAGATCCAGCCGCTGACGCGATTGGCGCTGCGGTTCGTCTTTCCCCCGTATGGGGAGGAACAGGCCGAAGAGCACCCGATCGATTGCGAGGCGGTTGTCGTGCGCTGCGAGCCGGACGGCGTCGAGGAGGGCAGCTACCGGCTGGCCTCCTGCTTCACCGATCTGGCGGCCGAGGATCGGGACTTCATCCGGTCCTATCTGGAGTGGTACGAGCTCCTGTATCTGGAAGGTGGTGAGGAGTGGGACCGACCGGAGGAGTCCGACGAGGACGTGGCCTGATTGCGGCTCCTTCTGCGAGTGCCTCTTCCTGAGAGCGGTGCACGCCAAGCATCAGCGGGTTGACCCACGGGCCGGCCCGCTCTTCTTTTGTCTTCTACCCGGGAACGCCCAGCGTCGCGTGGGGTAGTCATCTTTGCAACCGCGTTGACCCGACTCACCGGGGTTGCTAGGGTTTGCGTCGTACGGACGGACACCGACGCGCAAGAGGGGAACCATGATCCACTTGTTTGAAGCGAAGAAGCCGGGAGACGCCGAGGCTACGGGCAAGAGGCCCCGCACAGCCCTGGTTGGTCGGGTCGTGCTGGCGATGGGCTGTCTGCTCCTGGCATCTCAAGCCGAGGCCGCCAAGTATGCGGGGGAGTTCCTCAAGATCGGAGCCGGTGCGCGCGCCTTGGGCCTGGGCGGTGCGGTGACGGCACTGGTGGACGACGCCAGCGCGGTGTACTGGAATCCGGCCGCCATGGTGTACATCGAGCGCGCCGAGATCCTGCTCATGCACGCCGAGCAGTTCGAGGACCTGGCCGACTACGACTTTTTCGGCTACGTGCAGTCGCTGGGCGGTACCGGAACGCCGGGCGCCGTGGGTCTGGGGGTTGCCCGCTTCGCCGTGCAGGACATCCTGGTCACCAAGGGGGCCTACGACGATGCGAACGGGAACCATCAGTATGACCCGGGCGAGACAATCTACCCGGACCGCTTCTACCTGGACAGCGATACCGAGATCGGCATCTTCCTTTCCTATGCGAAGCTTCTGCGGCCGAATCTGGCCTTGGGTGGGAGCCTGAAACTGGTCCGCCAGGATCTGCTCAACCACTCGAGCTTTGGGATCGGCACCGACCTTGGATTGCTGTGGACCCTGAGCGAGCGTGTCCGGCTCGGGGCGCGGCTCAGTGACGCCACGACGACGCAGCTGTATTGGGATTCCGGCCGCCGTGAGACGGTCAATCCCTCCCTCTATCTGGGGGGCGCCTACGAGATCCCGCTGACCGCCATGCGAACCGTGCTGGCGCTCACCTCGGATGTGGCCCTGACCTTCGAAGGGCGGGAAACGGCCAGTTCCTTCTCGGCCGGCACGCTGGGTGGGGACGTGATGGCCGGCCTCGAAGCCCGGTTCCGGGGCATCTTCGCCGGACGCGTGGGCTGGCAGGAAAGCGGCGTCACGGCCGGCGCCGGCTTCCGCATCCGGGGATTCGCCGTCGACTACGCCTTTGTCCCGCACGACGATCTGGGCTCGAGCCACCGTGTGTCGGGCGGCTACCGCTTCTAGAGGTCCTCTCCGCGGGCCGGCGCCGCCGGCAGCCGCAGGAATCGGCGCCCTCCGCGTCCTCTGCCTTTGCCGGTGAATTTCTGACCACCGGCTGCCGTTCCCGGCCGCCGAGAGGCGGCCAGCGGTTGGCCGCGCCCCATCGCCGCCTCTCTTCCTGTCGGCGGTCTCATCGCTGGAATACATTCCCTCAAAAGAGATTAGGTACTGCTTCCCGCGGGCCGATCCATGAAGGAAACGGCATCGGGTGCTCTGGCATACAGCTTGCAAGCCCTTTGCCGTCAGGGTCGCAAGCCCACGCCCGGCATGGAGGAGGTCATGGAAAACTCGAGCGCATCCGGTCTGTTCCCGCGCGAGGACGACAGAAGTCGGGTTGGCCCGGCGAATCTGTCGGCGGACTACACCATCAACGCCCGCGTCATGCAGATCCTGACCCGGCGTTGGGTGACCCTTTCCACGGTCGAGGTGGGAACCACCGACGGCGTCGTTCTCATCAAAGGAGCGCTGGAGCGGGAGCCGGGCGGATGGGAGGAGGCCGACGACCTGTCGCGCCAGCGGTTTCTTCACAGTCTCCGGACGGCCGTCCGCGGCATTCCCGGGGTCGTTGACGTGGTGATGGAACTCAATGCGCCCGAAGGTGAGGCTCCGCGGATCCACGGGGCGGGTTGAATCAAGTCGATGAGTCGATGAAGGGAGCCTTGGCATGAAGGCCAGTTATCGCACGGAGGTGGGGCTTCTGCTGGACGCCGCGAAGGAGGCCGAAAAGGTCTTGGAGCAAGAAGCCCGCTCTCATCCAACCTATGCCGATGTTCGACACCGGCTTGGGTTGCTGCGCCTGTTGCGCGGTGACGCCGCCGGGGGCGAACGCGAATTCGAGGAGGCCCTCGGGATCAATCCCGGCTATCGGGCGGCTTACTACGGGCTGCGCCTTGCGCGCATGCTCCAAGGCCTGCCGCCGGGGGAGAGCCTGGCCGCGGGAGATAGGGAGCAGGAGTGTCCGGAAGAGATCTACTGGAAGCTGGCCGACGAGTACTACGCCGGGGTGGTGACCGAGCCGGGCGCCGGGGAACAAGAAGGCCCGACCGACGATGAGACACAGGCCGCCCTGACGCGGCACTACGCCTTTCATTTCGCCCTCCGGAAGGGTGACATGGCCACGGCCCGCGAGCGGCTCGAATCGGCGGTATCCAGCGAGGCTTCCCGGGAAGCGTTTGGCCGGCTCGGATTCTACCCATGGCCGGGCGACCTGGAGGCCGCGGCGCGTTGCGAGCAACTGCTGTGGACCCCGCTGGCCGAGGATCTCTACAGCTACCTGGCGGGCATCTATGCGCGCAATGGACTGCGGGAGAAAGCGGTCGACTGCTACGATCGCAGCTACTGCGTCTTTCCCCGACGGGCCCAGCACGCCATGCACCGCGCAGAGCTGGCGGCCGCCTTCGGCCGGGAGAGCCAGGCTATCGTGCTGTTGACCGAGGCGATCGAAGCGGATCCCACCTGCGTGCCCGCGCGGATGGCCCTCGGATACGAATACGCCTCGCAAGGGTATCTGGAGGAGGCCCGGGCGCAGTTCGAGGTTGCCAGCAGTCTGAAGCCTGGATATGCCGACGTACGCTACAACCTGGGGCTCTTGAACGTCGGCGAGGGGCGGGTGGATGAAGCGCTCGATGAGTTCCGCCGTGCGCTGACGATCAACCCGGGATACCTCCCCGCCCGCCACAGCATGGCCCACCTCCTCTGCCGGGCGGGACGCTACGAGGAAGGTCTGCGCGAATACGGCCGGATTCTCAAGCAAGGGTTCCAGTCCAGCGACATGCTGGTTCAGATGGGAAAGGCCGCGATGGCGCTCGATCGCCCGGAGGAATCGCTTCAATTCCTCGAGCGGGCGATCTTCCTGAACCCGGAATTTGCCCCCAGCTACTACTACGTCGGCCAGGCCTACCAGCGCAAAGGCCTGAAGAAGAAGGCCCGGTCGGCGTGGCGTACCTATCTGGAGAAGGCCAACGACTGGGAGCCCCTGGGCCCGATTCCAGTGGAGGAGCAGGACTGGGCTTCCTAGCTGGCGTCGGTCCGTGTCGAGCAGTCCGGCCGTCCGGAGCGGCGGCCGCAGATCAACCCAGGAGGGTGTGCCATGGAAGCTGTGCAGCCGGCGGGCAATCCACTGCGCATCGAGGTCGCCACCGCGCACATCGACGGAGGCCAGGCCATCGGCTGGGCCGATCCAGGCCGCGTCATCGGCTGCGTGGCATTCTGTGAGCCACCGGACGCGTTCGAGCGTTTCGTGCTACCGCACCTGGAACAGCCTGAAACAGCGGTCCAACCGGTCGAGACTCTTCCGCCGGGTGTGAGCCGGTTGGTCGCCGGGCTCGAATCGGCCCACCATCGTCTGTATCGCGAGAACCACTCGGTCATGAAGGATCCCAAATGGGTCCGCCTGACGGCGGCCTGTGCGGATGAATCCCGGATTTACTTCGTGCGCACCCAGTCGACCTGGCTCTATCTTCTCCGGGGCGGGAAGACGCACCTGCTCGGGGAGCAGAACGAGAGTCCGCCGGTAGCTGACCCGCGGCGGCACGCCCTCGGCGGACCGGAGAACCTGCGTCTGCAGGTGACGTCCCTGGGGGTCATGCCCGACGACGAGATCCTCCTGGTGACGGGTGACGCCGCCGAGCCGCCGGATCTACGGGCGATCGGCAGGCTGTTTGCGGAATCGCGAGATCTGAAGCGTGCCAGCGATGGCCTGGTCAATCTGCTGGGCCTCCAGGGGCCGAGTGCCGCCGTGGTCGCGTTTCGCTTCGCGCCCCTCCTGCCGGGAGTTGCCGAGAAGCATCTTGACCTGGTGCGGGGCGAGGCCGTGCTGGGGGAGCTGTCCGATCTGGCCCGAGAACTCGTTCTGGGCGTCACCGGAGTGGGATCGGCTACGACGCCCGCGGCAGAGACGGTGTCCCCGGCGGTGTCCCGGACGGTGCCGTCAGCGGTGTCCCCGACGGGGTCCCCGGAGGCGTGTCCGGATGGAGGACCAGGCGCCGTGGAGCCGGCGCGTCCGGCTCAGCAGCCGGGTGGCGCCCGGGACGTGCCCGGTGCGCGGCACGCCGGCCGTGAAAGCGATTCCCCGGAGCACGCCACGGTTGCGCCGGCCGCGGCCGGAAGAGACGGAGCGCTCCGCCCGCGGGCCGACCTCTTTGCGTTCCCGGCCGCGCATGGGCGTCCGCGATCGAAGCGCGGTACGGCCTGGCCGGTGATCGCGGTGGCGCTTCTGCTGTTTGCCCTGGCGGCCTTGCTGCTGGGCGGCGCCGGCTGGCCGGGCGTGGTCAAGAGCGTACGGGCGGCCCTCGGGCTGTCGGATGCGGGTCTGGGTGTGCCGCAGATCGAGGCGCATCTGACGGCGACCTCGAATCCATCGGGGGCCGTCGTGGCGATCGACGGGATCAAGCTGCCGGGCAAGACACCGCTCCACAACGTACGGATTGCGGGCGGTCCGCATATCATCACGATGCACCTTGGGGCCGCCGGGGTCTGGGCTGACAGCCTCGATTTCGGCCATGGAGAGTCGCACGCGCTGCATGCGGACTTCCTGGGAGGGCTCGAGATCACGGCGCAGGATCTCTCGGGGTCGCCACGCGCCTGGCTTGCCGGCCAGGACAGGAAGTACGACGTGCCGATTGCCATCGACAATCTCCCGGCGGGCTGGTACCGCGTCTTCTTCGAGGATGAGAAGGTTCCGCTGTGGGAACGCAAGGTCCTGGTGCGGCACGGTGAGGTGGCTCAGGTGGCCGTCAACAACGCGTTCGCCGCCGATCGTGTCCTGGTCCGGGTGGAGAGCATGCGCATGCTCAGGACCGAAGGGTTGCGTCCGGTCGAGGGCGACAGTGTCCTGATCGACGGAGAGTTCGTCGGACTGACGCCGCTGGAGATGGAGCTGTCGCCTGAATTGCATGGGATCGATGTCATCAGCGATGGCGAGTGCTATTCCGAGATCCTGCAGGTTCCGGCGGGCGCCAGTCGTTTCATCACGCCGCTGTTCGGCTTGCGTGATCGGCCGCAGTTCGACCATCTGCCTCCCGGGCAGGCCGTCATCCAAGAAGGCGAGCTGCTTCTGGCCGTGCAGATCCAGGGCCCCAGGGCCGGCGATCTGGGGATGCCGCGGCTGCGCGTTCCAGGGGGCGTCGGCGGAATCGAGGCGATCCCGCTCGTGTCGGTCGAGCCTGGCCAGAATACCTACATCGCCCGGGTGCGGGGAGAGTGGCTTCGGCCGGGCCGTGAGGTGCCCTATTACTTCTCGGTGACCATGCCGGAGGGGGAGGAGGTTGTTTCGAGCCTCTACCGGATTCTGATCCTGGCCAGTCCCGAAGAGCTCACGGCAGAACAGAGCGCCTCCTAGACCTCTGATCCCCAGATGCCGGCGTTCGCCCAGCCATCGGCGGGGCGGCAGATGCCTTTGTGGATACAGGTCCCGCCCACTGCGCGCGGCTCCTGGATTGACTTCCTCCCGCTACCCGTGTATCCTCACGGCAGAGTCCATCTTACATACGGACCAGTTGCGAGGAACGTTCGATCATGCCGGAAGGCGCAATCAGGAGCTTCGCTGCGGGCGTCGCCTTGCTGTTGCTGGCGGCCATGGGGGGCCACGGCAGCCTGCCGGCCGCCGCGACCGATCCTGCCGGCGTCTGTGAAGACGGCAACCCGCCCCGGCCCGTGCACGATGATATCGCCGCGTGGTCACTCTCCGAAATCCTCACGCACATGTCCCAGGCAGTGCCGATATCGCCGGCCGGGAGCGCCACGCCGTGGCTCAACGCGTTCAAAGCCGGCGGGCAGACCCAGGGGGGGCAGGATCCGTTCGGCCTTGGCGCCTATCTCACGCGGCCGGTCCATTTGGATTCGTACCGGGACGTGGGGGCGCATTTCCGCATTCATTTCGCGAGCGAAGGCCGCGATCTACCGGCCAACCTCGGCGCCACGGGCTACCTGGAGGTGGCGGCGGCGACGCTGCAGGAGGTTGCCCGCGTCTACCATGGGGCCGAGCAGCAGTGGCCCCGGCCGCCCGCGGATCGCCTGGGCGGGGATGAGCGGATCGATGTCTACATTCTGGATCTGGGACCCAGCGTGTATGGCTACAGCCTCCACGAGGAGTCGGAGGATGCGGCCGGCCATGCCGGCTTCATTGTGATCGACAATGATTTCGCGGGCCTTGCGGTGGCGGGCATCGAAGATGCGTTGCGCTTGACCCTGGCCCATGAATATCACCACCTGATCCAGTTCGGGTATGGGTACGATGTGGAGGCCAGCTGGTTCATGGAGCAGTTGGCCACCATGGAAGAAGGCCGTGTCTATCCTGATCTGCGTGACCGGGAGCGCTACCTGCCGGCCCTCTTGCTGGAACCGTACCGGGCGCTGGACCTGGGCAACGGCTCGCACGAGTACGGTGCCTGGTTGTGGCCGGAGTACCTCCAGCGACGCTTCGGCTGGGGACTGCTGCGGCGCGCGTGGGATATCTGGCGCGACGCACCTGTGCCGATGATCGAAGCGCTGGACCGTGCCTTGCGGGAGTGGGGCAGCGATCTTGACGAAGCGTTCCTGGAGTGGGCGGTGTGGAACGTCTGCCTGGGTCGGTCGCCGTTGGGCGAGCCGTATGGGGCGGCGGTTGCTGGACCGGAGCGCATCGGGATCGAGAGGTCCTTCTCTCGCTATCCGGTGCTGAATCGCGGTCCGGAGTTGACTCGCCAGCCCGGCCGCCTCGGCGCCAGCTACCTGCAGCTGCGCCCCCAGGCGGATTCGGCCGACAATGTTCTGCAGCTGGATGTACGTGGCTGTGCGACGCTGTGCGGCGTGCGGTTGCTCCTCTGGCGTCCGAGCAACCTGGAGCCGGAGGTCCTGGTTCCGGAGAGCAAGAGCGATCGGCTGGCGTTTCGAGTGGAAGACTGGGCACAGGTCGAGGAGGCGATCCTGGTGATCGCCAACGGCCAGACCGCCCGGCATGGCTGCAACTATGCCGTCACAGCCGTCTCGCGGTACGAGACCGCCAGCGTGCCGGATCAAGCCGGGTCTGCCGTCGGGTTGCACAACTGCCCGAATCCCTTCGAGCCGTACACGCTGATCCAGTTCGAGTTGCCGGCGCCGAGCGCGGTGACGTTGCGCATCTACGATGCCCAGGGCCGCCAGGTGCTCAGCCTGCTCGATGGGAGAGTGTCCGCCGGTCGCCACGCTCACTTCTGGCGCGGGCAGGATGCGCAGGGTCTGCCGGTGCCCGGTGGCCTCTATTACGGGCGTCTCGAAGCCAACGGGCATCAGTACCAGCTCAAGATGATCCTCGTTCGGTGATCTTCGCGCGCTGACCGCGCTCTCCGGCAGCCGCGCGCTCTGGCCGGGTTCCCACGCTCCAGTCTCCCTGGCACGCCCCACGCTATTGCTCCCGTGTGAAGAGAGCGGTTGCATGCCTATTCCCAAGAATCGTCCCCGTGGCTCTGGCCCTGAGCGGGGGCCTGCTCACCGGCGCGGCCGGTGTGGACACGGCCCCGCGCGCCTGGCTGTCGCCGATCGTGCCGCTGATCGGCGCGGGAGCCAGCCTATGGCTCGCCGGGTTGGCCTTTTGTGCGGGGGAGAGGTGCCCTGCCGCGGGCGGCGCGCGCGCGCAGGGCCGGACGGCTTGCATCTTGGTGGCCGCGTTCTTCTGTCTCGGATTCGGACGGGGAACGGAGGCCCTGCAGCAGGCCCAGCTTCAGGTAGCGGCGGCGGCGCGCGTGGAGGGCCTGGCCTGGGTGCAGGGAACGCTCGAGCGCAATGGGAGTGGGTGGTGGCTGGCGGTCGATCGGATACGCACATCCGGTCACCGTCAGGTCGCGTCCCTTTGCATGCCCCTGCGACTGCGGCTTCCGGGGCTCGACGCCCGCTGTGGGGCGCACTGGATGGGCGACAGGGTGGAGGGGTTCCTCTGGATCGAAGCGGCGACGGGGCCGCGCGTTCCGGGCGGATGGGACGGGCGGCGATTCCTGGCCAGCCAGATGGCCGGCGGGACCGGTTGGTTGCACGGGTCGTTGAACCGGGTGGCAGTGGCGGCGGGCCGCCGATCCGCCGGCCGGCTCCATTCGTGGAGCGACCCGGTGCGGGAGTGGGCCGCCCAGCGGCTGGACGAGGCATTTCCGGGTTCGGCGGGGAGATTCGTGTGCCGGTTCCTGCTTGGACGCCGGCCAGGACAGGGGGATGAGGCTGCCGCGATGCGGCTGCGCGACTGCGGGGTCGGGCATTTCCTGACCATCAGCGGGTTTCATGTCGGTTGCGTCTTCGGCGCCCTGGTGATCTTGCTGAACATGCTGGGCCTGCCTTCGGGGGCGCGCCGGTGGCTGCTGGCCCTCCTCCTGCCAGGCTACGCGCTGGTGAGCGGCGGTGGTCTGGCCGTGCAGCGGGCGGTCGGCCTGGTGGTGCTGTGCCTCGCGGCGCGCGGGCTGCGCCGCCGCCTGGATCCGCGCGTGGCCCTCCTGATGATGCTGGCCGTCACGCTGTGGCATCAGCCGCTGGCCTGGAAACTGCCCGGGCTGCAGCTCAGCTACACGGTGACCTGGGCCCTTCTGCGGGTGGTGGGGGCGTGGGGGGCGGAGCCGATCGGCGGAGATGACCGCGGACCGGTCGATCCGCGCGCGAAGGTCGATCCGCGCGGGAAGGTCACGCGTGTTTGGAGGCGGCGACTCGGTCTCTGGCTGGGTTGTGGCATCACCGCCCAGTGTGCCGCCTGGCCCTTGAGCCTGGCGCACTGGGGGGGGAGCAGCCCGCTGTTCGTGGTGGTCAACCTTCTCTTCGCACCGCTGGCGGCCGGGTTCATGTTGCTCGGCGCCGCGGGGATCGCTCTGGGCAGCCTTCCGGGGTTCCCGGCCGCGCTGGCGTGCCGGGCAGGCGGCCGGTGGGTTGCAAGCCTGAACGGGCCCTTGGAGAGCGTGGCGGATGCCTGTCGGGCGACATCGGTGGCAGGCGGGTTGAGCGAGCCGCTTGCGATCCTGTTGGCCCTCGCGGTGGCCTGGGTGGCAGGGCAGCGGGTTCTCCAGCGGCGGCTGCGGATGGCCGGCACGATCGGCCTGGCGGGCATGGGGGTGCTGCTGTGCCCTTCGATCCCGTCCTGCGGAATGGTGGTGATGCTGGACGTCGGACAGGGCGACTGCTACCTGGTCATGACCCCTGGCGCCACCTGGATGATCGACACCGGACCTGCGCCGGCCGAAGGCCAGAACCCGTACTGGGCGCCGGCGCGGGCCTTGCGTTGGTATGGGCGGCACCACATCGATTGCCTGATCCTGACCCATGACGACGCGGATCACTCGGGTGGTTTGGCCGGCCTGGCGGCGTCGCGGATCACCGTGGGCCAGATCTGGATGGGCGCCGGGGCCGAACGGAGCGAGCGCACGGAGACATGGTTGCAGGCGCTGGCGGCGCGCCGAGGACGGCTGCGGCGGGTGCGCGACGGCGATCGGCTGCAGGACGGTTCCCTGTCGCTTCGGGTGCATCACTTGCCTGGGGGGGAGCGGGGCCGCAGCCGGAACGAGGACTGCCTGGCGATCGAGCTGACCCTGCGAGGCGGTTGCGTCTGGCTATGGGGTGATCTGCCCGGGCCGCTGCAGCAACGGCTGATGGGACGCCTTCCCGAGGAGGGCCTGGTGGCGATGTCGGCTGCCCACCACGGCAGCGCGGGGAGCACCCCCCGCGGATTGCTGACCGCGGGGCGCTTGGCCGCCGCGGGGCCGACGGTCGCGGGGCCGTCGGCCGAGAGGCCCGCGGCGGCAGGCGACGGCGTCCAGGAAGGCGCGCCGCTGCTTCTGGTGTCGGTAGGGCGGCGCAATCGCTTCGGGCATCCCGATCATGAGGTCCTGGAAGCGGCCCGGCAGACCGGGTGGAGGATCCTGCGCACCGACCGGGTGGGCACGGTCGAGATCCGCGCCACAGCAGAAGGCTGGGAGGCGCGCGCCACGGCGCGCCGGGCTAACGGAGGGGGTAAGAGCGGTGATTCTTGAGGGTGGCCCGACGGCGTGCTATAAAGGTTCTTTTGACTGCCCGGCCGCTTCTTTCCACGGGCGGCTACGGTCATCGGTCACAGCACCTGGACAAACGGGAGAATTCGATGCAGCAGCACGTTCCCTCCGGGCCCCCGTCTGGCTCGGAAGAGGCTTTTGTGGGTCTGGAGTCTCTGGGTCTGAAGCCGGACTTCAGCGGGAAGGTCCGCGAAATCCTTGACCTCGGCGACCATCTCCTGCTGGTCGCCACCGATCGGATCTCTGCGTTCGACTATGTCATGCCCAATCCGATTCCCGGGCGCGGCCGCGTGTTGGGCCGGATCGCGGCCTTCTGGTTCCGTGGATTGGAGGGGATGATCCCGACGCACTTCGTCACCAATGAGGCCGCCGAGTTTCCCGGCGAGCTGAAGTCCCATGCCGCCCAGCTCAATGGCCGGGCCATGCTGGTCAAGAAGGCGAAGCGCATTGATGTCGAATGCATCGTGCGCGGATACCTGGCCGGTTCGGGCTACGGTCTCTATCAGAAGAGCGGGCAGATCAACGGGATTCGTCTTCCGGATGGACTGAAGGAGTACGAGCGGCTGCCCGAACCGATTTTTACGCCCACGACCAAAGCGGACGAAGGCCATGATGAGCCGATGACCTACGAGGAGATGAGCACCCAGGTCGGCAGCGAACTGGCCGCGGCCCTCCGGCGGGCGAGCCTGGAGATCTACGCCCGCGGCTCAGCCTATGCACAGAGACGCGGGATCGTGATCGCCGACACGAAGTTCGAGTTCGGCATCATCGACGGCCAGCTGACGGTGATCGATGAGGTGCTGACGCCGGACTCATCCCGATTCTGGCCGGCCGAATCGGTCGGGCGGGGCCGCAAGCCCGTCAGCCTGGACAAGCAGTTCCTGCGTGACTATCTGCTCGCAACCGAGTGGGATCGGAATTCGCCTGCGCCGCAGCTACCGGATGAGATCATTGAGAAGACCAGCCAGCGGTATCAACTGGCCGAGCGCCTGCTCGTATCCGGGAGCGACCGGCCCGGATGGTAACCGGGCCGGTCCCGATCCAAGGCCGCCGATCGCTCGGGAGCGCCAGCTGAACCTCAGGGAGGAGGAAGTGTGATCACAGTCAAGCGCGCATTGCTTTCCGTGTATGACAAGGCCGGTGTCGTTCCCTTCGCGCAGACCCTCGTGGAGTTGGGGATCGAGATTCTCTCGACGGGAGGCACGGCCCGTGCCCTCGCGGAGGCCGGAGTGCCGGTGACGCCCCTCGAATCATTGACGCGTTTCGGAGACCTGTTCGAGGGGCGGGTCAAGACTCTGACGCCGCAGGTGCATGGCGGACTGCTCATGCGTCGTGACCGGCCCGCGGACCTGCTCCAAGCCGCCGAGCACGAGATCGCTCCGATCGACCTTCTCTGCGTCAATCTGTACCCTTTCGGCGAGACCGTGCGGGAGAAGGGCGCTGATCGCGCCGCCTGCGTGGAGATGATCGATATCGGTGGACCCGCGATGTTGCGGGCCGCGGCGAAGAATTGCGCGCATGTGGTCATCGTGAGTCAGCCCGCGCAGTATGACGGCGTGGCCAGGGCATTGAGGGATGGCGGCGGGACGGTGCCGCGCGCCATGGCTGCCGAACTGGCCGCGGAGGTGTTCTCCCAGACGGGAGCCTACGATGCAGCCATCTTCCGATATCTTTATGAGCAGGAGCGGTTGCCGCGCTTCTGGGCCACCGGCGGGGAGCAACGGCAAGCGCTGCGCTACGGTGAGAATCCGAACCAGCAGGCGGCGTGCTTCCTGACCGGGGACGGCTTCTGGTCCCGATGCGCGCAGCTTCAGGGCAAGGAGTTGTCCTACAACAACCTCGCGGATCTGTGGGCCGCATGGAACTGCTTGCAGGAGTTCGCGGTGACAGGGGCGGCGACGGACCGGGCGGCCTGCGTGATTGTCAAGCATGCCAGCCCCTGTGGGGTGGCGCTGGGGTCGACTGTCGGTGAGGCGTTCCGCAGGGCGCGCGATGGCGATGCGCTCTCGGCCTTTGGGGGTGTCGTGCTGTTGAATCGACCGGCCGATGATGATGTGGGTCGGGAGATGGCCGGGATGTTTCTCGAAGTCGTGGGAGCCCCGGGTTGGCCGCCGGAAGCCCGGGCGGCGCTGGAGAAGAAGAAGAACCTGAGAATCCTGAAGCTGCCGGCGCTCGCGCCCGCTTCCGCAAGCGCGGCTGCGGCGGCCTGGAGCTACAAGTCCATAGGAGAGGCGGTGCTCGTACAGAGTCCCATGCCGCCGCATCCGGGAACGGCCGGGTGGTCCTGCGTGACCGCCGCGCAGGCCGCGGAGCCCATGCTGGGGGAACTGGAGTTTGCATGGCGCGTGTGCCGCCATGTACGCTCCAATGCGATTGTTCTGACACGCGACCGGCAGTCCATGGGTCTGGGTGGTGGACAGACGAGCCGGATCGATGCGTTGGAGGTAGCGCTGCTGAAGGCACGCCGCTGCGGGTTCGATACGCGCGGCGCGGTGTTGGCCAGCGACGCCTTCTTCCCATTCCGTGACGTGGTCGACCGAGCGGCCGAGGTGGGGGTCCTGGCGATCGTCCAACCGGGCGGTTCCCTTCGCGATGAAGACAGCATCGCGGCCTGCAATGAGCGCGGGTTGGCGATGTACTTCACCGGGACCCGGGTATTCATGCATTGACGCATCCGGGGGAGCCGGCCGAGCCGCGATGCGTGTAGGGCCGCAGGCCGCGACAGCTGCGACGGGTACCGGTAGCATCTGGAGAGTCATCTTGGGTACGGGCAGCATGCACGTGGGTGCCAGGCGAACGAGCCGGTGCCGGCCGCGGAACCCGCGCGCCGGCGGAAGGGCCGCCCGGTGTCCGGTTCGGGGGCGCTGGGGGGTCTGGGCCGTACTCCTGTTTGGGCTGATGGTCTGCATGCCCTACCTGGGGCCGGGCGCCATGGCGCGCCCCGGTATGGTGGGTGCGGCCGAATCTCTTCGTGGGGCGCAGCGTGAGCTGCGTCTCTCCCGCGTGGCTCAGGATCCGGCCCGGTTGGAGCGTGCGGAAACGGCGTACCGGAGCCTTCTCGATCAGGTTGCTGCGGCTATCTGCGATTCGCTGCCGCGCGCGACTCCCGCGGCAGCTGCCCTGCGTGGCGCGGTGCTGGCGCTGATCCGCGAACGCCATCCCTGCATTGAAGCGTGCCTGCTGGACAGGTGGGCCGAGCGAGGTCCGGCCTGGGATGCGCAAGGGGAGGTATCCTTCTGGCTGGCGTTGGCGGCCCACGAGGCTCAGCGCTATGAGGATGCCGCCGAGGGATTCTCCGGGCCGGTTCCACCCCTGCTGCAACCCTATGCCGATTGGCTTCGCATCCGCTCTCTCGAGAAAAGCGACCCTGCGCGGGCCGGGGACGAAGCACTGGCTCTGTGGCGCGGGGCGGGCCGTCACCGCTTTCGGGACCTGTTTGCCCTGCGCGCCGGACGGCGGTTGGTGGAGGCACCGGCCACCCCGGCGGATGTGGCCATGTTCGATCAGTGGATCACGGACGTTGGGCGGGGTTCGTCGCTGGGTGCCCGCGGTCTGACGCTCTTGGCAGAGCGGGCTCGCCGGGCCGGGCACCAGGATGCGTTCGTGGACGCGTTTCGAGCCGCCTCGGTGGCGGGCGCTGTCTTCGGGGAGGAGGCCGGGTTGCGGGGCGAGCAGGCGCGGTGCTTGCTGGGCGCGCCGGATGCGCTTGACGACCCGTTGCTGGCGGCCTGTCTCCTCAGCCTCGTGCGGCATGGGGAGGGTCGGGAGGCATGGCGCCATTGGAGTGCGTACGCGTCCCGCCTGTCCGGGGCCGATAGTATGAGGATCGGTGCGGCGCTCCTGGACCGCCTCTACGCTGCGGGGGAGGATGACCTTCTTCTGGCGTTGTGTGCGGATCTGGCCGGTGGCTCGGCCGGATCCTTGTGGCAGAAGGCCGAGCTTACGGCCGGCCGGGTGCATCGCCGCAGGGGCGATACGGAGGCTCTGATTGAGGCGTGGCAGGCTGCCAGCGGTTGGGCTGCCGGCGATGCCGCGCAGGGGCGCCGGCCCGGAGCCGGGCCGGGGTCGGTCTCCGGCGGTCACGACCGCGCTTGGGAGGCTGGCTACGCGACCGCGGCCCTGTGGGAGCTTGGCCGCGAACTGGAGGATGTCGGCCGCTGGGAGCAGGCCGAGGTGGCCTTCACGCGCCTGGCCGAGTCCTATCCGGAACATGCTCAGGCACGCGAGGCGCGACTGCGGGCGGCCCTCTGCCGCTTATCGGCGGGCGACGATGCGGGGGCGGCCGCGGCCTTCGACACGCTGTGCGCCCAGGCCTCCGAGCGATTCGTGGGCAGCCCCTGCTTCTGGCTCACACGGCTTCAGGGAGCGCGGGCCGACCGTTCCCTCGCGGAGCGGGCGGCCGGGGAGTTTCGCCCGGGCTTCCACGCGCTGCGTTCGGCGGAAGCGCTTCGACACGGCTTCTGGCCGCCGGAACCTGTCGGTGACTCCTTGTTCTGGGCCGATCTGAGCCGGCGCATTCAGACGCCCGCCGGGACCGCCTGGCCGGCGCCGACCGGGCTCCTGCAGAGCACGGCAGAACAGGTGCGCATCGTGGATCTGATCGATGGCCAGCCGCTGGCCGAGGCCGGCATGCTCTTGCGAGCCTATGGGTATCGAACCTGGGCCCGATCGCTGTGGCAGACGCTGCCCGGGTATCATGCGCTCAGCGATCGAGAGCGAGCAGCGCTGTACCGCGGCCTGGCGGACTATCCGCGTTCCATCTTGATGGGGCTCCGACTCGGGGACCTGCCGGCCGAGCGATATCCCCTGGGGTTCATCAGCGCTGTCCGCGAGGCGGCCGATCGCGAGAGGCTCTCGCCGCTCTTCGTGTTGGCGGTGATGCGGCAGGAGTCGCTGCTCGATCCCACCGGCCGCTCGCCGGCCGGAGCGGTGGGACTGATGCAATTGATGCCGGGCACTGCCCGCCGACTCGCCGGCTTCTTGGGCCTGGCGGAGTATGATCTGGAGCGGCCGGCGGACAACATCCGTCTGGGGACCGCCCACCTGCGCGAGTTGCTCGACCGATCCGGAGGGCATGTGCCCATGGCCCTGGCCGCATACAATGCCGGATGGGAGCATGCCGTGCGATGGGCGCTCCCTCCGTCGGCCTCGCCGGCGATGTCGGGCTGGGATGCCTACATCGAGCGAATCAGCTTCTCGGAGACGCGCCATTTCGTCAAGAGCGTCCTGGCGCACTACTGGAGTTACCAACGCTGTTGGATGGAGGATGCCAGCACTGTTCGCGATGCAGACCGGCCGGATGGAGCGGGTCGACCGGATGACGCGGGCCGGCCGGATGGCGCAGACCGGCCGGAAGGCGCAGACCGGCCGGAAGGCGCAGACCGGCCGGATGGCGCAGACCGGCCGGAAGGCGCGGGCGGGGAAAAGGAAGCCGGAGCAGACCGCGCCGGTTGACCTGCGTGCAGGGATTGGGCACTGTTCGGGTGATCGGGTCGGTTGGCAACCCGCTGAAGGGGAAAGAAGGAAGCATGAGGTGGTATGGTGAGATGGGGCGCAAGGCGGTCCATCTCTGTGCGATCGCCATCCCGATAGGATTGTACATTCTGCCTCTGTCCGAGGGGCGGCTGATCTTGCTCGTGCTGACGGTCGTCACCTTCATCGTCGACCTGTTCCGGCTCAACCAACCCCGGGTACGGACATTCTTCTACATCTTCTTTGGCCGGCTGGTGCGAGACCACGAACGATTCAACCTGCTGGGCTCCACGTACCTGCTGCTCTCGAGCCTGATCTGCGTGTATGCCTTCCCCAAGCCGGTGGCCGTGGCGGCGCTCACCTTCCTGATTGCGGGCGATACGAGCGCCGCCCTGATCGGCAAGTGGATCGGGCGGATCAGGATCTTTGACAAGACGTTGGAGGGGAGTCTGGCTTGCTTCGCCGTGTGCCTGGCCGCGGGTTGGCTGATTCCCGAGCTGACCCTCGTTCAGACGTTGGCGGGGGCGGCCATGGCGACGATCGTCGAGCTGCTGCCGGTGCCCCTGGATGACAATCTGCGAATCCCTGTGGCGGCTGGTTTCACGATGACGCTGCTCGGCTAGACCCCCGCGGCGAGGCGCCGGGGGGGGCAAAGCCCTTGAACAGGCCGCCGTCTGTTTGCTAGCGTGGCGAGCGCTTGGCTCCGGAGAACGGCGGGAAGCACGACGTCTCGCGCAACGATAGAAGGTCCTATGATTGGAAAGCTGAAAGCTGCCGCCAACAAGGCGCTTACCACGGTCTTTGGGACCCAATACGAACGCAATGTGAAGTCCCTCTTGCCGATCATCGATCAGATCCACGCCTGCGAAGATGGGCTTGCGGCCCTGTCTGAGGATGACCTGAAGGCCAAGACCGACGAATTCCGTGCACGCCTTGCGGAGGGGGCCACCCTGGAGGAGCTCCTGCCGGAGGCCTTCGCGGTCGTGAAGGAAGCCTGCCGGAGGAATGTGGGACGCTCCTGGACGGTGGTGGGCCATGAGATGTCCTGGGACATGGTGCCCTATGATGTGCAGCTGATGGGCGGCATCGTGTTGCACCAGGGCAAGATCGCCGAGATGGCCACCGGCGAGGGCAAGACCCTGGTGGCCGTGCTGCCCCTCTATCTCAACGCCCTGCCGGGCAAGGGCTGCCACCTGGTGACGGTCAACGACTATTTGGCCAAGCGCGACAGCGAATGGATGGGGGGGGTCCTGCGCTACCTGGGCCTGACGGTCGGCTGCATCCAGCATGATCTGGACAGCGCCGCCCGGCGTGCGGCCTACGGCTGCGACGTGACCTACGGCACGAACAATGAGTTCGGATTCGACTACCTGCGTGACAACATGGCGGTGCGTTCGACCGATCAGGTTCAGCGCGGGCATTTCTTCACGATCGTCGACGAGGTCGACTCGGTCCTGATCGACGAGGCTCGCACCCCGCTGATCATCTCTGGACCGGTGGCCTCCTCCCACCAGAACTACGATGCGCTGCGCAACCCGGTTGAATCTCTCGTGCGGGCGCAGAACGCCCTGATCGGCCAGATGATCAACGAGGCCACCACCCTGCTCGACCAGGCGGCGGAGGCGGATTCCCGTCGGGCGGCGGACCTCGAGTACCAGGGTGGGACGCGGCTGCTGCAGGTGCAGCGGGGAGCGCCGAAGCACAAGCGCTTCCTGAAACTGATGTCCGATCGGAACCTGAAGCCGCTGGTCCATCGGATCGAATCCGACTACATCCGCGACAAGCGGCTGCATGTCCTTGACGATGACCTGTACTACTCGATCGATGAGAAGGAGCACTCGATCAATCTCTCGGACAAGGGCCGTGGGCATCTATCCCCGAGGGATCCGGACTATTTCATGCTGCCGGACCTGGCCTCCGCCATGGGGGCGGTGGAGGATGACAAGGGTCTCGATCCGAAGGAGATCGCAGCCCGCAAGGAGGCGATCCACCTGGGCTACGCGAAGAAGTCCGACGAACTGCACACGATCAATCAGCTGTTGCGTGCCTTCTGCTTGTATGAACGAGATGTCGAGTATGTGGTCCAAGACGGCAAGGTGATGATCGTGGATGAGTTCACCGGCCGTCTCATGCCCGGCCGGCGCTTCAGCGAGGGCTTGCATCAGGCGCTCGAGGCCAAGGAGAAGGTGCGGGTCGAGGGGGAGACCCAGACCTGGGCGACGATCACGCTGCAGAACTACTTCCGGCTCTATGCCAAGCTCTCCGGCATGACCGGCACTGCCGAGACCGAGGCCGGGGAGTTCTTCCAGATCTACAAGCTTGACGTGGTTGTCATCCCTACCAACGAACCGATTCGTCGCCAGGACTACAACGACCAGGTCTTCCGGACGCGCCGTGAGAAGTACAACGCGATCGTCGACGAGATCGAGCGGGTCCACCTGGCCGGCCGGCCGGTGCTGGTCGGTACGGTCACGGTGGAGGTGTCCGAGACGATCAGCCGGATGCTCAAACGCCGCAAGATCAACCATTCGGTTCTGAACGCGAAATATCATCAGAGCGAGGCCGAGATCGTGCGCGAGGCCGGCCGGCCAGGAGCCGTGACGATCGCCACCAACATGGCCGGGCGCGGCACCGATATCAAGCTGGGGCCGGGGATCGTGAAGGGGCGCCAGTGCCTGATCGACACCCCGCGGGGCCAGGGTGATTGCGAGTACCCGGATGATGTGGCGGTCTGCATCGCACAGATGCCGTGCGGTCTTCACATCGTGGGCACCGAGCGGCATGACAGCCGGCGGATCGACCGGCAGCTGCGCGGCCGGGCCGGTCGGCAGGGCGATCCGGGCTCGAGCCGGTTTTTCCTGTCGCTGGAAGATGATCTGATGCGTCTCTTCATGCCCGAGCGGATGTCGGGCCTCATGGATCGCATGGGGGTTCAGGATGGCGAGGTGATCGAGCACGGCATGGTCACCAAGGCCATCGAGCGGGCCCAGAAAAAGGTCGAGGAGCGCAACTTCGAAATACGCAAGCATCTGCTTGAGTATGACAATGTGATGAATCAACAGCGCGAGGTGATCTACGGCATTCGCAACCAGATCCTGGAGGGGGAGGATCTGAAGCAGGAGATCCTGGGGCTGATCGACGAAGCGGTCGAGGCGCGCCTGGCGCCCATCCTGGCCAACCACTGTGACCCGAAGACGATGGAGCTCGGCGAGGATGCCGCGCCGGCGTTGCGCGAGGCGCTCGACGAACTCGAACGGATCTTCCTGACGCCCTTGCCCCTGATGCCCGAGCAACTGCCCGAGGGCGCCGATCTGGTCGAGCGCGGGAAGCAACTCGCCCGGGAGGCCCACGCCAGCCGTGAGATGCTGTGGGGCCAACGGATCACGCGGGAGGTGGAGCGGCATGTCTACCTGCGCATGATCGACGATCATTGGAAGGATCACCTCTACGAGATCGACCTGTTGCGCGGGGGCATTGGCCTGCGGGCCTATGGGCAGAAGGATCCCCTCCAGGAGTACAAGGGGGAGGCCTTCAAGCTGTTCGAGGAGCTCATGGCGCGGATTTCCGAGGGAACTTTGCGCATGCTCTTCCGGGTACAGCTACAGGGCCAGGCGCCGCCCGAGCCGCAGTCGCAGAGCCCGACCGGTCAGACCGTGCACGCGGCCCCGACCGTCATGCAGAACCTGGCGTCCGCCGCCACGCCGGGATCGGCCGCCGCCCCCGCGGGACCGCGGCGCACCGCCACCGGCGCGATGGTGGCCGGGCCGACCGGGGCTCCCCTGGCCCCCGCGGGGCCGCCGCCCAGCGGGACCGTGCGCCGCGCCGACGAAAAGGTGGGACGCAACGACCCCTGTCCCTGCGGAAGTGGGAAGAAGTACAAGAAATGCTGCGGGCGTCAAGGATAGCCGTGACGCGGCCGGTCCGGATGGGATTGCCGGCCCGCCGGATCCTGGATGCGCCGGCATTCTGCGGGGCGGGCGATCCGGCCCGCTCGGCTGCTTGGAGGAACGCATGCCCAAAGGGCTGATCATTGTGGAGTCTCCTGCGAAGGCGCGTACGATCTCGCGCATGGCCGGGGCCGGGTACCAGGTACTGGCCTCGAATGGGCACGTGCGCGATCTACCCAAGAGCAAACTGGGGGTCGACATCGAGCAGGGTTTCGAGCCGCATTACGTCACCATTCGCTCGAAGAGCAAGGTGATCAAACAACTCCGCGAAACGGCCGCACGCGCCGATGAGATCCTGCTGGCCCCGGACCCTGACCGGGAGGGGGAAGCGATCGCCTGGCATCTGATGCAGGTGCTCAAGCCGAGCCAGCGTCCGTTCCGCCGGCTGATCTTTCATGAGATCACGCAGCGGGCGATTAAGGAAGCCCTCGCCTCGCCGCGCGAGATCGACATGGACAAGGTCAATGCCCAGCAAGCGCGCCGCGTCCTGGATCGTCTGGTGGGCTATCAGCTTTCACCCATTCTGTGGAAGACCATCCGCTACGGACTGAGCGCCGGGCGGGTCCAGTCGGTTGCGCTACGCCTGATCGTGGATCGGGAGAACCAGATCGCGGCCTTCGTTCCCGAGGAGTACTGGACGATTCACGCCCTAGTCGGGAACGGCGGCCCGGCCACGATGGAGATGGGACTGGTTGCCTGGCAGGGCCAGAAGCCGCGCCTGGTCAATGAGAGCGAAGCGCAGGCGGTGGTCGCCGCCGTCGAAGGCCGGCCGTTGCGGATCGAAACGATCAACACGAAGCGCCGGCGCAGGAATCCATCGGCGCCGTTCATTACCAGTACCTTGCAGCAGGATGCCTTCCGCGCCTTGCGCTTCAGCAGCAAGAAGACGATGCAGATTGCGCAGGAGCTCTACGAGGGCCTCCCCATCGGAGAGGAGGGCACCGTCGGGCTCATCACCTATATGCGTACCGATTCGACGCGTATTGCCGACGAGGCCATCGCCGAGGTTCGTGGATTCATCGAGGGATCGTTCGGGCGCGCGTACGTTCCGGAGAGCCCGAACCAGTACCGCAAGAAGGGCCGTTCGCAGGATGCGCACGAGGCCGTGCGTCCCACGAGTGCGATTCGCACCCCCGACGCCCTGGCCCGCTATCTGAGTGCAGACCAGTTGAAGCTCTACCGGCTGATCTGGAATCGTTTCGTCGCGAGCCAGATGCGGCCTCAAGAGCTCGACATCACCACGGTCAACGCTGCGGCCGGCGAGGCGCTGTTCCGCGCGACAGGGCGGGTGATTGCCTTCGATGGGTTCACACGCCTCTATGAGAGCAGCGATCCGCGCAGTGCGAGCCGGGGCAAGCAGGACGGGGAAGAGGATGAGGTGCTGGTCGACCTGTTGCCGGGACTGGAGGAAGGCCAGCGGCTCAGTGTCAAGGAAATCCAGAAGAAGCAGCACTTCACAGAGCCGCCGCCGCGTTTCTCGGAGGCATCCCTGATTCGTGCGCTGGAGGAGAATGGCATCGGACGGCCGAGCACCTACTCGACGATCGTCAGCACGATCCTGACGCGGGACTATGTTCGGCGTGACAAGGGAAGGCTGCACCCCACCGATCTGGGCGTCACCGTGACGGGCTTGCTGCTCGAGAATTTCGCACGGATCATGAATGTCGACTTCACCGCCCGCATGGAAGAGGAGCTCGATTCGGTCGAGGCCGGCCGCTATCCGTGGGAGCAGGTGGTACGCGAGTTCTATGGTCCGTTTTCCGAAAGCTTGCATGTCGCCGAGGGGAAGGTGGCGGAACTGAAGGCTTCGGTACAGGTCGAGACCGACCAGGCCTGTTCCGAGTGCGGCGCCATGATGATTCGCAAGTTCGGCCGCAACGGCCCGTTTCTGGCCTGCTCGCGCTATCCGGAGTGCAAGCACACCGAACCGCTGAGCGAGGATGAGAAACCCAAGCCCACCGATCACGCGTGCTCCGAATGCGGCAGTCCGATGATGATTCGCACCGGGCGGTATGGCCGTTTTCTGGCCTGCAGCCGCTATCCCGACTGCAAGACGACCCAACCGGTTCCGGTCGGTGTTGACTGCCCCGAGCAGGGGTGCTCGGGCAAGCTTGTCGAGAAGCGCACGCGGGGCGGCCGTGTCTTCTATGGTTGTGACCAGTATCCGGATTGCAAGTACGCCCTTTGGGATCTACCGGTGGCGATCGTCTGCCAGGCCTGCGGGCATCCCTTCATGGTGGAGAAGAACACCCGCAAGGATGGACCGCATTACGCGTGCCCGCGCTGCAAGGTGCAGGTGATGCGTGAGGTGGAGGAGGACGAGGGCAACTAGCCGCCGCCGAGGCGGGCCTTCGTCGGCCGGGCGGCCCCGCCCGGGGAGGGATGAATGCCAAGCGCCGACGCCACACTCTCGGCGGCCCTGAGTGGATTCTTGCGGCAGCTGCGCCATCTCGAGGGCCGCAGTGAGCGGACGGTGGCCGCCTATCGCGGCGATCTGCGGATGCTGTTTGCCTTCCTGGCCGAGCGCACCGGCCGTCCGGCGGCCCTGGGCGACCTGGATCTGGCTCACCTGCGCCTCTTCTTCGCCGCGCAACAGGCGGCCGGCGCCAAGCCGCGCAGCGTTGTGCGCCGCCGTGCGGCCCTGCGGCGCTTCCATGACTTCCTGGTGGACAATGGCCTGACGACAGAGAATCCGGCCCGCACAGTGCCGGCGCCCAAGATCGGGCGCAGTCTGCCCCACAGCCTGTCGAGCCAGCGCCTGGAGGAGCGCCTGGAGGCACTGGCCGCCGGTGCGGATCCGCTGGCATGGCGCGATCGGGCGATCTGCGAACTGCTCTACGGGACGGGGATGCGCGTCTCCGAGCTAGCCGGCTTGGACCTCGGCGACATCGACCTGAGGCGCGGATGGGTGCGGGTGCGCGGGAAGGGGGCTCGGGAGCGGACGGCCTGCTTCGGGCGGCCCGCACGGGATGCCCTGCGTCTGTATCTGCGCGGGCGCGCCGCGCTGCGGGTGCCGGCTGTTCGGCGGGCCGAACGGCTGGCCGAACGGCGGCCGTCGGGTGGGCCGCAGGAGGCGCTGTTGCTCAACGCGCGCGGTACCCGGCTCTCGGTGCGTTCGGTGCAGCGGATCGTGGCGCGGCGGCTCTCGGATCCGGTGCTGGGGGACGTGCACCCGCATCTGCTGCGACACAGCTTCGCGACGCACATGCTTGATCGCGGCGCGGACCTACGGGCCATCCAGGCGTTGCTTGGGCATCGCAGCCTGAACAGCACGCAGCTCTACACCCATCTCTCCACGGCCGGACTCCGGCGCGCCTTCGATCGCGCCCACCCGCGAGCCTGAAGCGGGCCGCACGGCGCTTGTCAATCCCAAAAAAACTCATCTGGCCCGAGTAACCCCTGTTCGACCGGGGTGGCGAGTTGTTAGATTCGATGAGCGCCCGGCTGACGCGTCGGACGATGGCTGGGTACCGGATGGAAAGCTCCGCGGGGGTATGACGTGGATCGACGGACTGATCACAGAAGTACAACCGTGCTGGCCTGTGTCCGCTCGGGCGAGGCGGCCTTGGGTTGCGACGGACAGGTGACGGCCGGGGCGGTCATCCTCAAAGCCACCGCGCGCAAGATCCGCCGCCTCTATCATGGGCAGGTGCTGGCCGGCTTCGCCGGCGGGGCCGCCGATGGGCTGCATCTGTTCGAGCGCTTCGAGAGTCAACTCGAGACCAGCCGCGGACGGCTGCAGCGCGCGGCGGTCGAGCTGGCCAAGGAATGGCGGTCCGACAAGATGCTGCGCCGTTTGGAGGCCCAGCTGATTACGGTCGATTGCGAGCACGCCTTCCTGCTTTCCGGAGTTGGGGATATCATCGAGCCCGACGACGGCCTGGTGGCCATTGGATCGGGGGCGCCCTATGCCCTGGCGGCGGCCCGGGCGCTCCTGCGCTTTGCACCGGAGCTCGATGTTCGTGCCGTGGTGGCCGAGGCGCTGCGGATTGCCGCCGATCTGTGTGTCTATACGAATCATGAGATCCACCTCGAGACATTGAGCGCCGACCCTACGGAGGCGGAGCAGGCATGAAGGACATTCAGGAGCTGACGCCATCGCAGATTGTCCGTGAACTGGACAAGTACATCATCGGGCAGGCGGACGCCAAGCGCAGCGTGGCGATCGCGCTGCGCAACCGCTTCCGCCGCCGGCAAGTGAGCTCGGAGATTCGCGACGAGATTCTGCCGAACAACATCATCATGATCGGACCCACGGGGGTGGGCAAGACCGAGATCGCCAGGCGCCTGGCCCGGTTGGCCCGGGCGCCCTTTCTCAAGGTGGAAGCGTCGAAGTTCACCGAGGTCGGGTATGTGGGCCGCGATGTCGAGTCGATCGTACGTGACCTGACCGAGATCGCGATCAACATGGTTCGCGGTGAGATGAGCGACCAGGTGCGCGGCAAGGCCGAGCGCAATGCCGAGGAGCGACTGCTGGGACTGCTGCTGCCGGAGCGGCCGAAGCCGCCGAGCCGCAAGGCGGTGGCCGCCTTGATGCCCTCGCTCTTCACTCCCCCGACCGAGGAACGGAATCCCGAGGACGAAGCCGAGCGCTACGCGCAGGAGCGCTATGATCAGTGGGAGCGAACCCGCAAGAAGCTGCAGCAGCAGTTGCGCGACGGAGCGCTCGATGACCGCGAGGTCGAGATCGACGTCGAGGTCCGCGGAAATATGCCTACGGTCGAGATCTTTTCGAATGCCGGCCTGGAGGAGATGGAGTTCAATCTGCCCGAGCCGCTGCAAGCACTCCTGCCGGGAAAGAAGAAGCGGCGCCGCATGCCGGTCGCGGAGGCCCGCCGGGTGCTGATGCAGGAGGAGACCGGTCGATTGATCGATATGGACAAGGTCATCGAGGCGGCCCTTGAGCGCGTGCAGAACTCCGGAATCGTCTTCATCGACGAGATCGACAAGATTGCCGGTGGGGATGGGGGCTACGGACCGGATGTCTCCCGACAGGGTGTGCAGCGGGATCTGCTGCCGATCGTCGAGGGGTGCAGCGTCCCGACGCGCTACGGCCTGGTGAAGAGCGACCACATTCTGTTCATTGCCGCCGGCGCGTTTCACACGGCCCGGCCCTCGGATCTGATTCCCGAGCTGCAGGGGCGCTTTCCCATCCGCGTGGAACTGACCGCCCTGACCGAAGCGGACTTCGTCAAGATCCTGACCGAGCCGCGCAATGCCCTTCTGAAGCAGTACAAGGCCCTGTTGTCCACCGAGGGAGTCTCCCTGGCCTTCACGCCCGCCGCGGTGGACCGGATCGCGGCGATTGCCGCGCAGGTCAATGAACAGGCCGAGAACATCGGTGCCCGACGCCTGCACACGATTCTGACGACACTGCTCGAGGAGGAGCTCTTCGAGATCCCCGAGGCCAACCGGCAGTCGATCGAGGTGGATGAGGCGATGGTGGCGGCCAAGCTCAATGTGATCTTGGAGGACAGGGATCTGTCGCGCTACATTCTGTAGGCGCGATTCGTTGGATTCTGTCGGCGCGCTCGGGGGCATCCGGGGGTGGAATCCATGGCACCCCCGGGTGGACCCCGCGGCAAGAGGAGGATGGGTGGATGCCGAAGAGGGACTTTCTGACGCTTCTGGACTTCGAACGCGCGGAACTCGACCGGATGCTGGCCAAGGCACGCGAGTTGAAGGCCGCTTGGCGCGCGGGCGACCGGGCCGCACCGCTGGCCGGTCAGGTGCTGGGCGTGATCTTCCACAAACCAAGCCTCAGGACGCGGATCTCGTTCGAGGTGGGCATGCGGCAGTTGGGCGGCAGCAGCCTCTATATCACGGATGCCGAGATCGGTTTCGGCAAGCGCGAGGCGATCACCGACATCGGTCAGGTGCTTTCCCGATTCCTGGATGGCATCATGATTCGCACCTTCGAGCATGCCAATGTCGAAAAGCTGGCGGCGGCGGCCGGCATCCCGGTCATCAATGGGCTGACCGACTGGACGCATCCCTGCCAGATCATGGCCGACATGCTCACGATCCTCGAGCATGGCCGTTCCCTCGACGGGCTGTCCCTGGCCTACATCGGGGACGGGAACAATGTGACCAATTCCTGGATCCACGCGACGAAGGCGTTTGGGATCGACCTGCGCGTGGCCTCTCCGGAGGGCTACGAACCGAGCGCGGATTCGATCCGGCGCGCGGGGGAGGGCGCGCGGGGCAAGGTCACACTCGTGCGCGATCCACGCGAGGCGCTCGCCGGAGCCCAGGTCGTATATACCGATACCTGGACGAGCATGGGGCAGGAGGCCGAGGCCGCGAAACGCCGCGAGATCTTCTCGACCTATCAATTGAACGCGGCTCTCTTGGCCTGTGCCGAGCCCGAGGCCCTCGTGATGCACTGTCTGCCCGCCCACCGTGGTGAGGAGATCACCGACGAGGTCATCGATGGTCCGCAGAGTGTCGTCTACGACCAGGCCGAGAACCGGATGCATGCGCAGAAGGGAATTCTGCACCATTGTCTAGGGCACAGGGGATAACGGCGGGTCGGCGGGATGGGGCCGGGAGCGGAGTCGCCGCGGGGGCCGGTTGCTGGGCCGCCGCGGCGCTGCTGCTGGTCCTGATGGCCGGGTGCGCCAGCATCGAGGCGCCACGGGGCGGCCCGGAGGATCGGGATCCGCCGATCGTGCTCGCGGCCGAACCCGACTCCGGCGCGGTCGGGGTGGCGCTCGAGATGCCCTTGCGCTTCTTCTTCAGCGAACGGATGGACCGCTCTTCCGTGCAGGACTGGCTTCAGATCGCTCCCTGGCCGAGCCGCCTGGGCTGGCAGTGGCAGGCCGAGCAAGTTGCCGTCTTGCCCGAGGATGGCTGGGCGCCCGAGGAAACCTACAGCGTTCTGTTGGGAACCCAGGCGTCCGATCGGCGCAAGAATCGACTGGAACAGCCGTTCGAATTGGTCTTCAGCACCGGCGATTCGCTGCCCACCGGTCGCCTGGCAGGACGGGTGCTGACCCGCAGTCTCGCGGCGAGCGGGCATCTGGTCGCTCTGTTCAGATGGCCGCCGGAGGCTCCCGATCCGCGCAGCGCCTCCTTCGGTCCTCCGGATGTGCGCAGCGCGTTGCGTCTGGCCGAGTCGGGGGAGGCGGGACGCTTCGAGCTGCGCCACCTGCCGCGGGTGGGGCAGTATCTCCTGGGCGCCCTGCACGATGAGGCCGGAAACCGCACCTATGAGTCCGATCGTGATCTGTGGGTCTTCCATCCCGAGCCGGTGGCGGGGTCCGATTTTGATTCCGATGAGCCGGTCGAGATCCATCTGGTCTATGCCGACGAGCCGGGGGATCTGGCGGGGAGCGTGATCGACAGCGTCTGCCTGGGCTATGAACCGCCCACCCGGCTGCGCGCCGCGGCTGACAGCCTGCAGCGCATACTTGCGGGAGAACTCGATGCCCAGGGGTTCGAGACCGGCGAGGACTCGGCGGCGGCATTCACCCCGGCCGCGGCATTCACCCTGAGCGCGGCGGAGGCTGAATCGCTGCAGGCCCGACTGGATGAACTCGAGCCCCGCATTCGGGCCGCGCAACGCGACAGTGCGCGCTGTTCGGCGCCGATCTGGGTGAAAGCGGTCTTCACGGCCGATGTCCCCCCGGCGGTGGCTCCGGTCACGACCGCCGGCCCCCCCCCCGCGGTCGATCCGGCTGGGCTGCACGAGGTCCGCACAATGCGCGATTTCCGACTCACCGACCTTCCTGCCGGGGTGTACCGCCTCCGCGCCTACCGGGATCTGAATGGAAGCGGCGCGCAGGATCCGGCGGAGCCCGCGGGAACATTCGCCTATCCGGTCGAGCTTCTGCCCGGCCGCACAATCGAGGGGCTGGAGTTCGAGATCCGCACCGCAGAGCGCGATGCCGATCCACCCGCTGGGGAGCGGGATTCACTGCCCCCCGATGCCGGCGATGACCGGCCGCCCGGCGCGTCCGATACGCCGGTGGAGGAATGACGTTTCATGACGGCCGTCTCGTTTCAGAAATGGTGTGGGGCCGGGAATGACTTTCTCATCCTGGGTGAGCCGCCGGGCGTCCTGGAACCGCCCGGCGTTCCGCAACCGCCGGGCGTTCGGCAACCGCCCGGTGTTCGGCAACTTCCCGGCCGGCGGGAAGCCGGTCCGGGGAGTCGTGCGGAGCTCCCCGCAGGGGTGCTGTTGTCGGGGTGGACCGCGGCCGGCCTGGCCCGGCGTCTGTGCCGGCGGCATGAAGGCGTCGGGGCCGACGGTCTGACGATTGTCGGCCCGCCCGTGCATGGCGTGGTCGGCTGTGAGCATTTCAATCCCGACGGCAGCCGGGCCGAGTTCTGCGGGAACGCGGCTCGTTGCATCGGAGCGCTCTTGCTGATGCGTGCGGGCGGCCGGCCGGGGCTGGCGGTGCGCTTTCGGCTCGGGGATGTTGCGGTGGAGGCCCGCCGCCTCGCCGGTGACGGGGACATCGAGGTTGCCGTGCCGGCGCCCCGCGTCCTCGAGTCCGCCTTGCCGACGGGTGTGTTGAGCGAGACGTTGGGACCGGACCAGTTCGCGGTCGAGCGGGCCATGTGGATCGATAGTGGGGTACCGCACGCGGTCCTGCTGCTGCGCGGGGCGCCAAGTTTCGACTTGGCTGGATGTGGCGCCCGGTTGCGCGGCCACCGCCACTTCAGCCCCCACGGCACCAACGTCGATCTCTGTTGGCCCGCAGAGAGGGACGCGCAGCGGTACCAGCTGCGGACCCATGAGCGGGGAGTCGAGGGAGAGACGCTGGCGTGCGGATCGGGGGCGTTGGCGGCCGCCGCCGCGTTGCAGGCGCTCTGGCGGCCCGCGGATGCACCGGAAGGGACCGCTGGCTTGCAGCAGCCCGCCGAGCTGCGCTTGCAGGTGCTTTCGGGAGCTGTTCTGACCGTGGCCACGGGAACGGACGGCTGGCGGCTCCGCGGCCCGGCGGTCAAGGTCTTTGACGGGGTCGCGGAGCTGCCGGAAGAGGAGGGGCGACGCTAGGCGCTGGCAGCGCGCTCGCGGTTGAGCTGCTTGGCCAGGCGCGATTTGACGCGGTCGGCCGTGGCATTCTTCATGACCCCCTTGCGGACGGCGTTGTCGATGGTCGACACCGTGCTGGACAGCAAGGCGGCCTTCTCCTCGGTGGTTGCCTCGCGGTATTGGCGCAAGACCTTGCGAACCTGGCTGCGGATACCCCGATTGTAGGTGCGCTGCTTGGCGCTGGTACGCATTCTCTTCCACGCAGACTTGTGCTGTGGCATGCTTCGGTCGCTCCTTTCCTCGCCTCCGGGCAGGGTTTGTGCCCGAACAACAGACTAGCCGGCGAATGTAGCAAAGGGGAGGTTCCAAAGTCAATGCCTTCGAATGCGCGTCCGCTTCCGCCGGAAACGCTCCCCTCCCCATGGCGCGGCTTGGCCTGGCCGGCCGTGGGAGGCCTCTTGCTGGCCCTGGCCTTTCCCCCGTTGCACCTGTGGCCGCTGAGCCTCGTGGCGTGGGTGCCCCTGTGGTACTCCCTGGACCGGCCCGGCCCCCTTTCGGGAAGCGGCCGCCGGAGCTGGCATGGCCGCTTCCTGCAAGGATGGACCATGGGGATCGTTGCCTTCGTCGGTATCCTGCACTGGCTGGTGGCACTCTCGAACGAGGAGGTCACCATCGATGGCCTGATGGTCCCAGCGTTGCTGTTGCTGGGCGCCTACCTGGGCCTATTCTTCGGCCTCGCCGCGCTGTTCTCGACCTTCCTGGCGCGGCGGACGGGTCTCTCGGCCGCCTTCTGGGGCCCGATCTGCTGGACGCTGGCCGAGTACCTTCGCTCGCTCGGCCCGTTGGGGGTGACCTGGGGCGGTGCGCCCTATGCGCTCGCGAGGGTCAACCCGCTCCTGCAGAGCGCATCCGTGTGGGGGTTCTGGGGGCTGTACTTTGGAATCCTGGCCGTGGGCGGGTGCCTGGCCGGCGCTGTACGCGGCTGGCGGCCCGGCTGGATCGCCGCCCCCCTCCTGGTGAGCGCGGCCTGGCTGCACGGGATCTGGCTGGTTCCCGAACTCCCCGGCGTCACGGCCCCCCCGCCGGCGCCCGGCGGGGTCCGGGAGGCGTCGCGCGCGGTCGAGCGGGTCCTGGTGATCCAGCCCGACGTGCGGCGGGAGATCAAATGGAAACCGGAGCGGCGCGAGGAGGTGATCGACACGGTGGTCAGCCACGGGCAGCGGGCCGTGGGGCGCTTCCGGGAAGCGGGGGGCTTCGATTGGATCGTGTGGCCCGAGACGGTGCTTCCCACGCGCCTGCTCGATGATCCGTACGCTCTGGGGCGGGTGCGCATGCTGGCCGGCGAGGCCGGCCGGCCCATCTTGCTGGGGACGCAGGAGGGCTACTGGGCTCGGATCGGTGATCAGCGCGAATGGGTGGCGCACAACTCGGCTCTCGTGGCCCGGCCCGACGGCAGCTTCTCCTCACCGTATCGGAAGATCCGCCTGGTGCCGTTCAGTGAGCGAATGCCGCTGCAGAAGATCGCCCCCTGGATCCGCAGCATCGATTTCGGGCAGTCGAACTTCTTCCCCGGCACGCGGCCCGCGCTGCTCGAGGTCGATTCCACGCGGGTGGGGTGCCTGATCTGCTTCGAGGCAGCCTTTCCCGACCTGCCCCGGACGATGGTGCGGGCGGGGGCCGAGCTGCTGGTCAACATCACCAACGACTTCTGGTTCGAACGGACGGCGGGACCCCGGCAGCACGCCGATATGGCCATTCTGCGCTGTGTAGAGAACCGGGTGCCGATGGTGCGCTGCGCCAACACCGGCATCAGCTTCGCCGCCGATGCCTACGGGCGTGTGACCCACGAAACCGGCCTCTTCGAACGAACCGCCTTCACCGCACAGATCACTCCTCGGGCGGGGGGCAGCTTTGCCACTCGCATTGGGGACGCCTGGATCGTACTGTTGCTCATTGCCTCGGCCGGCGTCGTGTGGTTGCGCCGCGGCCGCGCAGGAGGAACTGTCGATGACCGATGAAGAGAAGCCCGCGACCGGCAGGCCGGACCCGGACCGGGCCAAGCATGCGGCCGCCGATTCGGACGCACCCACGGACGAGAGCTCCGCACCCGGATCGATCCAGGCCGACGTGGCGCCGGTGCGCTACCGCGTCCTGCTGAAGCCGGGCCGGGAGCGGGCCGCCCGTATGCGGCATCCATGGATCTTCGCGAGTTCGATCGAGAGTGTCGAAGGGTACGAAGATGCTCAACCGGGTGACCTCGGGGAGGTGCTGACGTCACAAGGCGAGTGGTTGGGACTGGCCATGGTCAATGTCGAGACGCCGCTGGCCGTGCGATTCCTGCAGTTCGCCCCGGGTGAGATCACGCGCGCGTGGTTTGAGGCCCGCTTTGCCCAGGCGCTGACCCTGCGCGAACGGATGGTGCCCAGCGACACCGACAGCTACCGGCTGGTGCATGGTGAGGGAGACGGTCTCTCCGGGCTCATCGTCGATCGCTACGGCGAGTATCTGGTCGTGCAGTGCATGGCGGCGGGCATGTCGCGCATGGAATCACTCTGGTTGCCGGCGTTGGTCGCGCAGCTGGCCCCCGCCGGTGTGCTCGAGCGCAGCCGCAGGGCGCGCCGTGACCAGAACCTGCACCGCACCGATCAGGTGCTCCATGGGGCCGAGCCACCGGTGGATCTGGTCATCCGCGAGGGCGGCCATCGCTTCCGGGTCGATCTGCGCACGGGTCAGAAGACCGGCTTCTATCTGGATCAGCGCGAGAACCGGCGCCTGCTGGCCCGGCTGGTTCCCGGCGGCGAGGTGCTCAATCTCTTTGCGTACTCGGGGGGGTTCAGTGTCTACGCGGGTGCCGAGGGGGGGGTGCGGCGCATGGTGGCCGTCGAGACCAGCACGCCCGCGCGCGAGCTGCTCGCCATGAACTGGGAACTGAACGGGCTTGCGGCCGAGCAACTCACCACCGTGGGAGGTACCGCGCAGGAGTTCCTGCGGCAGACCAGCGACAGCTTCGATCTGATCATCGTGGATCCCCCGGCCTTTGCCAAGGAGCGGCGCCAGGTGGAGAAGGCGGCCCGCGCCTACAAGGATGTGAACCTCTGGGCAATGAAGCGTCTGAAGCCCGGGGGATTTCTGGCGACATTCTCCTGCTCGCAGCACATCGATCCGGACCTGTTCCAGAAGATCATCTTTGGCGCCTCGGTGGATGCCCAGCGTCCCCTGCAGTGGCTGCGCCGGCTGGGGCCGGGGCCGGATCACCCGGTTCACCTCGACCATCCTCAGGGCGAGTATCTCAAGGGGTTG
Organism: uncultured bacterium; assembly: GCA_964417675.1. Lineage (GTDB taxonomy): Bacteria > Eisenbacteria > RBG-16-71-46 > CAIMUX01 > WJJG01 > CAYQJL01. The sequence goes on along the minus strand of CAYQJL010000282.1, from coordinate 21,190 downwards.
CTCCTGCGGGCGCTGGAAACGGGCGCCGGGCAGGCCCGCTCCCTGGGTTGATCCGCCATGGCTCAGGATCCGTGGTTTCTCGAACGCATCGAGCCGATGCACCGGCATCTCACCCACGGCTGGATTCGCGAGCACATCGCCCGGTATCGATTCGCGGCCGAGATGCTGCGCGGGCGCATCCTGGATGCCGGGAGCGGAACCGGCTATGGCAGCCTGATGCTGGCCGTGCAGCCCGGCGTCACGGAGGTGGTGGGGGTGGATGCCGATGCGCGCGCCGTGGCCTGGAGCCAGCGCTACTACTGCGATGGGCGGATTCGCTACATGTGCGAGGACCTTCTGTCCAGCCGGCTGCATGGGCTGGGTCGTTTTGACGGGATCGCTTGCCTGGAGGTGCTCGAGCATCTGCCGGAACCGGAGCGGCTGTTGCGCCAACTGGACTACTGCCTTGCGCCGGGAGGATGGCTCCTGGTATCGACCCCGCTGGGTTTGGGCCGCCACCAGCCGACCCGGCAGCCCCACCACCACTTCCAGCTGCGCCGCGAGGAGTTCGAGGCTATGCTGGGTGCTCGATTCGACCACCACCTCTTCGGCCAGCGCGGGATCGGCATTGAACGCTGGCGGCCGGCGCAACGCTACTTCTTGATGCTGGCCCTGTGCCGGTCACGGTGGGATGGACAGGGAGATGACCGCGCATGAGCCCGGGCCGCTGCATTCGCTTCACCCTCGAGTACGACGGGACCGATTTCGCGGGGTGGCAGCGCCAACCGCAGCGGCGCACGGTCCAGGGCGAGATCGAAGCGGCCCTGGAACGGATGCACGGCCGGCACATTCCCATCCATGGGGCGGGGCGCACCGACGCGGGCGTGCATGCCCTCGGACAGGTCGCGAGTTTCACGACGCCCACGAACCTGGCCCCCGACGCCCTGCGGCACGGCGTCAATGCGCTGACCGGGCGGGACGTCCGCATCCTGGCGGCCGAACAGGTCCCCGAGGGATTCCATGCCCGCCATAGCGCCCGGGGCCGGCATTACTGCTACCTGCTGCTCCGCGAGCGCTCGGCGCTCTGGGATCGGCGGGCCTATCGCCCACCGCGCTTCCCGGATGCGGCGCGGATGAACGCGGCCTGCGCGCCGTTGATCGGAGAGCATGACTTCGCCGCGGTCTGCCTGCGGAGCCATGAACAGGAGGGCTCGCGTTCGCGCCTGTTCTATGCCCGCTGGGATCCCTGGGAACGCGGGCTCGTCTTTCGCGTGGGGGCGGTTCGCTTTCTGTACAAGATGGTGCGCTGCCTCGTGGCGCAGTTGCTGGCGGTCGGCAACGGCGAGCTCTCCCCGGAGGCCTTCGCGGGCCTGCTCGAGCCGGGCCAGCCCCACTCCCGGCATGTGGCGCCCCCACAAGGGGTTCATCTGCTCGCGGTAGACTACGAGGAGTCGCGGGCCCGCTCCTGGGGGCCCGATTGCCTGCCCCCGGGCCCTGTGCTATAGTCGCCGCTTCACGGCTCGAGGCCGGCCTGGCGGGTCCCATTCCCCGTAGGCTTGCGTGTGTAGCAGATCGGAACCATCGGGAGGGATGCCGGCGATGAAGATCTTCCTGGATACTGCGATCAGGGACGAGATCCGCGAAATGGTGCAGTGGGGGGTGGTTGACGGGGTGACCACCAACCCTTCCCTGCTGAAGGTCGCCAACGCTCCCTACCGGGAGGTCATCCGGGAGATCTGCGCCATGGTCTCGGGGCCGGTCAGCGCCGAGGTGGTGGCCGAGCAGTGGGAAGGCATGCTGGCCGAGGGGCGCGAACTGGCCGGGATCGCCGACAATGTGATTGTGAAGATCCCGATGACCCCGGACGGGATGCGGGCGGTTTCACTCCTGAAGAGTGAAGGCATCCCCAGCAATGTAACCCTGATCTTCAGCGCCAATCAGGCCCTCCTGGCGGCCAAGGCCGGCGCGCGCTATGTCAGTCCCTTCGTCGGACGCCTCGACGACATCGGCCACGACGGCATGGACGTGGTCGAGCAGATTCTCGAGGTGTACTCCGCCTACGACTTTGATACGGAGGTGATCGTGGCCAGCGTGCGCCATCCGTTGCACGTCACCCAGTCGGCGCTGCTGGGAGCCGACATCGCGACGGTTCCGACCAAGGTACTCAAGGCGATGTTCAAACATCCCCTCACCGACCGGGGCGTGGAATCGTTCCTCGCCGCCTGGAGGGACGTGCCCCAGAAGTAGCCCGCCGTGAGCCTCAGGATCGCAGGCATGGCCTGATTGGGCAGGAGTTCCGGAAGCAGGGAGGATAGCGAGGTGCAAGAAGCAGATTCCCGCTCAGGTGAGCGCGGCCGGGCACACGCCGGTCTTTTGCTGGCAATCCTCATCCTTCTGACGCTGGTAGGGGCCGGGGTGGTGTACCGGCTCGTGTCCTCCAACGGAGCGCGCGAGACCGTCACCAGCATGGTGGACGATCCGATCGGGGATCCCGGGGTGGGTGTGCGGGATGCTTCCCCCCAGGCTTCGGACGATCCGCGCCAGGCAGATTTCCCGGGGGGGCGCGGGTCCCGATCGGAATCGGCCGGCGGCCGGGCGCCGGCCGCCCGCGAGGAGGCCCCGGCGGCTTGGGAGGACGGCGACCTGAGCGTGGTAAGCCGGCCGCGCGGCGCCGGCGAGTCGTTGGCCGCGGTGCAGGGTGCCCTGGCCGGCGGGCGTCGGACGGCGATCGTGGAGGCGGCGGAGCGCGTGGGAGGTGCGGTGGTCTCGATCAGCGTCACCCAGATTCGCCTGGTGCGCGAGAGTCCATTCGCCGCCGGGCGGGGTGATCCGTTTGAGCGATTCTTCAATCGATTCTACCCGGGCTATCTGCGCGGCCAGGAGATCTCGAGCATCGGCTCGGGCGTCATCATCGATCCACGCGGCATTGTCGTCACCAACGAGCATGTCGTGCGGGATGCGAAGGAGATCCATGTGACCCTGCCCGACGGGCGTTCCTACGAGGCCAATCTCGTGGGCGCCGACCGGGCCTACGATCTGGCGGTGCTGCGGATTGACGGAGACGACCTGCCGGTTGCCGAGGTGGGCAGCTCCGATGACCTGCTGGTGGGCGAGTGGGCCATTGGGCTGGGGAATCCCTTCGGCTTCCTCCTCAACGACTACCAGCCGACGGTCAGCGTGGGGGTGATCAGCGCCACGAAGCGCGACGTGAAGCCGGACAATGAGAGCGCGGCCATCTACAAGGACATGATTCAGACCGATGCGGCCATCAACCCGGGCAACAGCGGCGGACCGCTGGTCAACGCCATGGGCGAGGTCATCGGGATCAACACCTTCATCTTCAGCACGGGGGGTGGCAGTCTTGGCATCGGCTTCGCGATTCCGATCAACACCGTCATCCGCGTGACGCGCGAGATTCTCGAGTATGGCCGTGTCCGGCAGGTCTGGATCGGCATTCGGGTTCAGGAGATCACGCAGACAGTCGCCAACTATTTCCGCATCCGCGACCGGCAGGGGTTGTTGGTGTGGGGCATCGAAGAGGGCAGTCCGGCGGCGCAGGCGGGCATCGAGGTGGGCGACATCATCCGGCAGGTCAACGGCGTGCCGGTCGATCGCGCCTCCCAGGCCCAGCGCAAGATCTTCGGCGCCACCATCGGCGATACGATCACCCTCACACTCGAACGGGACGGGGAGCGCTGGGATGCCGCGCTCCTCCTGATCGAGAATCCAAACAACTAGGGCGGGTCCTGTCCCCGCCAAGCAGGGAAGCTATGATCGAACGGTACACCCTTCCGGGGATGGGCGCCTTGTGGACCGACCAGGCGCGCTACGACGCTTGGCTGGCGGTGGAACTCGCGGCCGCCCAGGCGATGGAAGAGCTTGGTACGATTCCGTCGGGGACGGCCGCGGCCATGCGACAGAATGCGCATTTCGAGATCGCGCGGATTCAGGCGATCGAGGCCGAAACACACCACGATGTCATCGCCTTTCTGACCAACCTGGGCGAGTCGCTCGGCGAGGAGAAGGCCTACCTGCACCGCGGGATGACCTCCTCCGACCTGCTGGATACCTCCCTGGCGACGATCCTGGTCAAAGCCTGCGAACTGATCGACGCGCGCCTGGTCACGGTGGGACGTCTCTTGCGCGGCCTGGCCCGGCGGCATGAACACACGCCCATGATGGGACGCACCCACGGCGTGCACGCCGAGCCGATTCCCTTCGGCCTGAAGGCGCTGATCTGGTTTCAGGAGATGGAGCGTCAGGCCGAACGGCTTGCGGCGGCCAAGCAGGGGATTGCCGTGGGCAAGTTCTCGGGAGCGGTGGGGAGCTTTGCCCACCTGCCCCCCGAGGTCGAAGCGCGCGCCTGCCAGCTTCTGGGACTGCGTGCGGCGCCGGTGTCGTCCCAGATCGTGCAACGCGATCGGCATGCCCATCTGGTGGCCGTTCTGGCGCTGATCGCCACGAGCTGTGAGAAGATCGCCGTGGAGATCCGCCATCTGCAGCGAACCGAAGTGGGTGAGGCCTACGAACCGTTCGCGCGCGGCCAGAAAGGTTCCTCGGCCATGCCTCACAAGCGCAATCCGATTCTGTGTGAGCGGGTCAGTGGCCTGGCGCGCCTGTTACGGGGACAGGTCGCGGTGGCCTATGAGAATGTCGTGCTGTGGCACGAGCGGGACATCAGCCACTCGAGCGCCGAGCGCGTGATTCTCCCGGATGCGTTCACGGGGCTCGATTACACACTGCACCTGATCGAGAAGCTGCTGGGCGGTCTGGATGTCAGACCCGAGCGCATGCTGGAGAACATCGCGGCCAGCCACGGACTGTTCTTCTCGCAGGGTGTGCTGCTGGCGCTGACCGAGGCGCTCGGTTCCCGCGAGGAGGCCTACGCCATCGTGCAGCAGTCCGCCATGCTGGCCTGGGAGGAGCGCAGGCCCCTGCGCGCGGTCTTGGCCGAGCAGGCGAGGGTGACCGAACATCTCTCCCTCCAGAGACTGGATGAGCTCTTCGACCTGGATCGCTTCTTCAGCAATCTTGCGCCGGTGTTCGAGAGGGTCCTGAAGAGCGACTGGGCACGCTAGCCGGGAGGGGAGGCCCGAGAGCGATGGAAACGACGCGTCAGGCGGCTGGGCCGGGATGGGCCGTGCGGATCCTGCTCGTGCTGTTGTTCCCCGTCTGGGTGCCGCTGTTCCTCCTGGCCGGCGCCATTCGGCTTTGCGGGGACGGCTTGATCCAGCAGCTCGAGGAGCTGCGGCACCGCCCGGTTCTGGTGGCGGGTCCGCTTTCCTGGCTGATCGGCCTGCCCGGACTGGTGCTCTTTCCGATGCTGGTGGGCATTCGCGGCTTGCTCCTGCTGGTCATGGGATTGGGGCGCTTTCTCGCGCGGGCCGGTCCGCGGCGCCGGGTTCCCGGTCTGGTGGTCTTTCTGGTGGGCGCCGTGGGTGTGGTGACACTCCCGGTCTGGGTGGGGCCGTTGCTGATCGTCTGGCTGCTGCGCTGGGTTCTGTGGCGGCTGCTGCTGCCCGAATTCGCCCGGGCGACATCGCCCGGGCGCGGCCAGTCCGATGCGAGGTTTGTGACCTTTGTCGGGTTGCGCTACCTGTTCGGCCGGCGGGAGACGGCGCTGCACTCGGCGACCGCCTTCTATGCCGCGGCGGGGATCGCCCTCGGGGTCTGCGCGCTCATTGTCGTGCTGGCGGTCCTGAGCGGTTTTGACGGCGAGGTCAAGAGCCGCATCGTGGGCACCAATGCCCACATCATCCTGCTGCGCTTCGGGTCGCAGGGCCTGGCCAATCCCGACAGCCTGGGTGCGATTGTCGATGCCCACCCGCAGGTCGTGGCCTCGGCGCCCATGATCTACGGCAAGGCCATGCTATCGGCCGGGGACGCCGCCGAGGGCGCCATCATCCAGGGCATTGCCTGGGAGGATTCCAAGGAGGTCACCGCGCTCGAGGCCTTCGTGCGCACGTCGGGCGGTCCGCCGCGGCTCGCGCGCACGGAGGATCTTCTTCCAGGGATCATCCTGGGCAAGCACATCGCGGAGAACATGAGCCTTTTCATGGGCGATGAGGTGCTGCTGGTCAGCCCGGCCGAATCACGGCGGACGCCCATGGGCTTCGTGCCGCGCATGCGGCGGTTCGTGTGCACCGGCTTCTTCGATTCGGGCATGTACGAGTTCGACGCGAGCATGGCGTTTGTCGACATCGCGGAAGCAGGTTCCTTCTTTGGTCTCGAGGAGGGGCGCGCGACGGCGATCGAGATCAAGATCGCCGACATGGACCGCGCCGCCGGGGTGGCCGACGAGATCGTGGCCTCCTTGGGTGGGTTTCCCTATCGGGCCAACAACTGGATCGACCTGAATCGGAATCTGTTTGAGTGGATGCAGACCGAGAAGCGGGCGATGTTCGTGATCCTGACCATGATCATCCTGGTGGCCGGATTCAATATCGCGAGCTCGCTGATCATGGTGGTGATGGAGAAGCGCCGGGAGATCGGAATCCTGAAAGCGATGGGGGCCACCTCGATGGCGATCCTGCGGATCTTTGTGCTGGAGGGGTGGGTCATGGCCTTCAGCGGCACCGCCATGGGGGCCGGGATCGGACTGCTGCTGTGCCATCTGCTGGAACGTTACGAGTTCATCCGGCTACCGGCGGATGTCTACTTCATCGATACGCTACCGGTCGATGTGCAGGCCGGCGACGTGGGGTTGGTCGTGGGAGCCGTTTCCCTGATTGCCGCGCTGGCCACCCTGTACCCGGCATGGAAGGCCTCTCAGCTCGACCCGATCAGCGCGATCCAATCGGAATAAGGAGTGCAACCCGTGGCCGATCTCAGCCAGGCAGATCAGGGCGGCGCCCCGGCACGGCCCGCCGTTCTCACGGTCCGTGGAGTGTGCAAGAGCTATCCCTCGGGTGATTCGGTGATCGAGGTTCTGCGGGGGATCGACCTGGAGCTGTTGGCTGGCGAAGTGATTGCCATTATTGGCGCTTCAGGCTCTGGCAAGAGCACGTTGCTCAACGTCATGGGCGCCCTGGACCGGCCCGATGCCGGAGAGATCCTCTATGGCGGCCGCGACGTGGTCGCTCTCAGTGAAGAAGGGCGGGCTCGCCTGCGCCAGAGCCATATCGGCTTCGTATTCCAGTATCACCATCTGCTGAGCGAGTTCACCGCCCTCGAGAATGTGATGATTCCCCTGCTGCTGTCCGGGATCGAACCGCGCCAAGCACGCCAGCGGGCCGCCAACTACTTGGCGTTGGTTGGTTTAGATAGCAGACTCGAACATCCGCCGCAGCGCCTCTCGGGGGGCGAGCAGCAGCGGGTCGCCATTGCCCGGGCGATCGCGGGGGATCCGGCCTTGGTTCTGGCCGACGAACCGACAGGAAACCTGGATCGTGAAACTGGTGAAGGTGTATTTGAGTTGCTATATTCACTGGCCAGAAATGGGCTCCAGAGCTGGGTCGTGGCGACCCACAATGAATACTTGGCGGGGCTTGCCGATAAGAGATGGAGAGTGGCCGACGGGCGCTTGAGTCCCGTTCCCTGAGCCGCGAAACGCGCCTGAGAACCCGGATGCGGGGAGGACACCGATGAAATGTCAGATCTGTGAGGTGGCCGAGGCGACCATTCATGTCAAAGAGGTGAAAAATGAGCAGGTGACCGAGCTGCATCTGTGTGAGCGGTGTGCCCGGGAGAAGGGCTACCATTCCATGGTCGAGAAGGGCTCGATCTCGATCGCCAGCCAGCTGGTCTGGATGGCGGAGAACCTGTATCCGGGCGGCAGTTCCCAGGTCGGCATGATCAAGTGCGGCGGCTGTGGACTGAAGTACTCGGAGTTCATGAAGACGGGAAGGCTAGGCTGTCCAAAGTGTTACGAGGATTTCGGCACCCAGTTGCGCCAGATCCTCCGGCGGGTTCATGGCAGCGTCCGGCATGTGGGCAAGGCCCCGGGCAAGGAGGGCACCCAGTTCGAACGGCGCCGGCAGGTTCAGACGCTCCACGAGGAGCTCGAACGCGCCATCGAGCGCGAGGAGTATGAGAAGGCCGCCATGATTCGTGACCGGATTCGAGAGATCGAGCTGTCGGTGGGCGAGGATGGCGAGGCCGCATCGGCCGGGGGGACGAATTCGGCCAATGCGGGCAATGCATAGCCTGCCGACCTTGGGCCGGGAGAGCGCGTCATGAGGGAGAGCATGTCAGAAGATACGCAAAGTCACCTTCCGATCAGCGAGATGTTGCCGACCGCCGGCAAGTGGTTTTCCGAGGCGGGGCCTCAGTCGGATGCCATCCTGAGCACGCGGGTTCGATTGGCCCGCAATCTGAAGGGTCTGTCCTTTCCCGGCCGGGGGTTGGGTGAGGAGCTCGGAGGTGTCCTGCATCGTGTGGAGAACGCCGCCCTGGGGGTCGGCCTGTTTCAGTCACGGATGCTGACCGAAACCGGCGGCCTGCCCGTGCTCGAGCGCCAATTCCTCCTGGAACGTCACTTGATCTCCTATGAACTCGCCAGTTCCGGCGGGCATTCCGGGTTGGTCTTCTCCCGCGACGAGGGCGCCAGCGTGATGATCAACGAGGAAGACCATGTGCGCATCCAGGCCCTCAGGCCGGGGTTGCAGTTGGAGGAGTGCTATCAGCTCGCCAATCAGATCGATGACCAGCTCGAGGCCTCGCTGGAGTGGGCTTTCTCCGATGATTTCGGCTACCTGACGGCATGTCCGACGAATGTGGGCACCGGACTGCGGGCGTCGGTCCTTGTCCATCTCCCCGCGCTGGTCCTGACACGGAAGATCAAGAAGGTCCTCGCGGGAGTTACCCAGGTGGGATTGGCCGTTCGTGGGTTCTACGGCGAGGGAACCGACGTCATCGGGAACTTCTTTCAGATCTCGAACCAGATTACATTGGGGGAGAAGGAAACCCAGGCGCTCCTGAACCTCGAGCGGGTGGTGCGACAACTGCTCGACTACGAGGAGAAGGCCCGGGATGTCCTTCTGAAAGATGCGGTCCAGCAGATTCGTGACAAGGTCATGCGCGCGGTGGGCGTGCTGGCCCATGCGCATCTGATGTCCTCTCAGGAAGCTATCGGTCTGGCCTCGGCGATCCGGCTGGGGATCACCTTGGGTCTCGACGAGGTACCGCCGGTGGCTTTGATCAACCAGATCCTGCTTTCGATCCAGCCGGCCCACCTCCAGCTGATGGCCGGGAGGGAGATGAGTTCGCAAGAGCGCAACGCCTATCGGGCGGAGCTGATACGCGAGAAGATGCGCGCGGCGGTGTCCTAGCGCGGGGCCCGCGGCCGAAGATACAGAAAAGGAGCATTGGCAGGGATGAACGACAAATTCACCGAAAGGGTGCGCAAGGTCATTTTCCTCGCCCGGGAGGAAGCCAGCCGTCTTCAGCACGACTCGATCGGAACCGAGCATCTGCTGCTGGGCCTGTTGCGCGAGGGGGAGGGCATTGCCGCCACGGTGCTATCGAATCTGGGGCTCGACCTGGATGCGATTCGCCAGAGCGTCGAGAGCATGGTGGCCCACACGGGTGGAACCCTGACGATCGGCGAGATTCCCTTCACGGCCAATGCCCGGCGGGTTCTGGAACTGGCGGTCGATGAGGCCCGCCAGATGGGTCACAGCTACGTCGGCACCGAGCACCTGCTGCTCGGCCTGATCCGCGAGGGTGAGGGTGTGGCGGCCAAGGTTCTCATGGACATGGGCGTGGATCGCAAGAAGGTGCGCGAAGAGACGCTCAAGCTGCTGGGGGGCCATGCCAATCAACCCCAGCAGGGTGAGGCGGAAGAGAAGCCCGAGACGCCCAGCCTCAACCAGTTTGGCCGGGACCTGACGGAGTTGGCCAAAGAAGGCAAACTCGACCCGGTCTTCGGACGGGAAGTCGAGATCGAACGGTTGGTGCAGATTCTCTGCCGCCGCAAGAAGAACAACCCGGTGCTGATCGGGGAGCCGGGAGTGGGCAAGACCGCCATTGTAGAGGGCTTGGCGCAGCGGATCATCGACTCGAAGGTTCCCGAGCTGTTGCGGGGTCGCCGTCTCATTACTCTTGATCTTGCAAGTGTTGTTGCGGGAACGAAATACCGTGGGCAATTCGAGGAGCGCCTCAAGACGATCATCAACGAGCTGCGCGAGTCACAGGACGCCATCATCTTCATCGACGAGCTCCACACGATCGTGGGAGCCGGAGGAGCCGAGGGCGCCATCGATGCCTCGAACATGCTCAAACCGGCGCTGGCGCGCGGGGAACTGCAATGCATCGGAGCCACTACCCTCGATGAGTACCGCAAGCACATCGAGAAGGACGGAGCGCTCGATCGCCGCTTCCAATCGGTGATCGTCGATCCGCCGACGGTGGAGGAGACCGTGCAGATTCTGCGCGGACTGCGCGACAAGTACGAGGCCCACCATCGGGTGAACTACTCCGACGAGGCCATCCTGGCCGCGGCGCGGCTGAGCGATCGCTACATCTCCGACCGCTTCCTGCCGGACAAGGCCATTGACGTGATCGACGAGGCCGGCGCCCGGGCGCGCCTGTCCCAGAGCACCTTCCCGATGGAGTTGCGCGATCTCGATAAGAAGATCGAGCATATCCAACTCGAGAAGGAGGCGGCGATCCGGGCCCAGGAGTTCGAGAAGGCCGCCAGTCTGCGAGACACAGAGAAGGTCCTGCGCCAGGAGTACTACAGCATCAAGAAGCAGTGGAGCGAGGCCAAGAGCACTCAGCGGACCTATGTGACCGATGACGATATCGCCTATATCGTGTCGCGCATGACGAAGATTCCGGTCTCGAAGATCGGGACCGAGGAGACCACCAAGCTCCTGAAGATGGAGGAGAAGCTCGAGGAAGAGATCATCGGCCAACGCGCGGCCGTGGAGGCGATTGCCAAGGCGATCCGCCGTAACCGGGCCGGCCTGCGGGATCCGCGCCGGCCGATCGGCACGTTCGTCTTCCTGGGGCCGACCGGCGTGGGCAAAACCGAACTGGCGCGGGTGTTGGCGCGTTTCCTCTTCGATGATCCCGATTCGCTCATCCGTATCGACATGAGCGAATACATGGAGAAGTTCTCGGTCAGCCGCCTCGTGGGGGCGCCCCCCGGGTATGTGGGGTACGAGGAGGGCGGCCAGCTCACCGAGCGGGTGCGCCGCAAACCCTATTCGGTCGTCCTGCTTGACGAGATCGAAAAGGCGCACCCGGATGTCTTCAACATTCTGCTGCAGGTCCTCGAGGACGGCATGCTGACCGACAGCCTGAAGCGCAAGGTCAGCTTCAAGAATTGCGTGCTGATCATGACCAGCAATGTGGGGGCGCGCCGCCTGCGCGGGCGCGGTGGGCTCGGCTTCACCCGCGACAACGAGACCGCCACCTATGACAGCATGAAGAACACGGTCATGGAAGAAGTGCGCAAGCTGTTCAATCCGGAATTCCTCAACCGTCTGGATGAGCTGGTCGTGTTCCGCTCCTTGACGGAGAAGGACATGGAGCAGATCGTGCTGATCCTGTTGCAGCAAGTACAGGACCGGCTCACGGAAGCGGAGCTGTCGATCTCCCTGACCCGCGGCGCCATCGACCTGCTGCTCGAGAAGGGCTTCGATCCGGACCTTGGGGCCCGGCCGATGAGGAGGGCCATCCAGCGCCTCATCGAAGATCCGCTGGCCGAGCAGGTCCTGCGTGGCCGCTTCAAGCCGGGGGCGGTCATCCGGGTGACCAAGAAGGGCGAAGTACTCGGATTCGAGGATGACAAGCGCAGCGCGGCCACGGATGTGGAGGCTGAGCCGGTTGCCAAGGCCCCCGGGGCCGCCGGCCAGCGCGAGGAATCCGCCGTGTCAGCCGGCGGGCCGCAGCACCCGAGCGAGGATGCTCCGGGGTCCGCTGATTCCGCCAGCCAGTGACCGGGGCCGGGGCCTGCGGCGCGCAACTTCAGCAGAGACGCGCGCTTCCCGGCCGCTAGGAAAAGAGGATCGCATCCGGCGGAGTCCGGTGTGAAAGGGGCAGGATGTCCAGGAGCCAGCTCACCGCGGGTGGGCAGTTCGCGCTGCTATGGGTTGCCATTTGTTGTGCTCTTGCCGGGTCGAGCGTGCCTGCCGGCGCGCAGGAAACGGCCCCGGTGGATTCGATCGCGTTTGTGGGCCTTGCCCGAGTGGATCCCGATCTGGTGTCCGAGTCGGTCCGGGTCGAGATCGGCCAGCCCGCCTACCCCTTCCGCTTGAGCCAGAGCGTGCGCAGTCTCTTTCAGCTCGGCCTGTTCGACCAGATCTCGGCCTACCTCAAGCCCAATCCGCCCGGGGGCTTGATCCTCGAGTTCCATTTCGTGGAACGTCCGCGCGTGACGCAGGTGAGCTTCTCGGGTCATGAGTTCTTCAGTGCCGAGGATCTGAAGGGACATGCCGGCTTGGTCAAAGGGCAGGTGTACGACGAAGCGGAAGTCCAGGCGTCCCGGCGTGCGATGAAGACAGCCTACCTGGATGAAGGTTTCGCCCAGGCTGACATCCGGGCCGAGGCCACTCCCGATCCCGGCGAGGAGGGGGTGCGCGTGCGATTCGTGATCGACGAGGGGCAGCGCGTCAAGATCACCGGCATTCACTTTCTGGGCAACGCGGCCTTCTCGGGGGACGAGCTGCGCGGCAAGGTCTCGGTCAAGAAGAAGGGGTTTCTGCGCAAGGGCCGCTTCAACCGGGAGCAGCTCGACGTGGACGTGGCCGGCCTGGTCTCCTTCTACCGCAATCAGGGCTACAAGGATGCCAAGGCACAGCTACGCGATCCGCTGTTCTCGGCCGACGGCCAGGAGGTTCAGATCACCTTCGAGATCGAGGAGGGGCCGCAATATCGATTCGGGCCGGTGGCGTGGGATGGTGTCAGTGTCCTGGATTCCGTGCAGGTCAAGGAGGCGCTGTTTTTCAAGGCCGGCGATCCCTACGACCAGAGCAAGGTGGACGAAACCCTCGCGGCGCTCTACGACCGCTATACCGAACGAGGTTATCTCGTCGAACTGCGCATCGAACCGCTGACGCGGGTGCGCGGCGATGAGGTCGGGGTGACCTTCATGGTCCATGAAGGGGATCCCTCGCGGGTCGGGGAGATCAAGATCGTCGGCAACACTCGGACGAAGGAACATGTCGTCCGGCGCGAGATGAAGCTCTACCCCGGGGATCTTCTCCGGCGCAGCGCGCTGCTGCGTTCGCAGCGAGACATCTTCGCCACCGGCTACTTCGAGGATGTGCAAATTGAGTTCAACCCGGCGGCCGAGTCGGGGGAAGTCAATGTCACCTTCCGCGTGCTGGAGAAGAGCTCGGCGCAGTTCAATGCGGGAGCCGGCTATTCGAGCCAAATCGGCCTGACCGGATTCGTGAAGATCGGGCACAACAATCTCTTCGGCAACGGCCAGGCGCTTTCGATGGAAGTGGAGCGTGGCAGCCGCCGCGAGTACTACGACCTGTCCTTCACCGAGCCGTGGGTCCTGGGCCGCCCGATCTCGGCCGGCGTCGATCTCTACAACACCGAGACCTATCGGCGGGTCTATGCCGGCACCGGTCTGGATGCCTCCTACTGGCACCGCTTGCGCGGGGGCGGCGTGCGCGTAGGATTCCCCTGGTTCCTGGACTGGCCCGATTACACGCGGATGACGGTGGGGTACTCGCTGAGCGATACGCGCTACCGCGACTACAACTCGCTCCCCGAGGATACCCAGAGACTCCTGATTCAGGGTGAAGGAACCCTGTCACGGCTGTTTATGTCCTGGTATCGGAATTCGACCGACAATCCCTTCCACCCGAGCATGGGGGCCCGCACGACTCTGCGCACGGAGTTCAACGGCGGCCTGCTGGGTGGATCGATGGATTTCTACGAGTTCAGCCTCGATCACCGCCAATACCTGATCCCCTTCTGGAAGCCGGTGCTCATGATTCGAGGCCGTTTCGGGATGCTGGGAACCTATGAGCGCCAGGGCAGCATGCCCCCCGCGGAACGGTATCGGATGGGGGGCATCACGGGGTTCAACCTCCTGCGCGGCTACGACGACTACTACATTGTGCCAGAGGAGAACATCAAGACCTACAGCGATGGTCGCGAGTATCGCTTCCCGGGCGGGAATTATCTCCTGGCGTTCACGGCAGAGTTTCAATTCCCGGTGGTCGCGCCCCTCTACGGCGCCCTGTTCTTCGACGCCGGGGACACGTGGAATTCGGGGTACGATATGTCCTTGAGTGGGTTGAAGTTGGGTGCGGGGGTCGGCATCACGATGGAGGTGCCGATGCTGGGTCCGATCGGGCTCTATTATGCCTACGGTTTCGAGCGCAAGCGCTGGAAGACGCACTTCGCCTTCGGACCTCAGTTCTAGGGCCGGTCGCGGGATGGGTCGCGACGCGCCGGCGGTGGCGAAACGACGGCGGTGGCCACGCGGTATGGGTGGCCACGCGGTATGGGTGGCGACGCGGGGAGAATAAGGGCTGGCATCAGGCCGGCTCCTTTGTCTAGGATCCTTCGCAACGTATCTCCGGACATGGAGGAATCGCATGCGCAATCTCTTCGTTCTATGTCTCTTGGGCGGGTTGGTCGCGGCGGCTCCGGCAGGCGCTGAGCTGCGGATCGCCTTCATCAACAGCGAAGTCGTGCTCTCGGAGTACGCCGCCGTGCAAACGGTGGTGGAAACGTTCAACCGGGATGTGCAGGGTTGGAACGAAGAGGCGATGCGTCGCAAGAGCGAACTCGAGGAAATGCAAGCCGACCTGCAGAGCCAGTCGTTGATGCTGAGCGACGAGCGCCGGCAGGAGCGCGAGATGGAGTACCAGCGGCAGCTCAACGAGTATGAGCAATTCATCCAGAGTGTGTGGGGACCGGAGGGGGAGCTTGAACGGCGCAACGAAGAGCTGTTGCGTCCCATCATCAACGAGGTCCAGACGCTTCTGGCCCAGCTGGCCGTGGAAGAGGGGTACGATTTCATCCTGGACGCGGCCGACAACAACATCCTGTATGCCGATCCGGATCACGACATCACCGCACTGGTGGTCGACCGGCTCAATAGCCGGGAAGGAACCGACTAGCTCTATGAGCACGTCCAGCGACATGCAGGAACGGCCCGCCCGCCGGCCGGCCCGCCGGCTCGCGGAGTTGGCGCAGTTGGTGGGAGGGCGGTTGCACGGGGATGGCGAGCTGCTGATCCGTGGGGTGGCCGGGATCAAGGAAGCCCGCGAAGGCGACATCACCTTCCTCGGCAATCCTCGCTACGAGGAATGGCTTGGGCAGACGCAGGCCACGGCCGTCATCCTTCCAGTGCAGCATGCTTTCGAGGGGCGCGCCGGCATCCAGGTGGAAGACCCGTATGCGGCGTTCCATCGCCTGATGGCGCTGTTCCATGCCGAGCAGCGCCTGATTCCCAAGGGGGTGCACCCCACGGCGTTGATCGACCCGAGCGCTAGGCTGGGCCGCGATGTGGCGGTGGGGCCCTATGTGCTGATCGGCGCGGGCTGCGTGATCGGCGATGGCGTCACGATTCTGCCGGGCGCCATCATTGGTCCGGCCGTGACGATCGGCGCCGACAGCCTGATCTATCCCAACGTCGTGATCCGGGAGGAGACCTCGATCGGCAAACGCGTCATTCTCCACGGCGGCGCGGTGATCGGGGATGATGGATTCGGATTCGCCACCGGCAAGGATGGGAAGCACACCAAGGTTCTGCAGCTCGGCCGGGTGGTCATCGAAGATGATGTCGAGATCGGGGCCAACAGCTGCGTCGACCGGGCTACCACCGGCGTGACCCGCGTGCGCCGGGGAACTCGGATCGACAACCTGGTTCAGGTAGCGCACAATGTCAGCATCGGTGAGGATTCGATCCTGTGCGCCCAGGTCGGAATCGCGGGAAGCACCTCGATTGGAAATCGGGTGACGCTCGGCGGACAGGTGGGTGTCGTGGGCCATATCGAGATCGGCGATCAGGCCCAGGTGGGTGCCCAGGGCGGGGTGACGAAGTCGGTGCCGGCGCAGACGGCCGTCTCCGGCTATCCGGCCACGCCGCACAGTTTGGCCAAACGAATGTATGCCGCGCTGCGGCATCTGCCCGAGTTGCAGCGCGAGGTGCGCCGGTTGCGGGAGCGGGTGCGCCAACTCGAGCAGCGGGGAGAGGATGTGACGTGAAGCAGCGGACCATCGGACGGACCGTTTCCTTCCGTGGGGTGGGCCTGCACCGCGGCCAGGAGACCGTGATGCAGCTTCATCCGGCCGAAGCCGGCGAGGGATTGTGGTTTGTGAGAGGTGATCTCGAAGGGCGCCCGCGCATCAAGGTGTGCCCCGAGAATGTGGTGACCGATCGGGCCTCGCAGCGGCATACCACGCTGTGCAGCGGACCGGCGCAGGTCGAGACGATCGAGCATGTGCTGGCTGCGGTGAGCGGATTGGGCATTGACAATCTGATCGTGGAACTCGATGGCAGCGAGGCTCCCGAACCGATCGATGGGAGTTCGGCACCGTTCGTGCAGCTGATCGAAGAGGCCGGGATCGTGGAACTGGCGGCGCCACAGGACCCGTTCATCGTTCGTCGCCCGGTGTGTTACTCGCAAGACGGGGTTGAAATCATCGCCACCCCCTACGACGGGCTCAAACTCAGTTTCACGATCCAGTTCGAGAACCCGATCCTCGGCACGCAGCATATGAGCCTGGACATCACGCCCGAGAGCTTCAAGGCCGGGATCGCCTCCGCGCGCACCTTCGTCCTCTACCGGGATGTCGAGCGGCTGCGTGAGATGGGCCTGATTCGCGGCGGTACGTTGCAGAACGCCGTGGTGGTCAAGGACGACGGGATCATGAACGCCGAGCCGCTGCGCTATCCCGACGAACCGGTGCGGCACAAGATTCTCGATCTACTCGGCGACCTGTCGGTGGTGGGGCGTCCGGTGCGCGGGCACATTCACGCGATCCGCAGCGGCCACCATCACAATGCGGCCTTTGTGCAGATGCTGGTGAAGGCCCATGCGGGTCCCGCCGAGTACGAGCGGCTGCTCAGGGAAGTGCATTTCGATATCCATGACATCACGCGCATCATGCCGCATCGGTATCCGTTCCTGCTGGTGGACCGCATTCTGTATCTGAAAGAGCGCGAGCGGGTGGTCGGTCTCAAGAACGTCACGGTCAATGAACCGTTCTTCATGGGGCACTTTCCGGGCCACCCGATCATGCCCGCCGTGCTGATCATCGAAGCGATGGCCCAGGTGGGTGGCGTGCTGTTGCTGAATACGGTCGATGATCCGGAATCGAAACTCGTCTACTTCATGGGCATCGACAACGCCAAGTTTCGGCGGCCGGTCGTGCCCGGGGATCAGATTCTCTTCGATCTCGAATTGCAGAAACTGAAGCGGCGCACCTGCAAGATGGCCGGAAAGGCGTTCGTGCAGGGCCAGATGGTCGCCGAGGCCGATCTGCTCTCGAGCATCGTCGATCGCAGGGAGGCGCCGCGGCGATGAGTCAGATTCATGCGACGGCGATCATCGGTCACGGGGCCCGGCTGGGGCCCGGCGTTCAGGTGGGTCCCTATTGCATCATCGGTCCGCAGGTGACCCTGGGGGAGGGTTGCCGCCTGGACTCGATGGTGCGAATCGATGGGCATACCACCATCGGACCGGACTGCCACTTCTTTCATGGCGCGGCCATCGGGGGGGCGCCGCAGGATCTGAAGTACCAGGGCGCCCCCAGCCAGACGCGCATCGGGGCGCGCAACACCTTTCGCGAGTACTGCACGATCCATCGAGCCACGGCCGAGGGTGAGGCGACGGTCATCGGCAACGAGAACTTGATCATGGCCTATGCCCATGTGGCGCACAATTGCGTGGTGGGCAGTCGCGTGATCCTGGGCAATGCCGCGACGATTGCCGGGCATGTGCGCATCGATGACTACGCCCTCATCAGCGGGGTGGTGCCGGTGCATCAGTTCACCCGCATTGGAGCGCATTGCATCATCGGTGGTGGATTGCGCGTGCCCAAGGACGTGCCGCCCTTCGTGCGGGCGGGCGGCATGCCGCTCAGGATCGCGGGTTTGAATCTGATCGGCCTCGAGCGCCGCGGGTTCTCGCCCGAGACGATCAAGGAGCTCAAGAAGCTCTATCGCATCTTCTTCCGTTCGAAGCTGATCAAGGAGCAGGCCCTGGCACGGATTCGCAGGGAATGCCAACCGTTGCCGGAGATCGACTACTTCTGCCGGTTCGTCGAGGAGTCCGTGCGAGGATTGACCCGCTAGCCGGTCCACCGGCAGCCGGAAGGGGAGACGAGGCCTCTTATGAGCACGCAGCGCGATGCCCTGGCGGTGGTTGGGGTCGGGCATCTGGGAACGTTTCACGCGCAGAAGCTGCGCCAGCTGGAACCGGACCGGACCCTGATCCTCTTCGACAGCAGCCCCGGCCGGGCCCAGGAACTGGCCGCGGCGCTGGATGCCCGGGTAAGCAGCGACCTCGAGGAGCTCTTGGCGGCCAGCGAAGCCGTGGTCCTGGCCACACCGACCGAGACCCACTTCGATCTTGGCATGCGCGTCCTGGACGCGGGGTGCCATCTGATGGTCGAGAAGCCCATGACCCAGACGGTCGAACAGGGACGGCGGCTGGTGGCGCGGGCCCGCGAGACGGGATTGACCCTTCAGGTCGGCCATGTGGAACGTTTCAATCCGCTGTTTCGGGCCGTGCGCGATCGGATCGGCACACCCGCCTTCGTCACCGCGGAACGACTGGCGCCCTTCGTCCCGCGCAGCATGGATGTCGATGTCGTCCTTGACCTGATGGTCCACGATCTGGACATCCTGCTCAGCCTGGTGGACGCGGAGCTCGTGCGCCTGGATGCGATCGGGGTGGGCGTCTTGACTCCCTGGGTGGACATCGCCAACGTGCACCTGCGGTTTGCCAACGGCACGGTGGCCAACCTGACCGCCAGCCGGGTGTCGCAGGAGCGCGTGCGCAAGATCCGGTTCTTCGGGCCCAGCGGGTACATCTCGCTGGATCTGGGCAGTCGTTGCGGACGGCGGGTCCATGTGGAAGCCGATCCGGACGGTCCGATCGAGGTGCCGGCCACCGGGCGGTTCCGCGTTCAGGAAACGGTGCTGGAGGCCCCGCCCGAGGATGCCCTGGCGCAAGAGGCGCGGGCGTTCCTGGAAGCGGTGCGCACGAAGACTCCCCCGGCGGTCAGCGGCGAGGAGGCTCTGCGGGTCCTCGAACTGGCCGAACGGATCCGTGCCGAGGTTGGCCGCAGCCTGGCCCAACTCGCCCCGCGCGCCGATCTGCCGACAGGACCTCCGGTCCGCCGCTCATGAGTTCGGCACCCGCGCGCGGCCGGCCGCGCCTGCTGATCACCACGGGCGAGGCGAGCAGCGACGCCCACGGAGCGGGTCTCGTACGAGCATTGCGCCGGCAGGGCTTCGCGGGCGCGATCCAGGGCATCGGCGGTCCCGCGTTGGCCGCCGAGGGCATCGAGTTGCTGGGCCGTGCTGAACAGCTCGCAGTGATCGGGCTGCTGGAGGCGGTCACGGTGCTTCCGACCGCTCTGCGCCTCCTCGGGTGCCTCAAGCGCGGGCTTCGTGAGGATCCACCCGACCTGTTCGTGCCGATCGATTCCCCCGATTTCAACCTGCGGCTCTTGCCGCACGCGGCCCGGGCGGGCGTTCCGGTGATCTACTTCATCGCCCCCCAGCTATGGGCCTGGCGGGCCGGGCGGGTGGCGTGCCTGCGGCGGCATGTGCGCGAGCTGCTCGTCTTGTTCCCGTTCGAGGAGGAGTGGTTCCGGTCGCGGGGCGTCCCGGCGACCTACGTGGGACATCCCCTGGTGGACGTTGCCGTGGCCGCGCAGCCAGCGCCGTCCGGTCGCCGAAGCGGGCCCGCGGAGCGCGCGCGCGCGTGCGGTCTGCTCCTGCCGGGAAGCCGCCCGGGCGAGATCGCCCGGCACCTGCCGATCCTGGCCGAGGCCGCCGCGATCGTCAGCCGCCGGCGCGGGATCGACTGGCGGCTGCGGATGGCGGGTTCCCTCGCTCGGTCGTCGTATGAACCGTGGGCCGGAAAGGCCGGGATCGAGCTGTCCCGCGAGCCGCTGTTCGATCTGGCCGCTGCCGCTGATGTGTCGATCTGCGTTTCGGGCACGGCCTCCTTCGAAGTGGCCCTGGCCGGGACCCCCATGGTGGTGGTGTACCGAATGAACCGCATGTCCTGGCTGCTGGCGCGGCGCCTCGTGAAGGTTCCCTTCGCGGCCATGGCCAATGTGATCGCCGGCCGGCGGATCGTGCCGGAGCTGTTGCAGGATGATTGCCGGAGCGAGAAGATCGCCGGGGAGGTCGAACGCTTGCTGGATGATTCAAAAGAGTGGGCCAGGATGAACCGCGACCTGCTGGCCTTGCGGGAGCCGTTCGGGGCACCGGGCGCCTACGATCGGGCGGCCAGGCGCATTCTGGCGCAGTTGGGCTCATGAAGCGTCGCGCCAGAGCAACCTACGGGCGGGACGTCTGGGCCATGGGATGGGCCGGCTCCTGGCTGCTGCGCGGACTGCAGCGCACCCTGCGGGTGCGTCGCCTGGGTGAGCAGCACCTGCGCCCGTACCTGGAGCGGCACGAGGGGGCCCTGCTCACCTTCTGGCACGGACAGCTTCTGCCCCTGACCTGCGTGATGAGTTTCCGGCACCCCGTGATTCTGGTCAGCGAACACCGGGACGGAGAGATCATCACCCAGATCATCCGGCACCTGGGTTGTGGGACGGTCCGCGGATCCACCACCCGGGGCGGCTATCGCTCCCTTCTGGAAATGGCGCGCCTCGGGCGTGCGGGCCAGCTCCTGGGCATCACGCCCGACGGCCCGCGGGGCCCGCGCCACACGGTGCACCCGGGCGCGATCCTGGTGGCCCAGCGGGGCGGAATCCCCATGATCCCGCTGGCGGCCTTTGCCCACCCCGAGAAGCGCCTGCATTCCTGGGACCGCTTTCAGGTGCCGCTGCCCGGTTCGCGCCTGGTCGTGTCCCTCGGCCGGCCCCTCCATGTGCCCGCCGAACTCGGGCCGCAGGCGGCCGTGCGCGACTATGGCCCGCGGTTGGCAGAGGCGATGAAGGCCAATGCCCGGCGCGCGAGCGATGAGCTGGCCGCGTGGACCGGGCGGCCGGGAGGTGGGTGTGGGTAGCGACCGGCGTGGATCCGCATGGTCAGGGCCGCCGGGTGGGCTGCCGGGCGGGCTGCCGGGTGGGCCGCCGGGCGGGCTGCCGGGTGGGCCGCCGG